>JAPUDW010000214.1 GCA_027492915.1 Bacteroidota bacterium | reverse complement strand
CAATCGTCGGGCCAAGCAGGGCGAGGATGACGATAACGACAACGGCGACCAGAACCAGGATCAGAGCATATTCTACGAGACCTTGACCTTCTTCACGGGGCATGTACAACATTATGAGTTCTCCTGAAATGAATGATAAACGACTATCATTACAATAGCACCAATATTAATTTTGCGTCAATACGTTAAGAATTAAGGTTTCCAAATTTGTATAAAAGTTGATAAATCATTGTGAATACTTCAAGGATGATTGCTGCCGTCGATCCTGAATTGAGACAATGATGTTTTTAATAAGCTGTGCTTCATACCGAATTTTAATCCACGAGAATGAGATCGTGTTAATTAGGGTAAAGCATCCGTTTTGGGGATCGAATCGAGGTGTGTTTCTAACGCTTTAATGAGCGTTTGGAAGAACGGTTTCTGCATTTCCGGCAGCGCGGCAAGGGTAATCACCCAATAATGGTCATTCATATTGGTGGCATAGATGGTGTTGAGGATGTTTTGGTTAATACCCTGCCGCAGCAGCGAGGTATATTCTTCGGTCGCGTGGAATTGGAGCGACAGCAAGACCGTATCAAGGCTCATTTGTCGGCCATCCAACCGCAGCTTGATTTGTTTGCGTGCCGTGGTATCCAGCCCATTCTGGTCAGCAGCTTCTAAAAGTGTTTTGATGCGCCTTGCATACTCGGTGACCCATTCAGCCAACGGAGAAGGTGGCGGCGCAGGTTTAATTGTCTCGCCGCGCATGGTCATCCGCAGCGCACCCCAAAATGCTTGTATATAGCGACCGAGTGACATAAAACCTCGTTTTAGCGGCGGCGGTGGCGGCGCACGTATTCAAAGCCTGCACCCACTAATACCACAATTTGTACACCTAACCCGACCACCAACCACGGCGGCGTACCGGAGACAGCCGGCATTACGCCTGCACTAATCACCCCTGTTGAAGGTGAGGTTGCGCTGGGCGCGGGCGTGGGTAACAGCGCTACCATGTTATCGGGCATGGCGTTGGAAGTTGCCACCATTACCTGTGGGGGGAGTGTCGGTTGTACCACCTCGGCTTGCGTCGGGTCGGGCAGCAGCGAGAGTGTTTCGTCGGGATAGGGTGTCGGGTAGATACTCGTCGGTTCAGCGGTGGCGACCACGGCAGTAGGTTCGCCGGGGGTAGGTGTGTAAGTGCCAGCTTGTGGCGGGACAAGAAAGATCTCGCCCTCTTTGAGGTTGCGGTAGTCGGCTTCCGTCATACCGTTCAGTGCCAGCATCCCCGGAATATCATTCCAAGTGTAGCCATATATAAGCGCGATTTGTCCCAGCGTGTCGCCACCTTGAATCTGGTGTTCGATATTGCCGTGTACATCAACGCCAACTACATAAGACGGGGGGGCTTGTGGAGCGCTGCCTTCACCGCCGCCGCTGCTGCCTGCCGGTGCAGGTGGCACATAAGCGGGGCCACCGGGGTCGCCGAACACGATGACATAGCTCGTCCCTGCCGCGCCCGTCGCCGATGCTACACCGACTTCTTTATATCGCGTGTTGACTAAACCGGCGTAGTGAATACCGGAGTTAACCCAGAATACCCACGCATTGTTAGGGCCGGCCATGCCGCCGCAGTAAATGTTTTCGCCAACGTTGCCGGTGCTGTAACCGGCTTCGAGCGCACGGCTGCGCGGGTTGGAGCCGTCAGGATGCGTGTGTGCGATGGCGCAGTCGTTATTGACGAGCCATTGGGCTTGATTTTGCGCCGCCGCGACGAGCGCCCCGTTAATGTTATAAGTTGGCAGCCCTTTATCAGTGCGCAGTGCATTGATGCGCCCCACGATGTCGCCTGCCGCGTCCTGCGCGAAGGTGAGGCCTGTGGCTAGTAAAAGGGTAGCGAAAATGATGAATAGTCTTTTCATAGCGAAATATTCTATCACATTCTGGTGTTGTCAATCTTTAGCCGAAAAGTAGACTATTCAAGATATGATTATGGGTATATGTGGCAGCAGTTTTTGCGATTATGAGTATTTAGCTGCAAAATCATAACCACATAACGCATTAAGGGTTTCTTAAAATACAAACCGTGACTTCGTGGTACTTTAATATTAAAGATGCGGTTATTGACCGGAGGCAGAATGATGGGCGACAGTAATTTTGTACAGCTAATAATGGTTATTGCAGTTGGTTACTTATTCGGCTCAATACCTACGGCGTATATTGTCGCCAAGACCAAGGGCATTAATATCTTTGAGGTCGGCAGTAAAAATATGGGCGCGACCAATGTCGGGCGCTCGCTGGGTTTCTGGTGGGGCATCCTTGTGTGGGTGTGCGACAGCCTCAAAGGGATCGTCGCTATCGCCATTGGCACGCTGATTATGCCGAATAACTGGGCGGCTGCCACGGCGATTGCGGCTACAGCGGCGGTCATCGGTCATAATTGGTCGTTGTTCGCCACAATTCTCACCGGCACGCTGCAAGGCGGTAAAGGTGCGGCCATCTGGTTTGGTACCATGTTCGCCATCGCCCCGCTGCAACTGCTGGTTGCAATCTCGGTGCTGGGCGTCGCCATCATCGCCATCACCCGTTATGTGTCGCTGGCCGTGTTGAGTATGTGTGCGCTGGCAACTGTGTGGATATTTGTACTCATCACCCAGAACACCATGCCCGTCGAGTATATTTTCTACATCACCGTCGTGGCAATCATGATTATTTATCGCTTCCGCGAGAACATCCAACGGCTGTTGACTGGAACCGAGCGTCGGTTAGGCGACCCCGCGTAGTTTATAGAATCACATTTGTAGGGACGTAGCGTGCTGCGTCCGTGCCTTTCCCTCCATAAACGATATGAACTGAACAGCCGCAGCCTTTTTCGAGGTGCGGCTTTTTGACGCCTTGTGGACATTCTCAGGTGGTAGGTGAAGGATTCGCCCGCCGCTGCTGGACGTAACGCCACGCACTGATGCAGGTGAACAACCACAGCGCAGCGACCGAATATCCAGCAATCACATCACTAAAGTAATGCACGCCGAGCGTCATGCGGCTGATGCCGATCAACATCACCACGAAAGCGGCTAGCAATATAACGACAAGCCTCAGGGCGTTATTTTTGAGCATGACGCATATCAGATAAGCCAGCATCCCATAAGCAATGAAGGACATCATAGCGTGACCACTGGGGAAGCTGTAAAACTGCTCGATCACCAGCGGCGAAGCAAACGTCGGGCGCGGGCGGGCAAAGAATATTTTGAGCAGCGTATTGAGGAGTTGACCACCAGCAATGGTGATAAACCAGACTACGAATGACAGCCAGCGCCGTTGTAAAGCGAGTACCACCCCCACAATAATCGCCCACGCGGTTAAGATAACCCCGCCAAATAGGCTAACGGTGATGAAGAATGAAGTGCTGGTGGGCGTTGCCGCATTGTGGAGTGCGTTCGCCAGCGCCGTATCAAATTGGACAATCGACTCGTTTTCGGAAACGCCGTCAACGATATTGCCAAAGATGAGCAGGCTAATGATACACACGACCAAGCCGACAATAACATATGCGGTAAAGTAAGAGCGTAGGCGTTCGGGGATGCCCTTCTCGATAGATTGAAACCATCTCATGATGAACCTCAAGTACAAAAATGACTGCCCATAGCAGTCCCGTCTTTTGTATATATCACATTCATAGCAGCCAGCGCATTAGCCAACTAGCCTACATCGGAAATAAAACGAGAGGCTTTTATAAGCCCCTCGCCTTAAAATTTTTGCTATAGCTTAGCTTACGACTCAGCCAGCCCTGTTTTAGGTTGTGCCGCAGCCAACTCGGCTTCTTCGACTTCATCCGGCTTGGCGTAGCCGACCATCTTGTGATGATCTTCGTCCCACAGGCGGATGTTGAGCGAGCGGACACTCTTCCAGAAGGTCATCGGTTCAACCGACTGGAACAATTCGCTGTTGTTGTAGCAGTCTTCCAACTCGTAGTTGGGGACGCGGGGGCTAAGGTGATGAATGTGGTGGAAGCCAATGTTACCGCTGAACCACTGGAACAGCTTCGGCATCTTGTAGTACGAGCTGCCGTGCAAACCAGCTTGTGAGAAGTCCCACTGGTCGTGGCGTTCCCAGTACACATCCTCGAACTGGTGCTGCCAGTAGAACAACCACACACCGGCGGATGAGGCGATGGCGATAATCGGCAGTTCGACCAGTACAAATTCCTTGAAGCCGATGATCGCGCTAAGGCCAGCGATGAGAAGTAATAACACAACATTTGTGAAAATGACGCTGCGTTTTTCGCGCGGGTCGGTGGCGGCATTCATCGGATAGAAGCGTTGCAGAACAACGAAATCTAACGTCGGGCCGATGACGAAAATGACGAATGGGTTGCGGTATAACCAGTAGGTAATCCGCTTCAACTTGGGCATCTTGTAGTATTCTTCCTTCGTCAGCGTCCAGATGTCGCCCGTACCACGGCGGTCAAGGTCGCCAGCGGTGGCATGGTGGATGGCGTGACTGTGCCGCCAAGCCCAGTAGGGGGTCATCAAGAAGATACCGGTGAAGATACCGATATAGTCATTCCATTTGCGTGACGGAAAGAACGAGCCGTGACCGGCATCGTGGAAAATGATGAACATACGCATGGTGAAACCAGCCGCCGGAAACGCCAGCAGCAGGGTAATGAGATACGAGACTTCTAAGCTGCGGTACATCAAGTACCAGAGCACAAAGAAGGGCAGGATGCTGGTGGCGCACATCCAGATGCTTTCACGCCAGTTGGCTTTTGAATAGGGCGCAACATCCGCTTTCCAGACTTTGGGGTCTATCTCCGGGTGCGCATGATGATGTGAAGCAGATGCCATTACATTTACTCTCCAATTGTTACTGCATGGACAAGGACTTATTGCGACTGAAGCGATGATACGCGGCGGCATTCACCCCAGCTTGTAAGCATTAACTTTAACGCATTATACCCACAAGTAGGGGCATAAACAGTAAGTTATGTAATTTGCTCATATGGAATAACGCATTAACTCGGGTTAAGTTGCGAAGGATATGACAAAAGTACAGGTAACGATGACATGTTAAAGTTTTTTGTTAGCTTCGTTTACACGTCATAATAAATCGTGGTATAGATTTTAATGGCATATTCTCTCGTGCTGTTGAGTATAACACAGCGTTGTTGCTATGTTTAGTTTCAGCCGCAAGGGAATGCGCATCTCCACCGAAAGGCGGGATACGAACGGCGCTGATTCGGGTAAGCTGTTCATGATTTAAAGTGTTTTAGGCTGCTTGACTATGGTTGTAAAAGTGTGCTATCCTACCTTTAAGTGAACGTGTTCACTAATTTTTGGCAAGTTAAAAGTGAACGTGTTCACCTAATGAACAGCAGCGATAAGGTGTGAGTCGATTGTCGGGCAGAGCGATGGAGTGCAATCATGATTTGGTGGCGGTTGTTCTGGTGGATGTTTAAACGGATGGCGCTTGGTGGCATGGTCTGTGGCGCGGCGTTCGGGACGCTGATTTTCCCGATCTTAGGTACGGCGTTCGGCCTGATCTACGGCGCTATATTAGGTATAGCAACGGGTTTGGTGAGCGGTTTAGCGGTTGTTCTGCTGACTCGTTACAAATTTAATCCGCCGCAGGTTTCGAAAAGCTTTCAATGGTGGTCGGCTGGGGTGGTTGTTGTGAGTAACGCTGTCCTATGCCCGCTGCTTTTGATCTGGCTGCTGTCCAATGTGGCGGCGCTGGTGGTGATACCCACATTGATCGCTTCTCTGGTCGGGGGTTACTTCGCCTACAACTTCCCTATCCACGCCGTGCGCCTGTACGCCAGGAAGGATCTCGTTGAGGACGATTACCCGCAAAAGCATAAGTCACCTATTGTGTGGTGAAGGGAGAAGGTGGTGTGATGATGTGGTCACAGTTAAGAGGAATGGAATTATTGTATTGCGCAGGTTTCTGCCTCAGTTTTGAAGTCCCTTCAGTGGACTTGTCTTATGGTTAGCTGAGCGGCTTTAGCCCTCAGCGGAACTACCGACAAATATTTGGATTATCGGACAAGCCTTTTAGCCTCATGTGGCGCAAATGCAAACGTTCTTGAATACCCGACAACTCCTTTTTGCTCAGTTTAAAAGTGAACATGTTCACTCGGATAAAGTAGGAGAGTAATCCATGACATGGGTAGATTTAGTTTGGTGGGTGTGGAAGCGTGGAATTATCAGCGGTGCAGTTGAAGGCGCGTTATTAGGTACGCTCATCGCGCCAATTATCGGAACGGTTTACGGTGCGTTATACGGACTACTCATTGGCGCGGGGTTGGGATTACTCAATGGTTTATCATTGGCTGTAATCACGTTCCTTTTCCTCTCACGAGAACGTTACAACCCTTTATTCTTTATTGGATGCGTCATGCTGGTGGCTATTCCGGTTGATGTCGTATTGGTTATGCAAGTGCTAGGCAATTGGTTAGGTCCAATGACTGCCTTGCTAGTCTCCCTTACAGCCGCTTACTACAGCTTCGGTTATGTCGATTTTGTGCAGGCACAGTCAGCGAACATCAAGCCTCGCAAGACGTCAGTAAAGGTGTTATCGTAGGATGAAAACTGAACACGTTCAGAACGAGGACACCATGACCAACGATCAATCGACCCTCACACCCAAGGCGCAGGAAACCCGCCAGCGCATCTTCGACACCGCTGTAAAACTGTTCATGGAAAAAGGCTACGAAGCGACGACCATGCGTGAAATCGCCGCCGAGGCTGAGTGTTCGCTGGGGTTGGCTTACCGTTACTTCGAGTCGAAGGAAGTCGTGGTGATCGAGCTTTACCGCCAGCTTGCCAGCAACACCAAAGACCGGATTGCAGCGCTGCCCGAAGCACCTATAGCCGAACGTTTCTACCAGATTATGACCGAGGTGATGCAAGCCATAACCCCCTTCCGCCCCGTGTGGCAGGGTATCTTCGGCGGGGCGCTCAACCCCAATTCCCCGTATGGCGTGCTGGGCGAACGAACGGCGGACATCCGCCGCGAGATGAAAGAGGTGTTTATGCGGTTAGTGACCGAGGCGAACGATGCACCCAAGAAACCGGAGCAAGTGACGGCAATGGGTATGCTGCTGTATGTGGCCTACTTGATGACGCTCTTGTTCTGGATTAGCGACCGTTCGCCCGCCTACAAAACCACCTATCAACTGCTAGACTTCAGCCGCGATACCCTCAATTTGATACGCGGATCGCTCATTTTGCCGCCCGTTGCTAAGGGCATGATGCGCTTGGCCGGGATCTTAGAGCAGGTCTTTGGCGGCTAAGATGAATGGTGAATTAGCCACTTGGCCTATAAAATCATCCTGCGCCTTACCCATCCATAAAAGATGAATGTTAGATAAGCTAATCTCTATGTGATGCCGCTTGATTGAACAGATGGGAAGTGAATAATGGATAAATCAAATTGGCATCTAAGAATAGCAATAACCTCAACGGTGATGTTGATGAGTTTTGCGACTGCTCTTGTTATTCCGCAATTTGCATCACCGAAACCCGCTCTGCGAGAAATATCGGTTCCTTACCATGTCACGGTATCCGAGTCGATGCTGTATGCGAAATGTGCCGAAAGCCCCGCTGATGAAAATGCTTTAACGCTCGCCAGCATTGACGCAGAGCAAGCAATCGCGGTAGAAATTTACAGTCGGGATGCCGCTGCCTCACTGCCGCATGTTAAGCTCAACACTGCGCCGGAGAAAAACTGTATCCACCTCAACACAGGGTATACTGCACACAAGGCGTTTGCCGATGTGACATTTGGCCCGACACCTAAAGCGGTTTGCAAGCAAGCCGAAGCAGTCGCGCTAAAAGTTGAGTAAATCCCTGCCTCTATTCACCTCAATATTTACCACCTATTTACGTTGTACTAATAATTCTCATACACGTTTGTGAATAAGATGTAGGTGCAATTCCCACGTTTTTACTGTCCCTTTGGCCTATTCAAAAATGCATCAACATGCACATGAGCCGAAACCAGTATCGGGGTATTCTGTTGTACAGATCGAATTTAAGAAGGAAGTTTAGAGAATATGAAAAGCGAACGTCACGAACCGAAACAATACGTTGAAAACTCGAAGGATAGCTGCCATTACTGCCATAACACGGCAACTATGCGGCAGGTGGGTAACGAAAAAGTTTGCGCCCACTGCGGCACGCGGGTCTATAGCCCCGCATTTCGACTGACTACCCTGAACACACAACGGGCGCACTGTTAAGCGGTTGCCCGATACAACTTTTAATGTAAGCACGCGGTTTCATGAATTATTGGTAGTGCAGATGAGAGGTAACAATAATGAACAGCAAATACCACGAAAATATCGAGAAGCTTCGTGAACTGATTAAGGACATTGATTTCGCCATGTTTACGACGGTGAGCAGCGACGGTTCGCTTCACAGCCGCCCAATGTCCACCCAACAAACAGAATTTGACGGCGACTTATGGTTCTTTACGAGCATGGATACGGAAAAAGCGCAGGAGATCAAGGAAGATCAAACGGTTAATGTGGCTTATGCCGCGCCGGATAAACAGCGTTATGTCTCGGTATCCGGTAAAGCACGGCTGGTTAACGACCGCGCGAAAATGAAAGAACTCTGGAGTCCGATTTATAAAATATGGTTTGAAAAGGGCTTGGATGACCCCCAACTCCGGCTGATTAAGGTCAACGCGCAAAAAGCCGAGTATTGGGACACGCCCGGTGGCATTATTAATAAACTCATTGGATTTGCCGACGCAATTATCCATAAAGACGCGGGTAAATTGGGTGAAAACGAAACCATTTCCCTGCGAAAGTAATTATGAACCTAACCTCGACGATAAGCTGCCGGATTGTGCTTCACAGTCAGGCAGTTTTTGATTCTACGCCCCGCGCAGGCCGAGCTTGCGACAAAGCGCCGATAAGGTGCGCTGCTCCTCCGTTGTAAGGATGCGCATCTCCGCGACGATCCCCTGCACATGCGCGGGTAAGATGTCGGCGATTAACGTTCGCCCCACGTCGGTAATCGACACCTGCATGTAGCGTTGGTCATCGGTGCTGCGCTGGCGGCGTACCAGATCACGCTTTTCGAGGTTCTGAATAACAGTGGTGATGTTGCCGGTACTTTTCAGCAGTTTGTGCGCCAGTTCCACCTGCGACAATGTACCGAGGTGGTAAAGCGCTTCGAGGATGGCAAACTGGCTGGTGGTGAGGTTGGCCTGTGTGGTCACTTCTGCCGTGCGGCTCATGATGCTTTCGGCAGCGCGTGTCACTTTAATGTAGGTATCCAGCGCCAGAATTTCTTCAGGTGTTCCCTGATATTTTGTTCCCATAGGGTGAGCTTCCTTTTGTACGAATAGGTATCCAGACATGTAGGACTGAACGCTGCTTTTACATATTTAAAACGGATTATGGGTTCTCATCTTCCCGTTTTTCATCCTCCCTCTAATCTGTACTCGGCAAATTGGAGAGGGCGATGAGCGACCTTAGCAAATGGAAAGTGAGGTTATCCGTCCAAATTTATAAAGACTCATTATTCAGCCCGTAATCGTCGACCACAAACACAATCGCCTCGCTTTAAGCGTAAATACTGATGTGCTGGCTAACGTTGGCGCATCAACAGGTTTCTAATAGGTTTCTGATTGACAACCGAATTATACAATGCTAAACTGTTCGATGTCAAACGATTAAACATCAAATCAATTTGACGGAAAGGTTAGGCAGCATGAGCATCACCGGCATTCACCACATTACCGCCATCACCGGCGACCTTCAGGCCAACCTCGACTTTTACGTTCGGGTGTTGGGTCTGCGGTTGGTCAAGCGCACGGTCATTCAAGAAGAGCCAAATACCTATCACCTGTTTTACGGCGACGCGGCAGGCACGGTTGGCAGCGATATGACCTTCTTCGACTGGCCGCACTTGGGGCGTGACCGTGCTGGTGCGCGGAACGTGGTGCGCACGCTCCTTTATGTACCGGATGACGTGGCACTGGCGGCGTGGGCTAAACGCTTCGATACGCTGAATGTTGAGTACACCCGCCACACTGACCACGCCGGTCGCGAACAGATCCACTTTGCCGACAGTGACGGGCAGCGTTTGGGTTTGATCGCCGGTGGCGAGACCCTCGCCTACCAGCACTGGGCGGCGAACCCCGTGCCGGAGGCCGCAGCGATACGCGGCGTTCACAGTGTCGTACTCGGTGTCCGCGAACTCGAGCCGACAGTCAGCTTTTTGGTGGATGTTCTCGGCTACCAGCGCGGCAGCGAGTTTATATCCACTGAGGCAAATGAAGCCCGTGGCACCGTACTCACCATCAACGGCGGCGCAGGGCGCGAGTTAGTGGTGGTCGAACGCACCGAAGTGCAGTTCGGCTTTCGGGCGATTGGCAGTGTGCATCATGTTGCGCTGGCGATCAGCACGGACGACGCGATAGAGGACTGGCACACGCGCTTGCTTGCGACCGGCTTGAAGGTGACGGATGTAGTACGGCGGCATTACTTCGACTCCCTGTATATCCGTATCCCCGGCGGCATCTTGTTCGAGCTGGCGACCAGCAGCGGCGCACTCACGATTGACGAAGATGCAGCCACCTTGGGCGAACGGCTGACCTTACCACCCTTTCTTGAAGGGCAGCGGGCACAAATTGAAGCCCAACTAAAACCGATCACACTTCCCATATAAAACCTCACGCCTAGCCCCTCTCCATAAATGGCAGAGGGGAATTAAAGACCTAGTTTTCGATAGCGAACAGCGATAGTAAGAGGAGCACAATCATGCAGTTACACGGTCTACATCACGTTACGGCGGTTACCGGCAAAGTACGGAACAATCTCGATTTTTACACACGGGTGCTCGGCCTGCGCTTGGTCAAGAAGTCGGTCAATCAGGACGACACCTCGGCCTACCACTTGTTTTATGCGGATAAGGTCGGCAGCCCCGGCACCGATATGACCTTCTTCGACTGGCCGCAAACCGGAGCCGACCAGCGCGGGACGGACAGCATCAGCAATACGTTGTTCCGCGTCAACGGGCAGGCCGCGCTCGACTACTGGCTCAAGCGTCTTGACGAGCATGGCGTGAAGCACGAAGCCCAGCAAACCTTCGCCGGACGCGCCATCCTGCGCTTCGAAGACCCCGAAGGCCAACGGCTGACGCTGGTGGACGATGGCGGCGCGGACTTTCACGGGCAAATCTGGGACGGCGCGGACGTGCCGGTCGAGTTCGCCATTCGCGGCTTCTACGGCGTGCAGCTCTCGGTTCCGGCGCTCGGTCAGGTCGGGCTAATCCTGACGGAACTGCTCGGCTTCGAGGAAATCGACCGTCAGCCGAACCCTGCCAACCCGCAGGAAGAAGTCGTCATCTACGCGATGGATGGCGGCGGCCCCGGTAAGGAAGTGCAGGTCGTCATTCAACCCGGTTTGCAGCGGGCGTTCCTCGGCAGTGGCGGCGTGCATCATGTCGCCTTCCGTGTCAAGGACGTGGCGGAACAGGATTACTGGAACGACCTGCTCACCAAGCGCGGGCTGCGGACATCCGGTTTGGTTGACCGCTTCTACTTCCAATCGCTGTACTTCCGCATCTCCGGCGGCATCCTATTCGAACTGGCGACCGATGGGCCGGGCTTCGCGACCGATGAACCGCTGGAAACACTCGGCGAACATCTGGCGCTGCCACCCTTCCTCGAAGCTTACCGCGAGCAGATCGAGAAGAACCTCAAGCCGCTGGATACGGTGGTTAGCCGGTAGCGGGTAGTCGGTAGTCATTAGCTGATAGTCTATAGAGGGGCGCATGGTGATGCGCCTCTTTTAATTAATCAACCCAATATCCTGCCGTAGGGGAACACCGAGGTGTACTCTTTTTTCGCTTCACCTCTCGCCTTCTAGTCGCGCTTTAAGAACGACTTGAGTTGAGGCTGAACGGGAATGAAAGAGCCTGCGGTGTGCAACCGCTCAAAGCTGGTTGCAGGACCCATGCCTTTTGCTATAATGAGGTGATGGATTTTACATTTTTGCCACACGCCATAGAGGAAATGCAAGAACGCGAAATACCACTTCATGTGGTATTAGAGGTTCTTCATCATCCTGAAGAGATTATACCCGCCAACAAGGGGCGCAGTGCTTATCAAAGCGTGGTTGAGATTAATGGCAAACCATATATTGTTCGGGTTATTGTAGAACCAAACGGCGAAGTCGTAACCCTTTATCGTTCCAGTAAGGTTAGTAAGTATCAAGGTGAAAGTCATGAAGAGAACACCGATTGAATATGATGCTCAAAGTGATACCCTACAACTTTATCTCTCCGACGCACCCATTGAGGAAAGCGCCGAATTACAACCGGGTCTGATCGTGGATTACGACGCAGATGGGAACATTGTGGGGATTGAACTGCTTGATGCTTCTGAAAGTGTAAAACGGACTGCCGAGCCTGTTGCCGTTGGTAAATAATATATATACAACCTACAGGCTCTCTCCCGCCCCACAACCCACCTTTTTGCGCGATTCCACCGCACTTGACCTATTCTTCACCCTAACCGCGCCAAATCCAACCTTCACAACGCCAACCCGCTTTGCAAGCTGCATCTCTCGCCTGATAGTCGCGCTTCACGCACGAATGAGCAACTTGAGTTGAGGCCGAACGAGAATGAAAGAGCCTGCGGTGTGCAGGCTCTTCGCGTTCGTTTGGCTGATCTGAGGTGTCTAGAGTTTGCGCTTTCGCAGTTGACTCACCAGTTCATCAAGTGGAATGGCTGTTTCATGGGCAGCTTGTTCCTGTGCCACGAAATGGCCTTCAATCGCCTCTTGATAGTCATAATAATAACTCAAGCAGGCCAGCACTTCGGCGCGGCTCAGGTTGTACTGCTCCATCACCTCATTCACCGTTGCGCCTGTTCCGTCCAGCAAACGGCTGATAACCATCTTGACCTTTGTTTGTCGCCCGCTGATACGTGCCTGACCGTTACGGATTTCAATGTGTTCAATAGGCGGAAAGTCAACCTGCTCCATACGCATTACCTCACAATCTCAATCAACTTATTATACACGTCGCTTTCAACCGTCCCTGCACCTTCCGCGATCAGCCGATGCCATTCCGCCAATTCCGGCACCAACTTGCCTACATTCCCTTGAAACTTGCGATTGAACACCACGATTCCACAGTGTCGCTGCGCAT
>JAPUDW010000213.1 GCA_027492915.1 Bacteroidota bacterium | reverse complement strand
AAGACAACCGGCTTGATCGAAGAACTCACCATCACTGAACGCTTTGATGAAGGGCACTCGTTGTTTTTCATCACGCCTGATTCGGTGATGTCGATCAGCCGCAGCCGCCCCCTGCAAATGTTCTTCTTCAACCTGTCGTATGTGCTTGATCCTAATTCCTACGCCTTTTACAACTTTTTTATGATGTTGTTTTTTTTCGGCAAGATCGTACTTACCTACTGGTTGGTACTTCAATTCCTGCCGGGGCAAAAACTACTGGCCTTCATAGCCGGTGTGTTGTTCATGTTGTATCCGGCTGATACCGGTTTGTTCCCCCTACGAACCATCCATATTCACAGTTCCATTGTCGCTTATTTGTTGGCAGTCTATTGCCTGATTCAAGCATACAAACAGCAGCGCTGGAAAGGTTGGCTGGCGCTCCTTGGTTCGAGTCTCATGATCGTTTTTAGCCTCGGGCAGTACCAAATTGCGCTGGCTGCCGCTGTGGTCACGCCCTTTGTGCTATTGTATTTTGGTCGCCCCAACCGCCGCATGATTATCGCTGCTGCAAGCTGGTATGTGGCTATGGCGCTCATCCTGGGTTATGAAATATGGGCGAGCAAACAGCCGGGGATAGAGGCATACGAAGCTGTACTGCTGCCGTCAGCCGATTTAGCTAGTAATCCCATCAAAAGTATTGTGTTAGCCATCTTAGTCGGTTATCAGCGGCAGGTTACCGGATGGGTCGATGCCTTTAATAAACTGAACAGCATTCCGCTTTTCGGTGTGTATATTGTAGTTGGCCTGCTTGTCAGTGTCGGCGTGGGGGCGTGGTGGCTGCGCCGGAAACCGGATGAAAGACAGGCACTATCATGGGTGCGCTTCGTAGTCATCTTTCTTACCGGCCTTGCCTTCTTCCTTATTGGTATTGCAACTTTTCTGCCGCTTCCCAGCTACCGTTTTGAAAACTTCCGTATCTACCTCCTCGCGATGTTAGGTTCAGCGGTAGCTTTAGCTCTGCTGCTGTACTTCATCAGCCGCTTGGCGGGACGTTATCGAGAGATGGTGTTTCTCGTGTTGGCGCTGCCTTTTATTGGTTTGGGCTACTTGAACACGTATGATCAACACCAGCGCTATGTGAACTATTCGTTGGAACAGCAGAATATTTTGCAACAGACCATCGAGCAGGCACCGCAAATTCAGCCCGATACCGCCATCGTGGTTATGGACCCCATCGGTGCGCTCAAGAAGGCTTATGTTTTTTACTATGGGACGCATTTGCAATTTGGTATGCGTTACCTGTATGGCAGCGATAGCATATTAGCCCTCTATTGTCCGGTTATTGATGGCTCTGCCGAAAATACTTTGTGTCAATTTCAAGAAGATGGGCTGTTGACCAATACCCTTGGCGTTGCAATACCCTACAATCGACTGCTCATCTTTGAAACCGGAGAGAATGGCACGTTTCGGCTGCTCTCTGCGGAGGAAGCCGATTCAGCTTTCAATATCAGCGGTTATGACCCTGATGCGCGCATCACTGGAACAACGCCACCTTTACGTGCCTCGACTATGTTCTCGTGTGTTCCCGCACTGTCTTGCTATAAACAGCCCGATGCTGCCCAGAACCTTGTTAGCCCCAATAGCTTTGATTTGCCTGAAACGACGGATATTGGGTTTGGCTGGCGCGAGATGGAATTCACCAATATGGGGAAGACCTTTCACTGGACGGTCAACCGTACATCGAGCATTGATGTGAGTCTGTCAGCCGATTCGGATTTGACGGTCGAGTTTGAAGTCTTGTATTGGATGGATGAAGCACTGATTGATAGTTTGAAGCTCTCCGTCGGTGGGCAAGATATTCCCTTGACGTATTCACCCATCTCGCCAGATGCACGTTTGTATAAAGGGATTATCCCGCGCAGCAGTGAAGCGGGTCGAGTGTATGCAGAGCTGGTATTCACGGTAGATCGTGTCGTGCCGGTCATCAATGATCCCAGCACACAGCTCGGCTTTGCGCTCGGTTCGCTGCGTATTCACCCATCATGACGAAAAACGACTACGGTGGCGGAAGTGCTTTTTCGCGGAAGGGTCGATAAGCTGCCACCCATTCCTGATCGTAATCATTAATGTATTTCTCGGCCTTTTCTACTAGATCGCGGTTGCCCACAATCATCGGTACGCGCTGGTGCAGCGAATGCGGCTGAATATCGAGTAAATTACCAATGCCGTCCGAGCCGTACCCACCGGCTTGCTCCGCGAGGAACGCAATTGCCTGTGCCTCAAACATCAGCCGCATCTTACCGTTCGGCTGCGCGGCGTCTTGCATATCACCGGGGTAGAAAAAGACACCGCCCCGCAGCAAGTTGCGGTGGAAATCCGCCACAAGCGAACCGATGTAACGGTGTCCGAGTGGCTTACGCCCTTCGCCCTCAATCCCTTGCAGCCACTTGGCATACCGCCGCATACCGGGTGTCCAGAATTTTTCGTTGCCCTGATTGGCGCTGTAGTACACCGCCTTTTCGGGTACGCGGATGTTGGGGTGACTCAGCAAAAACTCGCCGACGCTCGGATCAAGTGTGAAGCCGTGAACACCCTGCCCTGTGCTGTACACCATCATTGTGCTGGAGCCATAAGTGACGTATCCCGCCGCTGCTAGCCGCCTCCCCGGTTGCAACAAGTCTTCCATCGAGCCGTGTTCACCCTGCGAAATTTTGCGGTGTACAGCAAAGATCGTGCCAATTGACACATTCACATCAATGTTGGATGAGCCGTCTAGTGGGTCGTAGAGCAACACGTACTTGCCGGTATCAAAGTGCGGCGGGATATGGATGATGTCCTCATGTTCTTCTGAAGCCATCGCACACAATTGACCGGTATGGTCATTCATGGTGAAAATCGTATGGTCGGCGAAAAGGTCAAGCTTCTGCTGTTGTTCGCCGTAAACGTTGTGGTCGGTTGATGCGCCGAGGATGCCGACGAGTCCCGCACGGGTCGTCTCGCGCGCAATGATTTTAGCCGAAAGCGCCATGTCGTAAAGTAAGCGGGTGAATGCCCCCGTCGCGTTGGGGAACTGCTTCTGCTGCTCCAGAATATGCCGTTCGATGGTGACGATAGGAGCCATAATAACCTCACTTCACAACAATATTTTTAACTGCATCTTTATTATGGCTGATTATTCACCTGCTGGCTTACGATTGCCTAACAGTTATATTTCACACCCAACACCCGCCGTAAGCTGCTACGATTGCTGGCTGAAAGATCGGAAAGCACTTTAATGCTGCACCGGCTGATGCATACTCATCAGCCGATGCTATCCACCTACATCTCAGTGAACTTGGGTTTCGAGTTCTTCCAATGTGCGCTCGATCAAGCCGATTAACCTGCCGAAAGTCGCTGCATCGAACGCGAAGGTTGCGCCTGCTGCTGCGAACACATCCTTGAGCCTGGCTGTGCTGCCGAGCGCCAGCGCGTCGAGGTACTGCCGCACGGCTTTCGGTTGGTCTTGCAGCGCGTTTTCCCACACTTGCAGTGCGCCAAGCTGCGCCAGCCCATAGTCAATATAGTAAAACGGATCTTGGAAGATATGCGACTGTCGCCGCCAACGAACCAGCAGCGCCTCATCCAATCCGGTGTAATCAATCCCCTTCATAAAGCGCTTCCACAGTGAGACCCATTGTTCGTCGCAGTTTTCGGGGTCAGCCGCTTCCTCAATATGCGTATATACCCAATGCTGGTAAGCATCCACCACCGCGATATATGCCAACAGCGTGATAATTTCCTCAAGGTGTTCAATCCGCGCCCGCGCCGCTTCTGACGGGGTATAAAAGCCGCCGAGGTCGCGCGTCAGGTACGGTGCCGCCAGCATTTCCATCGACATCGAAGCCAGTTCCGCCACTTCCATCGTGATCTCAAGCTGCTGGCTGTAGGGTAGTTTGCCGCTCTCAAAACAGTGGAAGGCGTGGCCGCCCTCGTGAATCATGGTTTGCACATCCTCGTGCGTCGATACCGCGTTCATAAAGATGAAAGGCCGCTTCACCAGCCGCAAATCGGTTTGGTAACCACCGGGAGCTTTGTTCTTGCGGTTATCCAAATCGAGCAACCCTTCCCGCCGCATGATGCCAAAGTACGTGCCGAGCTGTGGGTCAACCTGTTGGAAGATTGCTTCTGAATGAATTTCGAGTTCCTCAACCGTCGAGAAGGGATGCAGCGCGGGTTGACCACTGGTATCCACCAGCAAGTCCCACGGTTTTAGGCTGTCTAAACCTAACCGCAACCGGCGTCGTTCGTAAATGCGCTCAGCCGCTGGCACGACCACCTCCGCCACCGCGTCGTGGAACACGGTGCAATCTTCCGGTGAGTAGTCAAAACGTTTCCGCTCCTGCCACATGTAAGCACGGTAATCGGCGAATCCAGCATTGGTTGCGATTTGCTGACGCAGCTTCAACATATCCTTCCACAGCGTATTCAGTACCGGTGTATCAGCCGCCCGCCGTTCGATTTCCAGCCGCCATGCTTTCTCACGCAGGTCGCGGTCAGGTTTATAGTAAACGGTTCGCAGTTGCAGCAGGGTAATTTCCTCGCCCTCCCACATTACGGTTTGCGAACCGAGTATCTGGTCATAATCCGTGTTGAGCTTACTTTCCTGTGTCGCCAGCGGCACATTCTCCGCACGGAATAACGCCGCCTCTGTCCGCATATCACGCAGCGGAATCTCCATCCCCTTTGGCGTAAGGCTGCTCGCCAGCAGTTTCTCTTTCAACTGTTGGTTTGCGACTTCAACCGGTTCCACGATGTCGCTCAGGTAAGCGTGGAAGCGGTTAACGCCATCCTCATCGTTGGTGTGGGTGGTCGTGCGAATCCACAGACGCATCCGGCTTTCATTAATGAGATTGTCGAGGTGCGTCCAATTTGCTAACCATCGTTCTACGGTAGTCGCGTCCAACGATCGCGCTTCAAGGTCATTAAAATAGGGCTGAATTTGCGCCCATGACCAATTTCTAAATTCATCGGTGGTCGAAGGCAGGGAGTCAAATAACATCGCTAGAACCCTTTCTTATGCGCACAGGCAGGACGGATGATGTCGCCAAATTGAGATACTGTCCTGCCCAAAATGTGACACAAACCGTTCGACAGGTCAACCGGTCAAACAAAAATCCCTCTCAAATAAAAGGGGTTATGATTGGCCGAGTGATACGGCCTTCTGACTGCGCCATATTAATTCGTGTTCATCATTACAATGCGGAAGCCGATGTTATCGACGCGATTGCTGATTGGCACATCTTCGCGGTAATAAAGCTGCGCCCTCACCTGATCGGTTTTCCAGGAGCCGCCGCGTACACCGCGTACATCCTCACCTGTATGCGATTCCAAGAACCACTCAAAGACATTGCCGCTCATATCCATTACGCCGAATGGGCTGGCACCTGTTATGTATTGTGTAACGGGTGTTGTACGCCCGATGTTACTATCTTTGGTGTTGCAGCGTGATGAATCAAACTTGCCTCCCCACGGATAAATGCGACTGCTATCGCCCCGTGCTGCGCGTAACCATTGGGCTTCGGTAGGAAGGGTGATTGTCATAGGCGTTAGCTCTGGCGAGGGGGAATTAAAACGATATGCTAACCACTTGCAGAAGGCCACTGCCTCGAACCACGATACATTCGAGACTGGATAATCACTTCCGGCGATCACATTTTGAAAATGTATATCCGGATTCTTCTGCCGCCATGTGCGTGCATCCAACCGGTCATCCCACCATAAGGGGTTACGGTACCCATCTTCGGCGGAAAGAAATGCATTATATTGACTGCGAGTAATTGGATATTTGGCGATATTAAAGGACGTAACTGATACCGTTTGGATATTTTTATTGATTTCGATGGTCACAGGTCCGGGCGGGATATAGACCCATTCGAACGGCGCACGAAGAATATTTTCGACACCCCAGACGAGGGGCTGGGCTGGTTTTGGCATTTCACTTTCTTGTTTGAGCTGCGATGCCATCTTCATGAAGTCCGTTAGCTTTATCTGCGTTTGGGGCGAAACGGGCTGCCGTGTACTTGCTTCCGGTATTTGGGGTATCCAGTCGTCATTCGGCTGTGCTGCTTGCTCGATACGCTTTTGTACCTCGGCGCGTTCGGCGGCGGGTGTCGGAAATACCGCGATTGTATTTACACTGTCTTTGAGAAAGCGGTCACTCAGCGCATCGATAAATGCTTTGAAATAATAGTGGGAATAGGGCGGCGCGTTTTGAACCCTGAGGAACTTTTGCAGGGCTTCTGGTAGATACTTCGTTTCGGCCTCAAAGTTAAAGCCCTCGTCATATACCGGTACAACGTTCCGGTTCAGGCTGACGGCTTCCTGAATCTCTTGAAGCAGCCAATCGCCAGCATTCACACAGCGTTCAAGTGAACCTTTAGAGAGGAGTAGTAAGAAATGTGGGCGGGCGGCAATCTGGTTTTTAATGATGCGGTCAAAGGCACCCGCGTCAATGCTGTTGACATCCAAGAACACATCATGTCCGCGTTGTTGCAGCTCGCTGAAGATCAAACGGGCGAAGTGTTGGCTGGTGCTGCGACGGTAGGAAATGAAAATGCCGGACATATGCTACGCCTATTAAATGAGCCGGATGATTACCCGTATTGTGGCAGCATTTGGGGGAGATGGCAATTGGGTTTAACAATCAGTTAGATGGCACACCCCATATAATAATCGCGCCATCAATTGAACCACTGGCTAGAAAACGCCCGTCGGGGCTGAACGATACAACACTTAACTCGTCTAAATGCCCGTTGAGTTTGATAATTTCCTCACCGTTAGCAGCGTTCCAAATGGTGATTTTTTGGTCATTATCACCCGCAATAATTAAGTTGCTGGCAGGATTATAGGCTACGGTATTCACGGTATTTGTTGTGCGTTTGCTATAAATTAATTTTCCGCTGGCAGCGTTCCAGAGCTTAATATAATTATCGCAACCACCACTTAAAATCGTGCCTTTATCCGGGCTATAAGTGACTGATGTAGCACAATAGGGGTCGCCATTCAGGGTGAAAATAGTTTCACCTGTTAAAGCATCCCATACCTTAACTGATGTATCCATCGAACTGCTAACAAAGTAGCGGCCATCAGGGCTGTAGGCAACACTACTGATACCATCCTTGTGGGCGCTTATGGTCCTGAGAAGTTGGCCTGTACTGGCCTGCCATATACTGAGGCCGAAATTAGGCGCGCTTCCTAATAAATAGCGCCCAGCGGGACTATAAACAACAGATGCGTCGCGATCATAAATGTCGCGTACAAATTCCCCTGTTTGCACATTCCAAATACGAATGGTTTGATCCCATCCCGAACTGACAAGGAATTTTTGATCGGGTGAAAAATCAATACTGGTTACGGAAGTGAATTTTTGGAGTTCATATAAAGGCTTAGATAAGTCACTTATACTAAAAATCTTTATGCCTTGACGTGTTCCTGAAATAGCAACTAACTTTCCATCAGGAGACCAATCAATACCCACCTTACCATATAGTTCAATTTTCCCGATTTGAAGCTGCCCAATCGGCTGAAGTTTAGCCGCATTATGAGGGTTAATCACCGGCACAGCCAAGTTCGCTAAACTGTTGAGTGGGATAAAGGTGGCTGTGGGAGTGGGTGTAAGGGTTGGGGTGTGACTGGGCGTGATGGTTGGCGTTAAAGTCGATGTTGGGGTGTTTGTGACCGTCGGCGTGGGTGTCTTTGTAAAGGATGCAATCGCATTTTGGGTGTTTGTCATTGCCAGCGCAGCAGCGGTTTGTATTACACTTGAGTCCTCTTCTTTAGGCAGTGCGATTACGACAATGATTAGGACAACCACAATCAAGGCAATCATACTGACGACTATACCTTTTCCGTAGCCTTTACGCTCTTCTGGAACGGGATTTATATCAATGGGTAAGGAGGGCGCATGAGGTAGTTGTATACTGCCGTCTATAGATAGTGGTTCCAAGTCATTGGCCGAGGGGCGCTCAGTTCGTGGCTCCCATAAAGGAACAAGGGGCTGGATTGGCAAATTATCACGTTGATAATTGATCGCACGGGACATATTGGTGAGTGCATCAGGATCATTAACCCCATTTTTCATATCAACGTATTGAATATCACTCAGTTCTGGCGGAATGTTAGTTCGGGGGCGTACCATCACTGTAATAATACGTTTTTGTAGGCGTTGTGCTTCGGCGAGTTCAGCGCGGCAATACGGTGACATGAGGGATTCATTTGAAAGTAAGTAAATGAAAATGTCACAAGATTCAACTTGGTCGAGGATGGCATTCCACCAATTATCACCACCATGCAGTTCTTCATCAAACCAAAAGAAACTACCCGGAAACATACGGCGTAAGCGGGTAACATAACTGTGGATGAATTGAGTGTCAACACGGCTGTAACTGATGAACAATCTCATGGGAATCCTAACAAGATAACGCAATCATATTTATCATCTTATCATTAAGTCCAGCATTTATTATTTAAGATGTAGCAAACAGATGTTGGCAAAACTATTGTCCCGCACGAATGACCTATGCTATACTGTCGCCATCTTTAATACACATATAGGTGTAACTATGTCCCTGCATTTTCATATCCTGACTTCGGAGGTGGGTCGCTCTTCCCTTATTACGCGGTAATTTACCGCGCTCCTCGACTACCCCACCTTCAAAACAATTTCATCTGCTACAATCAGGCTCTTTTACGCCCGATATTGGATTCGGATAAAAGCATTTTTTACCACAAAGAACACTGAGAAATCTACAATGCCCTTACACACGGACAATCGATGGTTTGTCCTTATAAGAGAGAAACAAGATGACAGAAACGACTAAATACAATCCACAATCAATCGAAGGCAAATGGCAGGAACAGTGGGAGACAGACAAGCTGTACCGCTCCTCCGTCGATTGGAGCAAGCCCAAACATTACGCCCTGACTATGCTGCCGTACCCCAGCGGTGACCTGCACATTGGTCACTGGTTCGCCATGACCCCTTCGGATGCGCGCGCCCGTTATATGCGGATGCGCGGCTATAACGTGCTGTTCCCAATGGGCTTCGACGCCTTCGGCCTACCGGCTGAAAACGCAGCGGTACAGCGTAACATCCACCCGAAGAAATGGACACTGGCGAACATCGAACGGATGCGCAAACAGATGAAAAGCATGGGCGCGATGTTCGACTGGGAACGCGAGATGATTAGCTGCGAACCCGAATACTACAAATGGACGGAGTGGTTTTTCAAGCAGTTCTTTGAGGCGGGTTTGGCGTATCGTAACGAGGCGATGGTCAATTGGTCACCCACCCTGCAAACGGTGTTGGCGAACGAGCAGGTGATCGACGGTAAAGATGAGCGCACCGGACAGCCGGTTATCCAGAAGTTGATGACACAGTGGTTCTTCCGGTACACACGCTACACCGACGAGATGTTGAACTTCGACAAGATCGACTGGCCGGAACCGATTCGCATTATGCAGACCAACTGGATTGGGCGCAGCGAGGGTGCGCGTGTGGTCTTTAAGACCGAGGGTGGCGACCCGCTGGAAGTTTATACCACGCGACCGGATACGCTGTGGGGCGCTACTTTTATGGTGCTGGCACCGGAACACGCGCTGGTCGACAAAATCACCACTGCCGAGCAGCGTGAAGCTATCGAAGCCTACCGCGCACAGGCTGCCCGTTCCACCGAGATTGAGCGTTCGGCAGAGGGTCGCGAGAAAACCGGTGTTTTCACGGGTGCATACGCGATTAACCCTGTGAATAATGCACGCATCCCCATCTGGATAGCAGATTACGTGATGGTGACTTACGGCACGGGTGCGATTATGGCGGTGCCGAGCGGCGACCAGCGGGACTTCGACTTTGCCCGTAAGTTTGGTTTGGAGATTGTTCCAGTCGTGCAGCCGGAGGGTGAACACTTCGACGGTAAGACGATGGAACAGGCTTATGACGGCGCGGGTATCATGATTAACAGCGGCCTGCTGAACGGCCTCGTTTCCAACGGGCAGAAGGGGCGCAAGAACCCAGCGGTGGATGCGGCGATCAGCCTGTTAGAAGAACGCGGGATTGGTAAGGAGTCGATCAACTACCGGCTACGTGACTGGTTGATTTCGCGCCAACGGTACTGGGGTTCACCCATCCCGATGGTACAAAAGCAGGACGGCACGTTTGAACCGGTACCGGACGACCAACTGCCGGTGGTTCTGCCCGATGATGTGGACTTCCTGCCCACGGGACAAAGCCCGCTCAAGCTGCACGAGGGCTTCCAGAATACGGTGGACAGCGAAGGCAAACCAGCCAAGCGCGAAACTGATACGATGGACACGTTCATGTGTTCATCATGGTACTGGTACCGTTACCTAAGTCCACATTATGCTAACGGGCCGTTCGACCCAGAGGAAGCGGCTTACTGGCTGCCCGTGGACGTGTATACAGGTGGTGCGGAACACGCGACCATGCATCTGTTGTACTCGCGGTGGTTTACCAAGGCGATGCGCGACCTAGGGATGTTCGAGGAAACGATGGACATTATGAAGGCGCACGGGCGCGACCCCGAACAGATGAATTGGGGTGAGCCCATGCTCAAGCTGCGTAATCAAGGGCAGGTGTTGGGTGAAGAACGCGCTGGTCATTATATCGTAGCGAGTGGGACGTGGCAGGCGACCAAGCTGTTCGCGGACAAGGTGGAGGTGATTGATCCGTCGGCGGCTCCGGCCAAGCGGAGTAAGCTGGTGGTGGGTGAGATTATCAAGCGCACCGAGAACCTGCTGACCGTGGACATCGGCGACGGCGAACTGCGGACGGTCGAGGTGGTGCCGGATGCGGTGGTGACGATACCGGGGATGGAAGGTGTCGGACGGCCTGACCAACTCAAGCACCATCTGGAAATCCAGCGGATGTCTAAGAGCAAGGGTAACGTGGTGAACCCCGACGACTGGGTTTCACGGTATGGTTCGGACGCTGTTCGGGCATACATGATGTTCGGCTTCGACTGGCAGAAGGGCGGCCCGTGGGACAGCAAGGGTATCCAAGGGGCGGTTCGGTGGGTAAACGACGTGTGGGACATTGTGACCGGATACCAACCTCCGGCGACAGGCGACGCGGAGGCCGAGCGCGACATCGAGCGTAAACTGCACCAGTGCATCAAGCGGGTAATGGACGGGCTGGAAAACTTCAGCTTTAACGGGTCAATCGCGGGGTTGATGAAGTTCCGCAATGACCTGAAGGATGTGATGAAGGCGGGCAACGTCGGCGCGACCGCATGGCGTGAGGCGATCCAAAATATGCTGTTGTTAATGGCGCCGTTTACCCCGCATATCGCGGAGGAATTGTGGGCGCAGCAGGGACACGGTTACAGTGTTCACCAGCAGGCTTGGCCGGAATACGATCAGGCGACGGCGGCTGAGGATATGGTGACGCTGGTTATCCAGATTAACGGCAAGGTGCGCGACCGGATCGACGTGGCAGCGGGCATCAGCCAAGAGGACGCGACCACGGCGGCGATGAACAGCGAGGCCGTCCAGAAGGCGCTGGACGGCGGGAGCGCGAAGAAGGTGATTTTCATCGCGGCACGGAACGGGCAAGAGCCGAAGATCAACGTCGTCGTCTAAGACAAATACGGATTCACCACAGAGACACAGAGAAAGACAAAAAGAAAAGGCGAACCCCACCCCTAGCCCCTCCCCGTAGTAACAAGGAGGGGAATAAGAGAATACAGGAAGGCGGAGTTGACTACTCCGCCTTTTTGATTTAATTCAGGGATTGATCGGGGTATTCATTATCGGGCGAGTCGGGTTGACCTATCTGCGTACTCCAAATGCGCGACCGGGGATAGGGATCTTCCTCATCCGGTGTATCTTCAATAGTCAGGGCTAGGGACTTTTTCGACGTGATGGGCGACTGCATACTCATATTCATGTACGTATATGACTTCTTCTTCCTGATGCGCACTGACATATTCATCGAGCTTTAAATAGCGATCCATGAGCTGGCTGATGAGCATGACGCGCTGGGTGGGGGTGGTATAGGCCATTTCGGTCTGAAAGTTGTTGGCAATATTTAGCAATTCCGCCATGATTTGACTGCGAATGAAGGCTAAAGCCTCGATATTATCTTCAAATTGAGGGAGCGGCTTTGGCAAATTTGGCGAAGGGGTGTGCTGCCGCCAAGATTGCCAAAGTTCATGGCGCCAGTTATAGAGGGTTCGCTTGGGGACGCCTGTTTTGGCGTGGGTTTGGTTGATGTCGCCGCCGGTATCGCGCAGCATTTCGAGCGCTTGATTTTTCTGATCGGGGGTGTGGTGTGCGGTCATGTGTACCATCCTTTGGGTGTTATTCGATTGCACCCTGTAGGATAGTACACTTGTTCTGATTTAGGGTGACCATTTGGAAGAACATTTGGCAGCTTTTAAGCGGTGCTGGCGCTAACGGTTTTGAGGGAGTGGGATTGTTAAGCCGGTTGGTGGATGGTTGGAGAATGGTTTGTGGCACAAACCTGATTCAAACTTAGGAAATAAGAAGTACAGAGTACATAGTGCCGAGTACCGAGTAAAGGCAGGAGATATGCCGGACAGCATGTAAGGCTTGTCCGGTACTGAGAAATGAGTGCGGTTGCCTCGCATGAGGCTAAAGCCGTCATGCTGATCGCCAGACAAGTCTGCTAAAGCGACTTCAAGGGATAGCGTTCGCCTTAGGTAACCCATTTTATTTCTAGTTTGAACAGGAATAAAGCTCATTTCTCGCGCAAATTGTGGCAAAATGAGTACCGGACAAGCCTTGTATGCTGTCCGTTGGTATCCTTTTACCGAATTTAATTATCAACGGTCAATATGCTGCCCCTACAGGATTGCGTGGTTGTGTGGGGGTTGGTGGCAAGAGGGCGCAAGCCTTGCGCCCCTACAAAATCCGAGTTGGCAAGGTCGTGAAATTGCTTAACTTGGTGCCTATGGGACAGCATGTATGTTGTCCCTACAGGAATGCGAGGTTGTGGGGATCACAGGAAAACAGACAGCATGATGGTGATTTACTTATTAAAATGGTCGTGGCGGGGTGCGCCGCATCAGGCTAAAGCCATGATGCTAACCATAAGACAAGTCCACTAAGAGCCTATCCGAATAACTGGTATAGTAAGGAAATGACAAAACCAAAACCAGTTC
>JAPUDW010000212.1 GCA_027492915.1 Bacteroidota bacterium | reverse complement strand
CGGTTGGGGCTTCGTCATGGGTGATGAAGGCAGCGGCTACGACATCGGGCGGCAGGCGCTTCAATTGGCAACTCAGGCCTATGACGGACGCATCGAACACACGCAGTTGGTCGAGCGGATTCCGGCACAGTTGGGCGTGGCGGATATATGGGGCGTACAGCAGTTAATCTATTCGGGGCAGATGGAGCGACCGGAAATCGCGCGGCTGACAGTGAGCGTGATGGCTGGCGCGGAGGCAGGTGACGCGGCTTGTCAGCGTATCCTCACCAGCGCAGGGCGGGACTTAGCCGATATTGCGATTGCAGCAGCTAGAAAGCTGGGCGTACTCGGTCAGCCAATTGGCGTGTACCCCACAGGCGGCATTTTCCAAGCGGGCGGCAGAATCCGCCCCGCCTTCGAGCAATCGATTGCTGAACGTGAACCGACCATGACTGTCCACACGCCCGCCTTCCCGCCCATTGGTGGTGGTTTGCTGCTGGCGCTCAAAGCCGTCAACGGCGAACTAACGGATGCCGTCATCAACAACCTGCGCACGAGCTTCCCACAGGCGGCATCTTCCAAACACCAGCAGCGTGAACAGCAGGGGTAAATATTACAGGCGGCCTAATCATGGGCAAATCTGAGAAATGTAACGGACGCGATGTGTCGCGTCCCTACAAAAATCTGCTTGTGTAGGGACTGCATAGTGCGAAGTCTCCCGTGGGACATGCTGTCCGTGCCACCTATCACAACCATTTTTTCTCGTAAAAATTCTGTGACCACCCGTATTATTCCCCCTCTGCCATTTATGGAGAGGCGGCTAGGGGGTGAGGTTTCTAAACCTACAAATGCCGCAGGCGGTCTTTATATTGGTCGAATAACTTGGCGTTGTGGGCATCGCCGCCATCGACATTGGCACTCAGCGTAATCGGCGGCTGCACCCCACGCGCCAGCATTATCTCGATGCTGCGTTCGACCAGCGTGTGCAGCAATGCTGCGCCCACGACTGTGGAGGTCGCCCCAATTTTCCCCGGCAGTCCGTCGATTTCCACCGCCGCGTCACCGATTACGCCGCAGTTATCCAGCACAATGTCGGCAACCTCGAACAAGCGCTTGCCGCTGGCATGGCGCGAGGATTGGCTCTGCGAATGGGCAACTGAGGTGAGCGCGATCACGGTTAAGCCTTTGGCCTTGGCTGCCAGCGCCATCTCAATGGGTGCTGCATTGCGACCAGAATTGGAGGCGACCATGATGACATCCCCCGCCGTGATCACATAGCGTTCCAGCACCAGTTCGGCGTAGCCACTGAGCCGTTCAACATGCGTGCTGCTCAAGGCGCTTAAATGCAGCATCAACGCTGGGTCGAGGATGGCATTCACGGGGACTAAGCCACCGGCGCGGTAAAATAACTCCTCCGCCAGCATATGCCCATGCCCTGTGCCAAAGGTATGCAGCACACCGCCGTTTGCCATGCTGGTCGCAACTGCATCCGCCGCTTGTTCCAGCGCCTCGCGGTTGCGGGTTTCCGCCTCATTGAGCACTTGCCGTACCGTGTCAAAATAATTTGTCATGATGTTTGCCTATAAATCCTTACGAAAAATGGTGAATGAACGCTGTTTTCTATAACCCGCCTGTGTGTAGAGCCGCGCGGCATCCTCACCCGTCCACATGAAGTATGAATAGTAGATGCGGCGGGCACTCATTTCGGCGAGGCAGTTGAACAGCAGAATACGTCCGATGCCGAGGTTACGCGCTTCGGGATGCACACCGAACGGCCCAAAGCGTTCGCGTTTTTGGGGGCAAAAGCCGACCACCTCGCCTTTCAAACGCGCGACCAGCACGCAAATTTGGCTGCTGCTGTCGCCAAAGTATTCCAGCAAATACTCTTGGATGTGCCGGTACCAATCCCAGCCGAAATACTTAGCGATAAACGGCATCAGGTCGGGTAGGTCGGCTGCCGTCACCGGACTGATCCACAGGTCATCTTCCTGCTCACGTTTGCGTTGCAGTTCCACCAACTCTGGTGGGATTTGGAAGTTAGTGAGGTTGACCCCCATACTAATTGGGCGCTCGATGACCGTGAAGCCGAACACTTCTTCCAAGAACTGGATCGTTCCGGCATAGGCTTCGGTATCCACCCCCGGCGCGAAGTAATTAGGCACGTAAGGTGCGATTTCCAGCGACGTGCGTGACTCGTTTTTGAAGCGCGAGATGATGTGGTTGAACAATTCGCGCCCGATGCCGCGCCGCTGGTAATCGGGATGCACCCCAAAGGCCGTAATCCAACTTTTCTCCGGCTCTAAACCCTGCAAAAACAACGGTACCTGCCGCGTCAGCGCCAGCACAAAGCCGACGATGCGCCCATCCTCCACCGCGACGGGCAGGTTAGCCGCTTGGAAGTTCGGGTCGAGCAGCACTTTGACGCGGAAAACATCCGGCGTGATGCGGTCGTGCGTCATGGAAAGGTTCCAGACGGCTAAGAGTTCTGCTTCATCTGCGCCGCGATACGGGCGAATTTCTGCCATAATCAACCTCAATGATGGGACAACGACAAGTGCTGCCAAGTGTATTGAGATTGTGCGGCAGATGCCAAAGATTGGTATCAAACCATTGGCCGGTACGGGTGTTACAATCGCGCCATAAAATGACATTTCAAGGAGTGATTGCCATGCGTACCGTGCGCTTTGAACTGCTGCGCCCTGCCGAAATTATCGCCGAGCGTGACCGCTTTCCGGTCGTGTTCCAGCCGATTGGCCCGTTGGAGTGGCATGGGCCGCATTTACCCTACGGCACCGACCCCCTGCACGCGCAGGCCGTATCCGTGCGCACGGCGGAGGCGATTGGCGGGGTGGTGATGCCCACGCTGTATTGGGGATCGGAACGCGAACGCTCGCCGGAGTCGCTGCGTCAAATCGGCTTCAACGGTGACGAGTGGATTGTCGGCATGGACTTCCCCGATAACTCGATGAAAAGTTTGTACAGCATGGAAGACGTGCTAGCGCTGGTCGTCCGTGCGCGGCTGGAACTGATTATCGAGCAGGGCTATAAGCTAATCGTGATCGTCAACGGGCACGGTGCGGCCAACCACATGGCGACCCTCGATCGGCTGGCGAAGGAGTACACGGCGCGTGGCGGGGCAAAAGTGTTGTTCACCACCGCCTTCGACCCCAGCCCTGATGGCACTTACAATATCGGTCATGCCGACGCGCTCGAAACCTCGCTCATGTTGGCGCTCGAACTGGAAAGTGTGGATGTGCCTTCGCTGCTGCCGCTGCCCGAACCGCTGAAAAATACCGGCTGGGGCATTGTCGATGGCGACACCTTCTCCGGTCGCCCGACAGCCGATTACACGCTGCGCCCCAACGATGACCCGCGCCTGAACGCCAGCGCCGAACAGGGCGAGACCGCGCTCAAAGGCGATGTCGAGCGCCTGAGTCAGCAGGTTCACACCGCGTTGAATAGATAATCTGAAACATATTTGTGGTTTGTAGGGGCACACGGCTGTGTGCCCTTTTCTGAACCCTCTGCGTCCTTTGTGTCTTAGCGCTTTTGCGTTAAAAATCCCTCCGTATTGTCTTGGCGTTCTCGGCGTTTTGGCGGTTCAATTTGTTTTGCTTTAATCTGCCTTCAATGCCAGCACCGTTGTCATCCGCGCCGCCCTCAATGCCGGATACAACCCCGCGCCGATGCCGATGCTGGTGGCGAGGGCGATGGCGAAGAACGACAGCTCACTTGGGATACTTACCAATGAACTGCTCGCCTGTGAAATATCGACTGACAGGAAGCCGAGACCGCCGGATTCGTTCAGGCTGATGAGCGCTTGGTTGGCGAAGTGCTGGAGCAGGTAGGAAATCGCTAATCCGGTGCTGCCGCCCAGCAAACCAACTAACCCTGCTTCGATCAGGAACACCGTCAGCACATCACGGTCGGTCGCGCCCACGGCTTTCATCAGGCCGATTTCGTGGGTGCGTTCAAGGATTGCCATCGTCATCGTGTTCGCTACGCCGAAAGCTGCGATCAACATGGCGACCGCGCCGACTGCGCCCAGTACCACCCGCAGCGTGCTAAAGAAGCCGTTAATTTCGGAGAGGGATGATCCCGCGCCTGTCGCGTTATAGCCGAGTGCCGTGATCGACTCCAGCAGGGTGCTGGCAGTATCGCGGTCGGTGGCTTGCACGATGATCGAGCTAAAGGTCATCGTTTCCTCATCCACACTCTCACCCGTAATCTTCTCATTCAGGTCAATCACCGTTTGCATCGGTAAGAATATGGACGAGTCATAGGTCGTGCCGGTATCGAGGATGCCGCTGATGGTGAACGGCACTTTGCGCGCGCTGCTGTTGTTGCCACGGCTGTAGATGCGCATCTCGACCGACTGCGTAGTGAGGTCAACCGTTTGCGAACTAAACGAGTCGGCACTCACGTCCGAGAAGGTTCCCGACACCGCCCCGCCGATAACCGCGCCATACGCGTTATTGTTGTCGAGCATCAATTCGCCTTCCTGCATGGTGAAGCCCATATACGCCAGTGTCGCTGGATAGATGCCGTAGATTTGCGCCGAGCCGCGCAGGTCTCCCGCCCGCAGCTCGACAAAGCCGTTGAGTGACAGAATTGGGATCACCGCCGCGACATCCGGCAGGGCGGCCAATTCGGTCACCGCGTCCATATCCAGCGTGGGGGAGGCGCTGTCTCGCCGGAAGCTGCTAGCGAGTGTGATCTGCGTCAGCGACGTGCTGTCCCCGATGCTGGCCTCGGCTGCCGTTTGCAAGCCTATCGTCAGTGCGATCAATAGCACCACCGCCGCCGTGCCAATCGTTACTCCGCCCGCTGTCATGAACAACCGCGAACGGGCACGCATCAGGTTGTGGATGCTCAGGTTAATCAGTTCGTATAACACGGTCTTAGCCTCCGAAGCCAAGGAACCCTAACAAGAGTCGCCCCAGATCGACACTGGTATCCTGCTGCGTGGTCGGCGGCGTCATGTCGCGCTGTGGTCGGCGTTGCACTACCGCTTCGCTCACCTCACCCGTGAATACTTGGCTGAGCGTCCTCAGTTGGTTTAGGTCATCCACATAATCAACATCTACCGTCAGGCTGTAATTTCCCGCTTCGTCCGGCGTAAAAGTCACCGTCTTGGTGGTGTCATCGTCGGCATCCATCGGGTCGAGCACGGCAGTCGCTCCCTCGCTGATGGTGGCGTTTTCCCCGCTGACAAGCATTTCGCTGAGCGCCACCGAAGTCGATCCCTGATTAGCGATCTTCACCGAGAGTGTGTATTCGGTACCCGCCGTCAGTGTAGCAGCAAGTGTGCTGCTGTTGGTGATGCGGATGGTCGGCGGCACAACCACGAACACACTGGCGTTCAAGCTCTGGCGCGAGGTCGTACCATCTGGCGTTTGATATTGCAGCGTAATCGGCAGGTCATGAATACCGCTGGTCAACCCAGTCGCCACGATGAAATCTTGCGTTAACGAGGCCGTATCACCCGCCGCCAGATTACCCACCAACACCGTGCCGCCGCTGCCGTAGATGGCGAACGACTCACTGCTGGTTGTGGTGGTTGAACTCGTCGCAGTTTCGGTGGCGCTGCTGCCGCTCGACGAACTGGATGACGATGAGGACACGGTGCCGAAGGTGACGAGCAGATTGGAAAGATCAACCGCACCCGCGTTTTGCAGCGTCATCTCGAACGTGAACCGCTGGTCGGGGTTCAGCGGGTCGTCCTGTCCGGTGCTGTACGATTGCAGCAGCAGCAGAGGTGATGGGTCAACTACGCTGGCGACTTGCAGCGAAATACTGCTGGTCGTTTCTTTCGCTTCGCCGTCCTGCAAATAGTTGACTTTGAACGCCTGTGCCTGTGCGCCGGTTTGGGCATCGCTGGCAACCACTAACGACATCGTGAGCGGTGCTAAACTACCCGCCGGAATACTGCCTAATGAGAAAGCATTACCGTTCGCCCCTGCGATCAATACACCGCTGGTTGCGTCCAACTGCACCAACACTTGCTCAGCGGTTTCCGTTCCCGTGTTCTTGAACAGGGCTTGCACCACCACCGTATCACCTGCCGCCGCCGATGAGGGGTTGACTTGATAGCTGTCAAGAACCACCTGCGACTCGCCTTTGGTTTCGGCTGCCACCACCACGCTCACAGTCGCGTTGTTGGTGTAGGTCTGCCCGCTAAAATCTCGTGAAGTCAGCACCAGCGCGATATTTTGCGGCCCTTCGCTAGCATCTGTTGGAGCCATCGCCGCCAGTGTCACCGCGTATGCCGCGCCGGAAGCAAGGTCGGGCAGGGTAATGCTGGCTTGACCGTTGGCTGGCGTGAAGGCTGTGTTGCCCAACGACACCACCACGCCCTGCGCCGTGCGGCTGCCCACGTTGACCACTGTGAACGTCAGTTGAGTGGTCGCGCCGGGGTAAATCGCGGCGGGGTTCGCGCTGAAGTTGCTTACCACCAGAGTTGGCTCACCGGGCAGCGGTGTTGAGGTCGGCACAGCCGTCGTGACGACTGCCGCTGCGTTGACGGTCAGGGTCGTCGGTACAGTCGCTGTGCCGTTGGCCGGGTCGCTAATCTCGATATAGTAAATACCTGCTGGTAAGCTGCTAGGTAGGGCAGCGGTCATCGCGCCGCTGTTGACGAGGGTTGCGTTCAGAAAACCGTATCCCACCAACCGCACTGTCGTACTCGCCGTAAAGTTCGCCCCAATTACAGACAATGTTGCACTTTGTCCGGCGGTAATCGTTGCTGGTTCGCTCCGCACCACGCTCAATACAACCGCTGGGACTACAGGCTCGGCAGTTGGATCAACCGCTTGTAGTGCGACCGCCACGACCTCAGTCGGTGCAATTGTGGGCAGGGCTGTTGGAACAGCCGTCGGGATTTCGGTCGGTACGGCTGTCACTGTCGGCGCGGTCGTAGGTTCAACTGTGGGTGTCGCGCTCGGTACTTCGGCATCCTGTGCGTAAATAGTGCTGACCACAAAGGCGCTGATCATCAGCACGACCGCGAGGGTTAATACGCGTTTGAGGGTCAATTTAGGCCACATGGCTTTGTGGCTCCTTTCGTTCGTACGTCATGTAATCGTCGGCGATGTTGCCGTCTTTAAAATGCACCATGCGGTGTGCGTAATTGGCGATACCGGGGTCATGGGTGACGACCACCACCGTTTTGTTCTGGCTGTCGCATAACGTCCGCAGCAAACGCAGCACACTTTGTCCGGTTTTGCTGTCCAGCGCGCCGGTCGGTTCGTCGCACATCAAAATTGGCGGCTCGTTGAACAGCGCCCGCGCGATGGCGACACGCTGCTGCTGCCCGCCGGAAAGCTGCGAAGGGCGGTGGTCGGCGCGGTTCGCCAGCCCCAACGCCGCCAGCAGTTGCATCGCCCGTTGGTCACGCTGGTGGCGCGGCACCCCACGAAATATCCCCGGCAGGCCCACATTTTCCATCGCCGTCAGGGTCGGTATCAGGTGAAAAGCCTGAAACACGAACCCCACCGTCTTGCTGCGGAAGGCCGCCAGCGCGTCGCTGCTCAGGTTGCTGACCGCGTTATTGGCAACGGTGATGCTGCCGCTGGTCGGACGGTCTAAACCGCCCAGCAGGTAGAGCAGTGTACTTTTGCCCGAACCGCTTGGCCCCATGATGCCCACAAACTGCCCGACTGGAATACCGACGCTGACCGACTTGAGGATCGTCAGTGCCTCATTACCCGTGTTGAAGGTTTTCACCAGATGCTTGGCTGAAATCATTTGCTGTTCCATTTTGCGCTCTCATTTCCTCGCGGGTTTCTACACTCGCGCTCATTGTTATTTTCGTAGGGAATGGTCTCAGACCATTCCGTGTATTTGTTTCCTGTGTGTGAAGGGGGATGGCTATTTCTTACCCGCCCGGAGGAGCGCCACCCCCGCCACCACCGGGGAAGTTGCCACCGCCCCCGCCACCGGGGAAGTTCCCGCCACCACCAGCTTGTCCGCCTTGGGTGGTCGTGCCTGTACCTATGCCGCTCGTCGCTCCGCTGTTATTCGTGCGCCCGCTGGTCGTGGACTGCTGTGTTTGGGTGGTCGTGCTGGTCTGTCGAGGTGCGGAAGTTGTGGTCGGTGTGCTGACCAGCGCCGGTACTACTGTCGCGGCGGTAATCCAAAGGGCGACGACCAAGGCCACCGCGAAAAACCGTCCGTTCAATGCGTACCGTGCGCCCAAGTAAAGCAGAATCAAATTCCACAGCCAGAACAACGTCAGGTTGCTGGTGAATACCGCGAGGATTTTTTGTACCAGTTCCGGTAGCTGGTCGTAGCCGCTCCAACTGTCCAGCAGCATCGACAAGCCGAGTGATCCCCCGCTGCCGCCGTTGGCATAATGGGCATAGCGCAGCGTCAGCATCAGTGCCAGCGGCAGACTCGCCCATACCGCGATCTGGAAACTTCTGCCCAACTGCGGTGCGTACCCGCGCAGCATACTGACCAGTGCGAGGAAAACCGTTTGTCCGCCCCACATCGCTAGTACGCCGGAAGCCGCCAGCAGCGCGTTCATGAGTGTGGTGTCACTGTCCGTGCTGCTTGTTGTAGTGGCGTTGGCAGCCGCCGTGGCTATCGATGCCGTGCCGCTGCTAGTCGTGGCGGTTGCATCCAACATGCTCAGGTCGAAGCCGCTGGCTCCGGTGCTGGCGGCAGTCGTGCTGGTCGATGCCGTGCTGGATTGTGTTTGCGTGGTTGCTGTGAAACCCGCAATCAACATGACGATGATGGCAGCCGCCAACCACTGTCGGCCCGTGGGCATGTGACGGAAGAACGTTTTGGGTTGCAGGAACAGCTTGCCAAACTGGCTGATGATACCGCCGGAAGACTCGTCGGGCAGCATCAGCGGGGCAGGCATAGTTTGTATTTGTGTCGCCATCTTTCACCTCTGAACATTTCACTTCGGTATAAGCCTAAATCCCACCTGTTCAGAAGTTGTTCAGAAGATGTTGTCTTGTCGCGAAGTTTGTGACGGCACAAATAAGTTCTTGACGATGCTTGATGAAACGACTTATATCGCGCGGCTCACCTCAAACATCATCATCTGCTGTAGGGACGCACGGCTGTGCGTCCGGCTCACCCGCTTCAAGTATCATATTCTGTAGGGGTGTAACATGTTGCGCCCTCCGCATTCCTCACCCTAAACACATCTTCTCGTAGGGAATGGTCTCAGGTCGTTCCGTTTGACTCCCCTCTCCAAGCTGTACTCAGCAAATTGGATAGGGGCGGGGGGGTGAGGTGTTTTATCTTCGTCACCTACCTCAAACATCATATTCCTGTCGGGGCGCACCTATGTGTGATCCCCTAACTTTGTACCTCTCACCATCACGTTTCCAACCCCATCCAAAATTGCACACCTTCTAAACAGGTTCTAAATATCTGCCTGCTAAATTAGTTGTCAACGTAACCAAATGAACAGCAACGAGGGAAATAATCATGATACGCAGCGTCAAAATCGGTATCGCCTTAGCGGCAGTAGTCGCCATCATCAGCATCAGCGCCTTCTTATATCTGACACGCGGTGTCGCCGCCCCGACCGAAAGTGTGCAGGCAAGCGCCGAAGAACTCACCACCAGCGACGTAAGCACCAACCAGACGGTCTACCGCATCTCGCAGGATGAATCGACCGTTACCTATATCATCGAGGAAGTCCTGAACGGTGCGGATAAAACCGTCATCGGCACAACCGCGGAAGTCGCGGGTGATATTCTTGTGAATGTGGATGACCTGTCGCAGTCCGAAATTGGCGAAATCCGTATCAACGCCCGTACCTTCGCCACTGATGACAACCGCCGTGATAACTCGGTCGCTCGTTTCGTCCTGCAATCCGAGTCAGATGCGAACGAGTTCATCATTTTCCAACCAACCGCCATCACCAGCGACTCCGCCACCGCCGCTGTGGGCGACGCTGTAACCTTGCAAGTCACGGGTGATTTGACGATTGCCGGTGTCACCAAGTCCGTAACCTTTGATGTCACTGCCGCTTTGCAATCAGCCGACCAACTTACCGGTAGCGCCGAACTCAGCGTCCTGCTGAACGACTTCGGCCTGACCATCCCCAATGTGCCCTTCGTCGCCAGCGTAGAAGATAGCGTACTCTTGCAGCTAAACTTTGTCGCTAACGCCGTCGATGCCAGCGCCGTAACAAGCTAACAGCATTCACCCCCTAATAAAAAGCCACCGTATTTGGATATGGTGGCTTTTTTGTTTCCTCCATCGCTTGCGGGGGAGGTGTCGCGTCAGCGACGGTGGGGGTTTGTTCATGATTTTCGATAACCCACTTACCCCCCAACCACGCTCGGTTGCAGGCTAATAATCACCGATGTCCCTTGCCCGATATGGCTCTCCGCCGCGATGGTGCCGTGGTGCGCCTCGACAATCGACTTGGCGATTGCCAGCCCCAAGCCCGACTCGCCCTCGGTTTGGTAGCGCGACTCCTCAACACGGTAAAAACGCTCGAAAATATTCGGTAGCTTTTCCGCCGGAATACCTTTGCCCGTGTCGTTCACGCGTAGCTGCACTTGATCTTGGTTTTGCCGTGCTTGCAGCGTCACTGTGCCGCCATCCGGTGTGTAGCGCAGCGCATTACTGACAATGTTCGCCAGCACCTGCACCATCCGCTCAGGGTCGATCTGCACATTCGGTAGCCCTTGCTGCACCTCCAGCTTGAGCGCCACCTTGTGCTCCTGTGCAATCGGCTCAAATGATTGTTTGATTTGTGTCAGCAGTTCGCCCGGCTTCACCGTTTGGTACGCCAGCTTGAGTTCACCTGCGTCAGCCAGCGACAGGGTGCGCAAATCCTCGACCAGCCGTTTAAGCTGGGTTGCCTCTTGGTTCATCGCCTCAAATCGTTCTGCTGTCGGTTCTAGCGTCCCATCCCGCAGTGCCTCTAAATATCCGCTGATGACCATCAATGGTGTGCGTAACTCATGCGCAATATCGGCGGTCATCTGTTGCCGCTGTTGGTTCACACGGTGGATTTGGGCGCTCATCTGGTTAAAGGTCTGCACAAGGTCGCCGAGTTCGTCCCGCGTCCGCACCTGCACCTGCTGGTTAAGGTTCCCCTGCCGCATCGCATGGATAGCGCTTGTCAGCTCCGTCAGCGGGCGCAAAAACTGCCGCGAGAGCAGGATGCCAATCAGCAGCGCCAGCGAAATTGCGCCGATTGCACCAATGAGTAGCGCCTGATTCGTGCCGTTGATGTAGCGTTCTTCGCGCGGGTCAAGTGTTGGCGGTGGGTTTGCCAGCAGCGCCGTGCCGACGGTCACATCATTCACCACTATCGGGATGCCATCCTCAATCTGCTGCGCTGCTAATTGGTCGTTGTCGTGGTAAGGGCCAAATCCGGCAATCACCTTACCGTCCGTGTCGATCAACGCGAAAAGCTGTGGCATCGAAAACGGCTTGCCCCGGTTATCGTCCCGTTCGCGCAGCCATACTTCCACCCCGCCCCAGCCATTGTTCTCCTGATAGTAGTCCGCCACCTCACTCACGAAGGTCGTTTGTGCCTGCTCCACCCGCAGCCGGTCATAACCGCTAACCGCCGTCCGGTACGCGAACAACCCCACCAGCACCACGCCTACGAGGCTGGTAATCAGCAGAATAGCGATCCACTTAAAGGTTAGCGAACGTATCATCATGATGTTTCATCGAGTTCCGGGTTAAAACGGTAACCCACCCCAAAAACGGTCAAGATATAGCGCGGGGTTGCAGGGTCAGGTTCGACTTTCGCCCGTAAGTTGCGGATATGCACGTCCACCGTGCGCTCGACATTCTCAAAGGCGTTGCCCTTCAGCTTGTCGAGCAAATCCGCGCGGGAAAAAACTTTTCCGGGTTCGACCATGAGTATCGCCAGCAGGTCGAATTCCGACGGTGTAAGCTCGATCTTGCGCCCCTCAACCACCACCATATGCGTTTTCTTGTCCAGCACCACCGCCCCCGACCGCAGCACATCCGCCGCTGGTGCTTCGTCGTACACCCGCCGCAGTACCGCCCGTACCCGTGCCACCAACTCTGCCATGCCGAACGGCTTGGTTACATAATCATCCGCGCCCAGTTCCAACCCGACCACTTTATCGACTTCATCCATCTTGGCGGTCAGCATAATCACCGGCGTATTGCGCTCTTTGCGGAAGTGCCGCATGAACTCATACCCATCCATCTCCGGCATCATAATATCCAACAGTACCAAATCGGGCTTCTCGTGTCGTGCCACGTACAGCGCCTCACGCCCATTGTTGGCGACCACTGTGCGAAACCCGTTCGCCGTCAGGTAATCTGCCAGCAGGCGTTGGGCGCTCACCTTGTCATCCACAATCATGATCGTTTTCATAGGACGATGCTTTCCGCCAACCTGCTGACCGTATCTCGATAATAGTTGAATTCTATACCAGCTTGATTAGAAGTATATAAAGTGCTGATAATCGCTATCGGCACAAGCGGTTTTTTACCCACCGGTTGCCCGAAAAGGCGAACATGCTTGGATATTGCAACCTATAATTAACCCCGATGGAAAACGTGATACAAGACATGTTTGGGATTAGGTTCTTAAATGCATGAGTATCTGATGAAAATGAGGTTGAATTAGCCACATGGACTATAGGGGATGCCACGAGGTTTACTATTCTGAAAACAGGAGGTAAACAAGTGATGCTTAACAATGAGCTAACCAACCAGATTCCCCCTGATCGACCCGTTCCGCCGGAACCATCGCCGATTGACCCGCCACCACCGGGGCCGCTTCCACCTGCGCCGCCGCCCCCCATGCCTGACCCGCCGCCCGGTCCTTTGCCGCCCGAACCACCCGGCCCAATGCCTGATCCGCCGCCGGGGCCTTTACCACCAACGCCGCCACCCCCGATACCGGAGCCACCCAACCCGTTTCCACCGCAGGGGCCGATAACCGATCCCCCGAATCCCTATCCCGATCCGCCGCCCACCGTCACGACCTAATTCCCAACCCAAAAGGCGCGTGTGACTGCGCCTTTTTCATCTCCAAAGTTAGAAAACTCGAACCAAAACCACTTTACAAATTAGACCCTTTGTTCTACAATGAAGGAAGTCGTGGTAATTGGGTAAGTGATGAGTTTTTGTTCTCACAAACATAACCTTGTTTGTAGGGACGCGATACAAGGCTTGTCCGGTACTCATTTTGCCACAATTTGCGCGA
>JAPUDW010000211.1:54303-69357 GCA_027492915.1 Bacteroidota bacterium | reverse complement strand
CAATTACAGTAAACCAGCTTAAGGGATAGAGATGACCATTATTGAAGTGAAGGCCATTCCTCTTTATGTACAAGAAACGCAAGGGGGATGGGAAGACGAAATTACACATCAGGATAATATGCAAACGCTGGTCGAGATTGTGACGGACGACGGTTTGCGTGGTTATGGCAGCGCATATACCAGCGTGGCGCTTGTTGAAGGGTCATTGAGGTTGCTTCGTAATTGGCTCATTGGCGAAACCCACATCGAACCGGAACGTATCACTGAGACTCTTCACCAGAAAACATTTTGGCAAGGACGAGGCGGCGCTGTTACCCATGCCATTAGCGCTGTTGACCAAGCTTTGTGGGATTTGTTTGGCAAGATAACCGGTCAGCCGGTTGCCCGACTACTTGGTGGGTATTATCGCGACCGTATTAAACCGTATGGTTCCATTCTGTTTGAGGAACCGGAGTCCCTGCGCAACACCCTTAATGAAGTGACCGCCCGTGGATTTAAGGCCGTTAAGCTAGGGTGGGGGCCATTTGGACGAGTCAACCGCATGTTGGACGAAGCGATGGTTAGAACTGCGCGGGAAACCGTCGGCGATGATGTCGAAATTATGGTGGACGCGGGGGCTAGTGAGTCGTATTGGAAGCACGGCTATAAGTGGGCGCTCGAAACGGCAAAAATGCTGGCAGATTATCAAGTCGTGTGGTTTGAAGAAGCCTTACCGCCGGATGATCTTGAAGGCTATATCAAGTTACGTGAACACTCCCCTGTCAAAATCGCATCCGGTGAAGTCCTTACCCGTCGGCAGAGCTTTATGACATGGATCGAGCGTGGCGCGGTAGACATTATTCAACCGGATTGCACCAAAGTTGGCGGTCTTTCAGAGGCACGGCGTATCGCATGGATGGCATACGATCATCATATTCAGGTTGTGCCACATGGTTGGAATACTGCCGTGGGTTTAGCAACGGATTTGCATCTGGTCGCGTCGCTGCCTGTGGCTCAGTGGGTTGAATATTTTACCCCATCCCCATTTATCGAAGATTTGGTGAAGCAGCCTTTTAAACTGCAAGATGGGCTGCTGGTTATACCTACGGCGCCGGGGTTGGGGATCGAACTTGACCCCAATGCGCTGCAAACATTTTCGCGCCCAAGGGGGTTGTGAAAATGCGCCGGATTGCAATCGGTGGGATTGCCCATGAAACCAATACTTTTGCGCCTATACAAACCCCTTTGAATGCCTTCACTGTGGATGAAGGGGAGGGCATTATCAAACGCTGGACGGGTACGCACAGCTCATTGGGTGGTGTGATCCAAGGTTTACAGGACAGCGGGTATGAAGTGGTGCCATTGTTATATGCAACTGCCATGCCAAGTGGTCTCGTAACAGCCGAGGCCTATCAAACATTGCGTGACCATTTAGTCGGTCAATTGGCGAGTTTTGCACCTGTTGATGGTGTGTTGTTAGTGCTTCATGGTGCTATGGTTGCCCAAGGACAGGATGACTGCGAAGGCGAGATTTTAGAGCAGGTACGCGCCGCCGTGAATTGTCCGGTGGTCGCCGTGCTGGATATGCATGGCTGTTTAACCCAGAAAATGGTCGATGCAGCCGATGGGTTGGTTGCCTACAATCAAAACCCACATTTGGATACTTACGAACGCGGATTGGAAGCAACTGCTTTGTTGCACCGCATACTGGAAGATGGCGCAGTACCGACACATGCTTTCAGGCACTTACCCCTACTGCTGAACGCCCTCACGACGGGTACTGACCGTGAACCGCTAAAGGCAATCCATAAAGCGGCACAAGCAGCCCGCAGTGATGCGCGTGTGTTAAGCATCAGCATTATGGGCGGCTTTGCTTATAGTGATGTTCCCGACGCGGGTGTCAGTGTATTGGTTACTACGAACAATGACTTGCCGTTAGCACAGCGGCTGCTGAAAACTTTAACCGATATTGCATGGGAAAACCGTGAAGCTGCGCTTGACACCGGTATTCCAGTTGCGGAAGCCGTGAAACGCGCATTATCGTCACAACGCTTCCCGGTAATTTTGGCCGATATTGGTGACAACGTGGGTGGCGGCAGCCCCGGAGACGGAACGGTTCTGCTGCGAGCGCTTATTGAGGCGGCTGCACAAGATGCTGTCGTTTTGTTAGCTGACCCTGATGTGCTTCAACAGGCGATAACAGCGGGTGTTGGTACTGAGATTGATGTTTCAGTGGGTGCAAAAGTTGATGACTGGCATGGTGAACCGATCTCAATCCGTGTCGTGGTCGAAAATTTGACCAATGGTCAATACGCTACCAGTGGTAAGGATCATTTCTCGAATGTGTATGGACGTGCCGTTAATATGGAAGGCTGTGCGCGGCTGCGACATAGCGGCATTGTGATACTTATTTCGGGTCGCAAAACTCCGCCGGGCGATCTGGAACAATTACGCAGTCAAGGCATTGACATCGAAGCACAAAAGATCATTGTTGTGAAATCAACCATCGCCTTTCGCGGCGCATATGAAGCCATTGCCGGTGACATTATCGAGGTCGACACACCGGGTCTTTGTGCTGCCAATTTAACCGGATTTACCTACCATAAATTACATCGTCCAATCTATCCACTTGATGTACTAAATTCAATAACGGAATACCGCACAACTCAATCATAAAGGATTTCATCACATGAATAAATTCAGTAATGAGTATTACACAGATATTGAACAGAAGTTGTTTACCGCTGTTGTCGCTGACGTACTTGACAGCCTAGGCTATACCAACCAAGTGCTGCGGCATGATCTGCGCCCGTTGTACCTTGAAGCTAAATTGGTTGGTCGCGCGGTGACTATGACAACCGCTGATGTCTACGCGATTCCCGAAGAACCTTACAAGTTGGAACTCCAACTCCTAGATGACATCCAGCCGGGGAATATTGTTGTTTGTGCGACACAAGGTTCAACACGCGCCGCACTTTGGGGCGAACTCTTAAGCACTCATGCACGCGCTAAAGGCGGACGGGGTGCGTTAATCGACGGGCTTACCCGTGATGCTGTTCAGATTACTGAAATGCGCTTTCCGGTCTTTGCATTAGGGATGGTACCGGCTGATTCGCGCGGACGATTGGATGTTGTTGCTATTCATGAACCTGTCACCATCGGAAGCGTGACCATTGCAGATAATGATTTAATTATTGCTGATTTAGATGGTTGTGTCGTCGTGCCCCAAGCGGTCGAAGATCAAGCGATCACCAAAGCATTTGAAAAAGTATCAGCCGAAAATCACGTCCGTGACATTTTGAGTAAAGGCGCGAGCATCCAGAAAGTATTTCAGGATTACGGAGTTCTATAAGTGGCGACGCTAGCGGGCAAACGCGCACTGGTCACCGGTGCAAATACGGGTATCGGTCGCGAAGTTGCGCTGGAATTGGCGCGGCAGGGCGCAGATGTGATCGTCCATTGGTGGGGCAACCAAGCAGAAGGCGAACAGGCTGCTGCTGATATTCGTGCATTAGGTCGAAAATCTGATGTGTGTGAAGCTGATCTACGCGATGTTGATTCCTGTTTTCGCCTGATTGATTTCGCGGCTGCACGGTTGGGCGGTTTGGATATTCTTGTCAATAATGCAGGGGTAACGGATACCAAAGTGTTTCGCGAGTTTACCCCCCAAGATTTTGACAACGTATTCAACTTGAATATCAGGGGGCAGTTCTTTTGTGCTCAGCGTGCTTTAGAATATTTATCGGCATCAAGCAGCATTATTAATATGTCTTCCCTTCACGCGCTTGCGAGCCTTCCCGGCTATTCGGTATATGCGGCGACCAAAGGCGCAATTGTTAGTTGGACCCGTTCGCTGGCTGTTGAACTCGCGCCTAAAGGCATTCGGGTGAACGCGGTAGCGCCGGGATGGATTGATGTGCCGAGTGACCATCTCAAGTTTCCTGATATTGATTTAGACGCTGGCGGCAGACAAATTCCGCGCCGGCGCGTCGGAGACCCCTTGGATGTCGCCAAAGCCTGTGCTTACCTTGCCAGTGATGATGCGAATTATGTCACTGGCACCGTAATGGTCGTGGATGGTGGCCTTCATGCCCAACTTTCGCTGGTAACGCCTGAAGCCCATTACGATGATTAATTGCATCCTATAGGGTTCCAATCACAAACCTTTGAACTGCCCATTTGTGAGTAGATGCCCCTGCGTTTGTAGGGTTCTAATCTGCTCACAGGATTGCTCAATATACGCAGCATTCGGCAGCACGCGAAGTTGATTGTGGAAGGTATGGGTTTCATCCGGTTGTAACATAACCAAGCGGTCATTAGCTCTGGCTGCATTTAACCCTTCAGGTATGCAGTTACCGGGTTCAATACCTGAAACATAGATGTTCCTACGGACGTTTTTCCACTGGGTAAAGTATGGCGCGTAGGTCGTGTCCCATTCTAACTGTAAGCCAAATTCAGGGTTAAAAATTGCAACGGATGTTTTATTGTTGCCATTGTGCTTGAGGTGATGATAAAACACTTGTTCGTTGACACCGCGTGTTGCCGCACTGTATTCCATCCAATGCGCTAATCCATTACGGGCTTCAGCATCACAGGGGTAAACATGTTCACCGGGAAGTACAAGTTGAGCGCCTTCAGATACCAATGGATAGCCTAAATTGAAGTGATAAAGCATCATCATGGGTACTGGCACATCGAAGCGGTTTTCAACCACATCGGTGATGTCAATGACCGGCTCACCTAGCGTAATACTATAGGTTCGTTTAACCCTTAATTGCTCACCAAATAAACTTGTTTGCGCGACATAACACGTGAGTTTGACGCGATATTGATCGCCCTGCCAACCACTTTCACCTTCGATTTGATAAGCGCGTAACCGTGTGAAATCGCCATGCAAACCGCGATGTTCCCCGGTGATCGTATCCGTTTCCGCATCTCCGGCATTACTTAATCCGCAAGTGGTGAGCAGTCCGCCATTATATTGACGTAACCACGGCGCTCCGAAATCTGGCAAATGGGGCGACCCTTGACTGATCCAGGTGAGTGGCAGCCCATTATAAAATGCCGTCCATATATCCATAGCCCTATCGGGTAGTAGGGTGAAGGATAAACCACTGCTGTTATAAACTTCAATAATTCGCATTCCTGAAGGCAAGGTAGAGGCACGGAAATCAATAAATTGCCGCATATCGGTTGAGTGATGTTCGAGTGTTGTGCGCGAAAACATGTTCGTGTAATCCTTTGAAAAGATTTTGAATCCTTAGAAAGTTTATCCATCATTCGTTTCATATGAAAGATAATGGCTTCGACCCCATTTAACGGAGAATAGAAATGCCCCTACTGATGAGTTCAAGCAAAAATACGAGATTGCACTCGACCCATTGGCTGACTAAAGGTGATCTTCAACCCGCTGCTCAACACCATGTATGTTTCTTTAAAAACGCTTGCTGCTTCAACTTCAATAACTTGCGTGACTAATGTGCAGAAAAAGCGTTCAGCCAGTACACTTCCATCGAAGGCAGTCTATCCAACAGCGATAGCAATAGCATGGCGAGTGACCAGCTTGATGCTGCGGTCAATGGGCAGCCTCGCCGTCACAACCGCATATCGGCTCCGGCAAAATCCAGCAGCGCGTAAATCAAAAGAGCGAGTCGCTGTGACTCGCTCTTTTGTTAATGATCGACAATATTTACCGTGCGCGCAGGCGACCAATAATATGGGTTGCCAACTGCAACATCGGTTCCGTCCATGAATAAGCGTTGCCAACCACATCGAGTTTGTTCTTCCAGCGGCGGTTGAGCAGCACGGCTTTTTTGTACATTTCCAGAGCCTCGGCTGGGCGATTGAGTTGTTCCAGCGCAACGGCGTGTCCGGCATACACATAGTCGTCGGGTTCTTCGAGCGAGGTGGCCTTTGCCCATGCGGCCTCAGCCTCTTCGTATTTACCCTGTTGAAACAGCACGAAGGCGAGATTGTTGTGTCCCAGATAGTCTTCCGGTTCTTTATCGGCGTAGGCTTGGAAATCCTTCAGCGCCTCATCGACCTGTGATTTCTGGTAGTAGAGCATCCCACGGCTGATGTGCGGGAAGGCGTGTTCAGGGTCAAGCTCGATTGACTTCGTGAAGTCACTGATGGCTTCGTCGATATGTTCAAGATCGCGGTGCAGATTAGCGCGGGTGTCGTAGGCTTTGGCGTTGTCGGGCGCGAGACGGATTACTTCGTTGTAATCTTCCAGCGCTTTGTCCCATTTCTCTAAGCCCAAGTAGGCATCGCCGCGTGCAGCATACACCAACGGGTTTTCTGGCAGCAGCCCGACAATTTCGTTCAGTTTGCCAATCGCCTTATCCCACTGACCGTTTGTCAAGAAATTGTTGGCCTGATTCAGCAAGCCCTTCACTTCTTCTGGCATATCAGCCTGCGGTTCTACCAACTGCGGGCCGCTGGCTTCGTCGTGTGAGTCTTGCCCTTCTTCCGGTTCTACGGCGACAGGCTGCGGCTTTGCTGTGGCTTTGTCAGCAGCGGCTGCCAATGCGGACATGAGTCCGGTAACAGCGTTGGCAGTGACACCCGCGCTGGCATCCGTTAGCGGGTAGGGCTTCACATCCGATGAAGCAATATCGTTTTGGGCGTTGGCGTTTACCAGCACAGCGAAAATTGGCATCTTAGCCTTTTTAGCGGTGCGGAATTCGCGTTTGCTCCACTCGTTTTTTAACGCCTCTTTGCTGACCGCGTAGATCAAGGCATCTGCGCTTTCAACCTGTTCTTTAAGAGGTTTTTCCCAGCGTTGGGCGGGCAGGGCTTCACGTTCGAACCCCGCTTCATGTCCGGCTTCGGTGAGGAGTTGAGCCAATTCTTGGACACGCGGTAAATCATTCTGAGCATAGCTAATAAACAGTTTCATATCACATTCCTGCGGTGGACTGATAGCCGGACAAATAGAGTTGTCTATTCTAGCGGAAACTTATCCGGCGTATAGCGTATTTTTGTAACGGGTTGTTTTGTCGGCGTTTATAACTTCGCCAGCGAGTCGAATTCCGGCATCGTTTCACCGGGGAATGGGTCATTCTGCATGACCTTCGCCATCAAGTAAATGACGATCACCCGCACGGTACCGAGGATAGGCACGATGAGGAACGCCCCTAACGCGCCGCCGAGTGCTGTGCCGATGATAATGCCGATGATGATAACGGGCAGGGGCAGGGAAACCGCGTCACCCATAATCTTCGGTGCGATCACATTCCAGATAAATTGTGAGATCACGAGGTTGACCAAGACTACCAGAAGCGCGAAGGTACCGTTAGTCATCTGTGTGAATACCGTTGAGCCTTGCAGCAGTGGAACCAACCCCAACGGAACCAGCGCGATAATGCCGCCGATGGTCGGGATCAGGGAGATGACCGCCACGATGATCGAGATGGTAACCGCGCCCTGCACACCCATAATTGCCAACTGCAAAAAGGTGACGACACCGATAATGATTGCCAGCAGGAGCTGACCACGAAAGAACCCTTGCCACACGTTCATGACGCGGCCACCAATCAGGCGGATTTCGCGCTGGTATGGGACAGAACCGCTGGTGAGAATCATGCTCTGGTAGCGCGGCAGCTCTAGCAAGATGAGCAGCGACAAGAACAAGCCGAGGAATAAGGTCGAGAAGAAACTGGTGAATGTGCCAATCAGCGATGTAATCACCTGTGTCGCCGTGCCAACGATTTGGCCGATGTTGAGCGATGACGGGATGCTACTAATGGCTTGGGTGGCAATATCAGCGGCGGCTTGCGGGTCTGCCGCCAGCAGCGCCTCGCGGATTTGGGCGGCAATAGGCGTGATGTCCACCGGAAATAACCCCAGCACCACATATTCATAATTTGACTGTGTGGGATCCCAATCCAATATGGATTTCTCGAACGATTGGAGTTCGGTCGAAAGACCCGTGCCGACCGTGCGCGAAACCTGTGCCACGCTTGGCGCGATCACTAAGACCAGCACGAAGATCATGATCAGGATGAACAGAAAGACAATCAACACCGAGCCGGTATAGTTCAGGCGCGTGTATTTGGCGATCAAGCGGGATGGTACAAAAATCAGGAATGAGAGCAAAAATGTAGTGATGAGAATACTCAGGATTGGCCCCAACAGAGTCAGGGCGTACACACTTGCTACCACCAACCCGACGGCAACAAATTGGCGTACCCACGGTGACCAGTTCCATTGTCCGGCGGCTGGTTCGATTGGCGGAGTCGGTTGCATCATACCCTCGTTATCTGATGTATATAGGCATACATCGTATTTTAGTAAGATAGCGGATTTACCCATAAGCCGCAAACTGACATCCAAGGCATTCCTCTGTATAATAGGGACAAGTTGATGGAGGCAAATGCCATGCGGAAATTAGCAAGCTTGTTGTTGGGTCTGGGTCTGGGGGCGGGTGTTGGTGCTTTGGTCGTTACCTTTTTTGCTCCTACATCCGGTGCGCAGTTGGTCGCCAACTTGAAGGCTGGTTGGGAAGAAACGCTCGCCGCTGCCCGTGTCGCCAGCGCTGAACGGCGCGCGGAATTAGAAGCGGAACTCGCCGCCAAGCGCCTGTCGCTGCCACCCCGTCCGTAAAGCCTTTGGGATAGTTCATCTCACTCAAACTGGGTTATCGGTTTTCGTATACCAGATTTGATGGACTCTATTGCTTGCAATAGCATCGGTGTTGAGGCGGCTTGTTGTCGCATTACTTTGGGGGTTAAATTGCGCTGCATCGACTCAACCTTCATACGCCGCTTGAAGCGCCTCGGTTAATCCCGCATTCTTGACTCTCTCTGGCAATGTCTCAACACCGGTGGGTTTTAGCCCTAAGTATGGGAAGTGCGTCGATCAGCAAAAATGCGGGTATAAGGTTTCAGCTTGTGCTCGCTGCGAGATTGTGGGGGTAGGCGGCTTGTTCCTGAATATCGAGAAATAAGCCGCCAGCATATCAGTTTAGCCGCGTGTTACGGTACCATCGCCTCTATCGCCGCACGGGGTATCGTGTTTAGCCAGCCGAGATCACGACGTATGGCAGCATCAATCAATAGACGATAAATCAACCCCGGTGCAGTGGTTTCTGGCAGCTCAAGATTCGTAACATTGAACTGCTGAAGTTCCTCATCACTTGCTTTAGGCGTGGGGAAGCTTACCAAAACAACATAGCGCTCTCCATGTTCCACAATGCTAATGACCGGCTCTGCGACCCCGCGTTCCTCCAACAGTTCCGTGAATGCGCGCTGAATTGCGATGCTCTGGTAGGTTTTGATGCGTTCTGGAATAACGACTGCTGCTGTTGCTGCTGCTTCTTCGGTGGTATAGACCAGCGCGACCTGACCAATTTGTTCGGTTTCGCTGGCGACATCCGCAAAGGCCATCAGTTGATATGAAGGTAATTCCACAAAGTCTTTAAGCATATCTTCATAGAAGCGTTTAATTACCTCCGGTGTCACACGTCCCCCGAACAACGCAGCGGGTGACACATCGCTCATACCCAGCAGCAGTTCACCATCCCAGAAGTAGGCTTGCATTAAGGTACCTTCGGATGTGATTGCCGCTGCTGCCGCCTGATACTGGGGCAAATCCGCGAGTGATTGCTCATCACCGGCGACCACATCCATGTTGTCGTTCATGGCAACTTCGCTGGGCGAACTGATGAGCGCGTTATCCACAATTAAAATAGACTGGCTGCGTCCAAGATCACCGCCGAAGAGATTTGCCGGATTACGGTCGGCGAGGTTTGTCATCGCGCCTGTATCACACCCCGCTTCAGGACAGAGCAGTTTGATCTCACCTGCTTGCGCAGCATAACCACGTAATAGATAAGCGGCGCGTACCTTATCCAAATCGAAACTGCCGGCCAGTTGCATTGTTTGGTTCGGCGGGGTTCCGTAGGTCATTTCTTGCTCAATCTGAAAGTAATCCAACCCCATTGCCGCCTCTGTCTCATCAGCGCCCATCATGTAGCGTGCCGAGATCGCCGATCCCTGATTGCGCCACACGCGCCACCACAGGTCAACCGGCAGTAATTCAGTATCTTCACCTTTAGCCTCGCTCATCGCCATAAATTCCGCAAAATTCGCTGGCATCCTTGCCGAGGGATAAGCGGTTTCGACGGCTTTACGGTCGTTGAAGTAAATCTCGGTACGGCTTAAGGTCGTGTTCGGTATCCGCGCTAGCATTTGCATCAGCGGCTCATCATCCAAGGTGTCTTGGGCTGCCATTACCGGCAAACTGAACAGGGTTAGCAAGACGACAAATAAACCGATGATCCGATATGGATAGTGATTTGACATAGCTACCTTCCTTTACTCTTGGTAAAACATTTCGAGATAATGCGCTTTTTATTTCGCTGATTCTTCGATAACCGAACGTGGAACGGTGCTGAGCCAGCCCAAATCCCGCCGATAGGCGCTATCAAGCAGCAGCTTAAAGACCAAACCGGGTGGGGTTACATCCGGTCGAATATCACTGGTGGGTGTAAAATTCAGCAGATCATCACCTGTTGCTTTGGGGGTTGGGAAAGCAGCCACCACCACATAGACACCTTCAACCGCGACCACTTTCACAACCGGAGCCACGACGCGGCGGTCGTTGAGCAGTTGCATAAACGGTTGTTTGGCGACGATGCTCTGATAATTAGCGATACGCTCCGGCAGCACCCCGGCGGCTGTTTTGGCATCCGCTTCATTAGTGTACACCAGCGCCACCTGACCGATTTGCTCGGTCTCGCTGGCAACATCGGCGAAGGCTAATAATTGGTATACTGGCAGGTTTTCATAATCCTTCAGCAGTTCTTGCAACATCTGTTTGACCCGTTCCGGTGTTGCCCGTTCGCCCAGAATAGAAGTCGGGGAAAGTTGGCTCATTTGTGCAAGTAGTTCGCCATCCCAAATGTACGCTTGTAGCAGACTGCCATCGGCGGTGAGCGCTGCCGTGACCGCACGATATTGCGGCAAATCAGCCAGCGATTGTTCGTCGCCGTTGACGACATCAACATGATCGTTCATAACCGTGCCGTTCGGCGAACTAATCAGTGCGCCGTCCTCGATCAATAACGATTGGCTGCGTCCGAATTCGCCACCAAATGGGTTTGCCGGATTACGGTTCGGCAAGTTCTGTATAAGCCCGACATCACAACCCGCCTCAGGGCACCACAACTCAGCATTGTCACCCGTTTGTAGGCTGTAGTCACGGAGCGTAAACGCCGCTCGCACCGTATCTAAATTGAAATTCCCCATTAGTTGGAGCGTTTGGGCAGGGGGTGTGCCGTAAGTCATCTCCTGCTCCACTTGGAAAATATCAAACCCGACCGTATTCAGGGTTTCTGCCGCACCCTGCATATTCCGTGCCGAAAAGGCAGTTGCCTGGTTGCGCCATGCCCGCCACCACAGCTCCACCGGTAGCAAATCAGGGTCTTCACCTTTGGCAGCGTTTGCTGCACCAAACTCCACCACGTCCGCAGGCATTCGCGTATCTGGATAGGCCGTTTCGACCGCTTTTCTATCGTTGTAAAAAATTTCGGTGCGGCTCAGGGTAGTATAGGGAATGCGCGTTAGCATTTGCAGCAGCGGTTGCTCATCCAACGAGTCCTGCGCGGCGACTGCCGATAAGCTAAAGAGAGCCAGCACCATCATGAAAACTGCGATAACACGGTGCTGATAGCGTTTTGACATTAATGTCCTCCTTGAACGAAAATGCATTTGGCACGAATGTCAGATGTTGCATCCTAAACACTTCTCTTTGTAACCGATTGATACATACGAGTAAATCCCACCTTTGGAGTAGATTCCCTCCCTCACTTTGCAAAACCTCCCGTGGATACGGAAAGGGTTAAGGTGGATATGATAAGAATTCTCGTCGATGATCCACTCCAATCAATTGACGTTGGATAAGGCCATCTGGTTCCCGACTCACCCGCATTTTATACCCATTCGGCTTTCATCGCGTTACAATCGAGCAGTACGTAAATCGCGGGATGCTAATACGAATAGCGACAATTAGGAGCATTTTATGGGAACACTCTTTAAGAATGGCACGATTGTCACCGCCAGTGACATGGTGAAGGCCGATGTGCTGGTCGAAGGCGAGAAGATTGTGCTCATCGGTCAGGATTTGCCGACGCAAGGGCATGAGGTTATCCCCTGCGAAGGTAAGTACCTGATGCCGGGTGGGATTGACGTTCACACCCATCTTGACCTCGCATTTGGCGGTACCTACAGCAACGACGACTTTGACACCGGACACAAGGCAGCCGCCTTCGGTGGTACCACCATGCATATTGACTTTGCCATGCAGCCCAAAGGTGGCAGCTTGCACGATGCCCTTGCGATCTGGCGCGAAAAAGCGAAATTGGCACAGATTGACTACGGCTTTCATGTCGGCGTGACCGACCTGCGCGAAGATGTCATGGCGGAAATCCCCAGCCTCGCCGAAGAAGGCATTACCAGCCTCAAGCTGTTTATGGCCTATAAGAATGTGTTTCAAGTCGATGACAATACCCTGTACAGCGCCATGCAGCAGGCCGCCAAAAACGGCATGATCGTGATGGTACATGCTGAAAATGGCGACGTTGAGGTTCAGCTCCGTAACCAACTGCTTGCCGCTGGCAAAACTGATCCGGTCGATCATTACGCATCCCGCCCACCGGAAATCGAAGGCGAAGCCACCAACCGCGCGGTCGTTTTCTCCGGCCTTACGGGCTGTCCGCTGTACGTCGTGCATGTGACTTGCGAACCGGCAGTCGATGCGATCCGTCGTGGTCGCGCCCTCGGCTATCCGGTGATGGGTGAAACTTGTGTTCAATATTTTCATGTGACTCGTGACCAGCATCTCGGCGCACCCGGTTTTGAAGGTGCGAAGTATGTGTGTTCGCCGCCCGTCCGCAACGAAGAACATCACAAAGTGCTGTGGCGAGCGGTCAAGGAAGGCACGTTGCAGGCCGTCAGTACCGACCACTGTGACTTCTGGTATGAAGGCGGTGTTGGCCCCGTTGCAGAATGGTCGAAAGCGCATAATGGGGGTGATTGGGCAGCTTTCGAAGCTCAAGACCCGACCTACCGCCGCCCCGGCAAAGAACTGGGCAAGGGTGACTTCTCCAAGATTCCGAATGGGATGCCGGGGATTGAAGACCGCATGATGGTGATGTGGCATTTGGGTGTGAACGGCGGCAAGATTTCGCCCAGCCGCTTTGTCGAACTCAACAGCACGAACCCGGCCAAGATTTTTGGCTGTTACCCGCAAAAGGGTGCTATAGTCGTTGGCGCAGATGCCGACCTTCTGGTGTGGGACCCCGAACAAACCCACACGCTCAGCGCCAGCACCCACCACATGCGAACCGACTACAACGTTTACGAAGGCATGACCGTCAAAGGCGTGCCGCAGCAGGTGTATCTGCGTGGTAAGCGCCTCGTCAACGGCAACATTTGGACGGGCAAGAACGGCGAAGGTAAGTTTGTCCATCGCAAAGCCCACGCACCCGTTCTGTAGTTGAAAATTGCGGTAGGGATTTGCCACCGGCGAATCCCTACCCGTGACAGTTCTCCTTTTATGATTTCATTTACTGCCCCTGCCATCCATCAGCCACAATCATGACATTGCCCACTAATGCAAAATCGCTGCCCCAGTTACAGTGGAGCTATAGCATTAGGCTTTTGAGGTAATCACTCATGACAACTGTCCACCCCCCCACCGCTTGGGATGTTAGCGAATATGATTTCCCTCGACATGGCGCGCTGACCGATAAGCTCAAGTTTTTAGTCAATTATGCGGTTCTCGCGCCGTCTTTGCATAACTCCCAACCGTGGAAGTTTGCGGTTCGGGCAGATGAAATCCGTATATTGGCAGACCCTACTCGCCAACTCAAAGTAGCGGATTCCGATGCGCGTGAACTCTATATCAGTATTGGCTGTGCTATTGAAAATTTGCTCATCGCAGCAACCTATTTTGGGTTGTATACCAGTGTGACCTATTTCCCTGACGCGCATGATGAACTCTTGGTGGCAAGTGTGTCGTTTACCGAAGGCGCAGGCGCACCCTCGCTGGCAGATCAGGAACGGTTCCTCGCCATTGGGCTGCGCCACACCAATCGTCAAACCTACGCCAACAAGCCGCTGACCGAGAATGATTTGCAGCGTTTAGGAGCCAGTGTGCGTGAACCGGACGTTGCTTTACAAGTTTCGGACGATACCCACTTGAAGTTGGCTGTGAATGCGCTGGTTGTTAGCGCCGACATTACCCAATTTGCTGATCCTAATTACCGTGATGAACTGAATAACTGGATTCAACAAGGGGAGTTTGGTTATCGATGGTTGATTTCACGTATGGGGCAGTTAGCGACGACCTATCTTGCCAGCCACCATAAACCGATAAAACCAGAAGCTGACATTGTCATTAATGCGCCGCTGTTGGCTTTGATTACCACCCATGCGGATGATCGCTGCTCACAGGTTAAAGCAGGGCAGGTGTTCGAACGGTTAGCGCTGCAAGCCACCACATTGAACATCGGCATTCAACCTCTTTCGCAAATTGTGCAGGTTCACGAGCTAAAGCCGGAATTACTGCGCTTATTCGAAGCCGCTACAGAGTTCCCGCAGATGGTCTTTCGCCTCGGCTACACTGATATTGCGACCGACGAAACATCCCGTAAAGCTGTCGATGCAGTTGTTATCCCCTAATTGTGTGGTTTCAGACGGTGCAGTGCATCAGTCTGCCTTTCCTTCCTTTTGCTCCAGAGGTGATCTGAAAAGGTCACCTCTCATTTTGAATAGTGTTCGACCTTCAACCGACTTCTCATCAACTTAACCCTATCTCCGGTTACAATAAGGGCGGCTCAATATGGGTCGCCTTTTAATGATTGGAGAGATGCTGCGAATGAAATGTGTTTTTTTAACCCTGCTCAGCCTATTGGTGTTTTGCACCACGGTCATCGCGCAAGATACGGTTGTACCCACCAGCGAGATTGCTTTTGCCTCTAACCGCGAAGGCATTTACCAGATCTATATGATGGATGCTGACGGGAGTAATGCGCGTCTATTGATCGAAAATGAAATCCCAGTTTATACA
>JAPUDW010000211.1:22283-54293 GCA_027492915.1 Bacteroidota bacterium | reverse complement strand
GTATGGTCGCCGGATGGCCGTAAATTGGCATATGTGGCCGACAATGGCGGTAAATATCCGCTTTTTGTTTGGGATATAGAGCAAGAGAGCGCAGTCAAGCTAGCTGATGATGCCCTCAATCTCTACAGTCTGTCAGCGTGGTCACCGGACGGTGAATATTTCTCGTATGCCAATTTCATGGCAAATAATCAGGATGTTGAATTTCATTCAGCATCGGCTGAGGGTGACAAAAATGTGGTTGTAGGATTAGACCCGCGCAACCTTGCATTAATCCAGTATATGCCGGATCAGTCGTTGTTTATTTCACAATCCGGCGGGGTTTTTACGGCCAATGCTCGCGGCAGCGGATTAGCATTAGTCACCGATCATGTTTCCTACCCTGCGGCGCTTTCACCCTCTTCAGACCGGATCGTTGGCTACAGCAGCGAAACTGAAACCATTGAAATCACCGACTTCAATGGCGAGAACGTGCAGACTGTCGTTGATGGACATGAACAGGATTTGCTCTTTTTATTGGATATAGGTTGGTCGCCGGACGAGCAGTACGTCTGGGGCGTGGGGAGTTTTGTTAACGATGCGTCAGCCGCCAACGCGACCGAATACCGTGTTTTTATCGCGAAAAGCGATGGCACGGCTTACCATATTGTGAATGCTGTTGATACCCAAATCTCATGGTCGCCTGATAGTCAATTGATTGCCTATACAGGACGTGACAGCGCAGGCGAGTATCAAATTTTCACCTCGCGGCCTGATGGCTCGGATGAACAGCAAATCACGACCGAGGGTAGTAATTCACAGCCCGCGTGGCGACCTTCATAAGTGTATTAATCAACAGATAAATCGTGTATCTTGGATCATCACCGATAACATGAGGACTGCGGATGAAACAGCCAAAGTTATTTATCAGTTACAGCCGTGTTGACGAACCTTTCGTCAGTGAGTTTATCCCGCGCCTGAGCGAGAAATATGAGGTATGGTTCGATAGGCATTTGATCGGCGGTCAGGAATGGTGGCAAGAAATTTTGGCTCAAATTGCGGGTGCTGATATTTTCATCTACCTGCTGTCGAATGAGTCCGTTATCTCGCCCTACTGCCGTGATGAATACGAGGAAGCAAAACGCCTCAAGAAAGCCTTTCTCCCCGTGTTGATCCGCGCCCGAACTGACATCCCTGACGAAATCAAGCGTATTCAAATCATCGACTTTTCAGGTGGCTTGCGGAATGATGCGAGTTGGCTAAAGCTCGATGAATCAATCGGGCATCTGGCCTCTCAAGTTAAAAAGAACGTCAAACCGCGCGACTCGAAAGTCACGCCGCTGCCTTCAGAACATCGCATTCAATTCGTTGATGCTATTCATGCTGTCTCCCGTGCGAGTGAACCAGCACTATTCGCAAAATCGACCGATGAACTTTATAAAGGTGTGTTGGGGCGCAGCAGCATCCAAATTAGGGAGGACTTAAATCTTCAAAAGACGGATAGTCCTCGTAAGTATTTTGGTGAGTATGCTGTGTTTTACGTTGGATTAGCCGAGAAACTTGCCGCCCAAAAGCTGCGCGACGTTCAGCCTACAACCAATGATGCGCTTGTCCAAGTCATCGCAGATATTGCCGCCCAAATTGGTATACAAGCGAAGGCGACCAGCGAGTTACTCGGTTATGATTTAGTCACCGAAAAACCACTTTAGCTTTGGGAGATCACTGCATATGGACACCACCAACACCGCCCTCATCGAATTTGACGACTTCATGAAGGTTGATATGCGCGTCGGCACGGTGCTGAAGTGCGAACCGAACCCCAAAGCCAAAAAGCCCGCTTATACCCTTACCATCGACTTTGGCGAACTCGGCACCAAAACCAGTTCGGCGCAGGTGACACAGAACTACTCGCCGGAAGCGTTGGTCGGTAAGCAGGTGGTCGCGGTCGTCAATTTCCCCGTCAAGCGCATCGCGGGGATCGCCTCTGAAGTGTTGGTGTTGGGTGCATACTCTGCCGCGCATGATGTCGTCCTCTTGCAACCCACCCTCACCGTCGAGAATGGCTCACGCATCGGCTGACTGTGAGTTCGTGTTTCGTTTGCCAATGTATTAGGTTCTCACCGTGTATTTGACTTATAATGTGAAATATAAGGTTGGCTTATAATGTATATTAAGTTTTGGACTTGTGGCAGGTCAAACGAATTAAATAATTGAAAAGAGAATATTAGGATGACCGAACACGCGAAAAAATCTAAAAATCAGGTTAGCCAAAAGACTTCTAAATCCCCCCGTAATCAATCAACTGTTTCGCTGTCACGTAATTTACAAAGCACAATTGGTAATCAAGCGCTGCTCCAAATGATGCGGCAAAACTCATCGCCTGCCGATGCGGCTATCCAACGGGATTCCCATGAAAGAGGTTGTGGCTGTCCGAATTGTGCGCGTATCCAGCGTCAACGGGACGAAAGTAAACTCCAGCGTACGCTTATTCAGCGCGAGGGCGGGGGTACAACTGCGCCGTCCATCCCATTTTCTGAATTACTAGCGCTATGGAAAGGTCGAGAGAAGGAAGATAAGCCAGTCGCGCCGATTCAAGGTGTACATGCGCCGGTAGTTGTCCCTTCAGGGCCAGCTTCAGCCGCCGAGGTGCGCGGTAAAGTGAGTTCCGCATCGCCCGGTTCTGGTGGCGCGGTTGCCTTCTTAGCCGAGCGTGTCCAAGAACTCCGCGGCTTAAACCTGTCGTCAGATGTTCCCACTCAGGTCGATCTAATTCCGGTACTGGCTGCCGACATGGAACGAAAAGATTTAGCCAAACCAGAAGATGAACGTCAGAACCTCACCAAGGAACAATGGGTGACTGCCGCGAAAAGCCAGATCGAAGGGAATAATACCACCGCACTCACCACGTCGGATGACCGTTACACGGCTATCCGTGGTGGTGAAGGATTTGATGAACTGCACGAGTTTATTCACATTTGTTCTGGTCAAGGTGGCGAGTCCGCCTTGATGCAATTCCAACTGCAAATGAATGAAGGCGCAGTAAACGTGTTTTCCGAACTGGTTGCACCTGTTTTAGGAACCAAATTGGTGACACGCTATACGAACGAAACACCGTTGGTACGCAAATTGATTACCTTAATCGGGGCAGAAGGTGTTGGAAAGCTGTTCGATGCCACTTTTAAAGGCGATGTTGACGGCTTTTTCTTAGCAGTGGGTACGGCCTACGTCGCGCTTGGTACGACTAAACCGGATGGCAAAGCGAAATCTTTCTCCGAGAAAAACTGGACTCCCGATCAAGCCGCCGCTGAATTTAAGAAGCAAACCAAAAATTGGAGTTTGGGCTGGCTGAATCAAAGACTCCCCTAGCCGCTGTTTGAAATGGTGTTCATTCAATCGGGGCGTACTCACATCTGGTTACGTCCCGAAGGATAAGAGCCAAATACCCCTTCTTTCATTTCGTTTACGCCGCGCTTACACATTTCCGATACAAGCTGAGTTATGCTAAACGGGTCACAATAACGCAACCGCACGTTTGACCGTTCATCTCCCCTTAATTCAATATCCGCTACAATAGGATGCAGATAAGGACGATAGACACAACCGCTCGCGGTAAGGATGCACGAGGACATATAAACCACTATGATGCGTTTTGACCGATTTACGGAACGGGCACAGGATGCTATTGCGCGTACCTACGAAATTTTGCAGCGCTATGGGCATAATCAGGTAGATACTGAACATATTCTGTTGGCTTTGTTAGAACAGGGTGATGGCGTCATCCCCCAGATTATCGAAAAATTAGGCGTTGACCTCAGCAGTATGCGCGGTCGGCTGGATGAAGTGCTGCGCGCCAGCCCGAAAGCCGCCATCTACGGTGGGGGTAACGGCCAATTATTCATGACCCCCCGCAGCAAGCGTATTATCGACCTCGCCAACGAGGAAGCCAACCGCCTGCGCGACGATTATATTTCAACCGAGCATATCTTTCTTGCTATTCTCAGTGAAAAGAACACGGCTGTTAGCAAGATTATGGCCGATAACCAGATCACCCGCGACCGTGTGACCGATGCCATCAAGGACATCCGTGGCGGCCAGCGTGTGACCGACCCGCAATCTGAAACTCGCTACCGTACGCTAGAAAAGTACAGCAGCGACCTGACCCGTAAAGCGTTGGAAGGCAAGCTCGACCCCGTGATCGGGCGTGACTCGGAAATCCTGCGCGTCATCCAAATTCTGAGCCGCCGTACCAAGAACAATCCGGTGTTGATCGGTGAGGCCGGGGTGGGTAAAACCGCCATTGTCGAAGGCTTGGCACAAAAAATCGCCAGCGGTGATGTCCCTGAACTGCTGTACGGCAAGAAAGTCATCTCGCTCGACCTCGCCGGTATGTTGGCGGGCAGCCGCTTCCGTGGTGAATTTGAGGAACGCCTCAAAGCCACTATCGAGGAAGTACAGCGTTCCGAAGGCGAAATCATTCTCTTTATTGACGAGCTGCATCAGGTCGTCGGTGCGGGTGCCGCACAGGGCGCACTGGATGCCGGTAACATGATGAAGCCCGCCCTCGCTCGTGGCGAGTTGAACGCCATCGGCGCGACCACACTGGATGAATATCGCCAGTACATCGAGAAGGACAGCGCACTTGACCGCCGCTTTGCCCCGGTATTTGTGGAAGAACCGACTGTCGAAGATACCATCGAGATGCTCTACGGCTTGCGCGACCGTTACGAGGCGCATCATAAGGTGACCATCTCGGATGCCGCTATTGAAGCCGCCGTACGTTTGTCAGCCCGCTACATCAGTGACCGCCGCCTGCCGGATAAGGCCATCGACCTGCTCGATGAATCAGCCGCCAAGCTGCGTGTCGCCCTTTTCTCGATGCCCTCGCACTTGAAAGAGTTGAAGGAACAGGTTGACCGTCTCGAAGCCGATGAAGAAGCCGCTGGCCTCGCCCGCGACTACGAACGCGCCGCCGAATATAAGATGGAGCGTATCCGCCTCGGTGAAGAGTACGAGCGCGAACGCTATATGTGGCAGCAGGAAAACACCCTCGACGAAACGGTAGATGAGGACGACATCGCGCAGGTGATCGGGCAGTGGACAGGTATTCCGGTTCACCAGATGCTCGAAACCGAAAGCGAGAAGCTGCTGCGTATGGAAGATGTACTGCACTCGCGCATTATCGGCCAATCAGCAGCCGTTACCGCAATTTCGGATGCGATCCGTCGCTCGCGCAGTGGCCTCAAAGACCCCAAGCGTCCTATCGGCTCGTTCATCTTCTTGGGTAGCAGCGGTGTGGGTAAGACCGAATTGGCGAAGGCGCTGGCCGAGTTCATGTTTGATGACGAAGAAGCGCTTGTCCGTGTTGATATGAGTGAGTACCGCGAACAGCATACCGTTAGCCGCTTGTTCGGTGCGCCCCCCGGTTATGTGGGCTACGAAGAAGGCGGTCAGCTTACCGAGGCTGTGCGCCGTCGCCCGTACCGTGTGGTGTTGTTCGACGAAATCGAAAAGGCGCATCCCGATGTGTGGAATGCCCTCCTGCAAATCTTGGAGGACGGTCGCTTGACCGATGGGCAGGGGCGCGTGGTGGACTTCCGCAACTGCGTCATCATCATGACCAGTAACCTCGGTACCGAGTTCGCCCGTAAGGGTGGCGTACTGGGCTTCGTTCAGGGTGGCGACCAGCAGTTGGTGGTTGACCATCAGAAGATCGAGAAGGCCATGCGCGAAGCCTTCCGTCCAGAGTTCCTGAACCGTATCGACGAAATTATCATCTTCGCGCCGTTGAGTTTGTCGGAAGTCGAGCAGATTATCGACATTCAGATGCGCGGTATCATCGAGCGCATGGCGGCTTCTGGCTTGCAAGTTCACCTGACCGAACCGGCGCGTAATTGGCTGGCGAAGAAGGGGTATGATCAGCAGTTCGGGGCGCGTCCGCTGCGCCGTGCGCTCCAGCGCTTCGTGGAAAACCCGCTGAGCATCCAACTGCTCAAGGGCAGCTTCCACCCCGGCGACTTGATCGTGATCGACGAGGTGAACGACCAACTGGAGTTCGTGCGTAATCAGGATAGTACCACCGATTACGTCAATATCCCGCAGAACCCGTACCCGCAGGATCAGTACCGGCAAGACCAGTACAACGGCTAATCCCCGTTAAATCGCTGAACAACGAAGGAGGCGAAGCTCGAAAGGGTTTCGCCTCTTTTTTGTTTGTGGATTAGGGTGTTGCTGTCGGCGTGGGTGTGAGTTTCAATATGGCTTCCGCTTCAGTGCGATATGGCTCCCAATCATAGGGAACTGTCCCACCAAGTGTCTCTGATTGTTCCCAGTCGGCTATCATAGACGGGTAATCTTTTATCAAGTAGTAAGTCAATCCTCGTAATAAATATGCATTTGCATTTTGTGAATCAATATCAATTAAACTTGTGAAATCCTTTATTGCTCCATAAAAATAACTTAAATTTACATATAATATACCTCTATTGTAGTATGCTTCTGTTGATGTTGGGTTCAAATCTATGGTTTTAGTGTAATCTGCTAGGGCACGCTCATATTGATTTAATGCTTGATATGTGGTTCCACGGTTATTGTATGCCTTCGCATAAAGTGGGTTTAGTTCTATTGCTTTAGTATAATCTGCTAGGGCACGCTCATATTGATTTAATGCTTGATACGTGGTTCCACGGTTATTATAAGCCTCAGGAAAATTTTGGTTCAGTGTGATAGCTGTGGTGTAATCCGCTAGTGTTTCCTTATACATTTCTAACTCACTGTATACGTTACCACGATTGTAGTACACCTCGCTAAAATTTGGATTTAATTGAATTACTTTCTCAAAATCTTCCAAGGCTTTTTTATACTGTTTTAAATCAGAGTATATAGATCCACGGTTGGAGTATGCCTCTGTATAGTTTGAATCTAGTTGAATTGCTTTCTGAAAATCTGTTAAGGCTTCCTCATATTGGAATAGTGTTTTGTAAATGATACCACGATTATAGTATGCCTCTGGATTAGTTGGATTCAGAGCAATTGCTTTAGTAAAGTTTGTCAGCGCTTCATTGTATTGTCCTAGCGCCTTATAAGCTGCACCTCGATTATTGTATGCTTCAACCAATTCTGGATCTAGATCTATGGCACTGGAATAATCTTCTATTGCTTGCTCATATTTTCCCAGAGTAATATATACAACACCTCGACCATAGTACGCCTCCACAAACTTGGAGTTGATCTGAATCGCCTTAGTGTAATCTACTAAAGCTTCCTCATAACGTTCTAGAACACCGTACATATTTCCTCGATTATAATATGTGACTGAGGATGAAGGATCTAGCCTAATTGCTTCCTCATAATCTGCCAACGCATCTTGATAGTGTTCCAGTATTTTGTACACCATACCTCGGTTGTTATATGCTTCAACATATGTTGGGTTCAGAGCAATTGCTTTAGTAAAATCTGCCAACGCATCTTGATAGTGTTCCAGTGTTTTGTACACCATACCTCGGTTGATATATGCTTCAACCAATTCTGGATTCAGGTCAATCGCCTTATTATAATCTTCTAGTGCCTCCTCATACCATTCCAGTGCCTGATAGGCTAGTCCCCGATTGTAGTATACATCGGGAAAAGTTGGATTTAAGCGGATCGCCTCCCCAAAACTCACTAATGCTCCCCCATACTGGTTTAGATCGATATATGCAATTCCTCGTTCAAAATACGCCTCATAGAGTTTTGGATTTAGAATTATAGCCTTAGTGAATTCCCCTATTGCTTCCTCATAGTATTCCAGTTCCTGATACACATCTCCTCGGTTGTAGTATGCTTCTGCGTAGGTTGGATCTAGCTGTATTGCCGTATCATAATCCGCCAATGCCTCTTCATACTGTTTCAGAACTTTATGTGCAGTCCCCCTATTATTGTATGCTACAGGATATATCGAGTTTAACTCGATCGCCTTGCTGAAGTCCTCAATCGCTTCATTTAAATTTTCATTGCTTAAATATATAGCTCCTCGACTCAAGTAAGCCAGTTCGCTATCGGGATAGGTTTCTACTAAATCATTCATTTTCTGCAGTGCCAAATTTTTGTTTCCATTTTGCAACTGCAAACTTGCATTTGCCATTTGCAGAACTATATTCTGTTCAACTCTTGCATTTGCAATTGCGGACGCAACGGCTGTCAATGTAGGCGGTACAGGAGTTAAAGTCATACCTGCAATCTTCACTGCGGTCTGTGCCGTGCTTGCCGCCTGCTGTGCCGTAACAACTTGAGCCACCGCTGTTCCCTGAGCTTCAACTGCTTCGCCCTGAGCAATAGTCGCAGTGGCTGCTGCGTTCTGCGCCATGCCTTGTTCTATTGTTGCTGTGGCAATTTGTGAAATAGAGGTTTGTTCGGCAAAGAATGATCTTCCCTGTTCCACAGTGGCTGTTGCGGCTTGATTAACCGCATTTACACCGATGAACGATGCACCTATAGCGAATATCACTGCCACAATCGCAGTCAATACACCTGAGCCAATATATAAACGACGCCTACTGCTGGCTTTTCGGCTGGCATTAATGTATTGTCGTTGCAGGTCTGTAATAGAAGGTTGTTTATTTCCCGCGTCTTTACGCCAGTGCTCTGCGTCGGTTAATTCGCTACCCAACAACAGAAAGCTGGCATCGCGTCCACGTCGATCCCACTCGGCTGACCGTAAACTCAGCGTAGTATGTTTTTCTTTGTAGTCATGGTCAGTCTCAATAACTTTGAATAAATCTTCAAATCGCGTTGGGAAATCTGCATCCACCTTGAAAAAGAAATAATTGATCGGTTTGATTGCCTCAAGATTTTCATCATAAAGATCGTGTGCCTGCCTTGCTCCCCAAATATCGCGGGTGGCAGTTTCGTCTTTTAACGCCAACCTTTTAGCAACATTTAGGAGGCAATCTTCGCGGTTAAAATCTTCGTGGACCACTGGAATGATGCGTTTGCCCACTTCTCGCGCATACTCAATTTCCATCTGGCAAATCGGCGATGCCATCGAATTGGGTGACATAATCAGCACAAAGTTGTTGGCTTTCGCGATTCCTTTGCGAATTTCTTGCCACCATGCCTGTGAAGCTGGGATTGATTCCCAATCAATCCAAACATCTTGTCCTTTGTTAGCAAGTGCTTCTCGCAGTTTGCCTACAAACTCTTTATCTAGTCGCGAATAGGAGATAAAAGCATCCGACATTGTTTTTACCTTAATAAATTATGAGTACAAATTACGACATATTTCATATAATACCTTTATAGCCTTTTACCTGCCAATCGCCCTTCCCAATTCCTTTGTATCATCGTTTGAAAACTCTAACCCAACCCGCTTGACTTAATAAGATCTTTTGTTCTAAAATAGAATTATGTTGTCGCTTAATTTTATGGCTTTGTGGTGGGATTGAATTTTTGCAGCAAACGTTGCAGCAGCACCCCTATCGCCACTCTGCTGCAAAAAACATTGAACTTGTCACTCGAAACTTGCATCTTAAAACTACCGAATTGGCAATCTTGGCGGCGGCACACCTTTTGCCAACTTCGCCGCAGTTCTAGCCGAGCCATTCGCCGAATTGTCATCAAAATCGTTCTGACAGTGACGACTTTGCCGACATTTTTGCCAAATCGCTATTGTGCCGCCTCACGGGCTAACCGGCGCTTTTTGATGAACGCTAAGGCATCGTCCATCGACTTGACCACCACAAACTTTTCGCGTAGGGCAGGTATGCTGGTGATGATGTTCACGAAAGCTTTGATCAATCCATTCTTCGTCACCGCCACCGCCATATCATAATTAGGCATTTCGGTGTTGACCCGTGCCGAAAGCGCACTAAAAATATTGGTGGGCAACGAATTAGAGCCTGTTATATCGACGATGACGTTGATGATGTTTTCCGGCACTTCGGCGCACATGGCATTACCTTTGGTATAAGCCTCGTGCATCTCCTGTAAGGTCCATTTTCCCTCAATTGTCCATAAAATTATCTGCTGCTGGTCATCAAACCATCGAATTTTAATTGGCATATTGCATCCGCTAATTTATATTTTGCTCATTATATATACTAACCTTGAATTGCAAATTTGCTCCTTAACGAGTCGTTTTACATCACTGAACGCCGTATAATCCGTCTAATCTCTTTTTACTTACAAGGACTATTGATTATGCGTGTGGTCATTATTGGTGGATCGGGCAACATCAGCCTGCCGATTGTGAAACTCCTACTCGAACAAGGGCATGAAGTCACCTGTTATAACCGGGGTCAGCGGGGCGGCTTACCGGACGAAGCACGGGTTATCATCGGGGATCGTAAGGATTACGCAGCCTTCGAAGCCACCATGCAGGCGGAAAAGTTCGATGCCGCCATCGACATGATCTGCTTTAACAAAGCTGAGGCCGAAAGTAACATCCGTGCTTTTAAGGATGTCCAGCACTTTATTCAGGTATCCACCGTCTGCACCTTTGGTGTGGATTACGATTGGCTGCCCGTCACCGAGGATCACCCGCTGCGCCCGACCAGCGGCTACGGGAAGAACAAAGTCGCGGCGGATAATGCCTATCTGGATGCCTATTATGCTCATGGCTTCCCGATGACGATCATCAAACCTTCAACGACCTACGGGCCGCAGCAGGGGCTTTTGCGCCAGATCGCCATCGAATACTCGTGGATTGACCGTATCCGTAAGGGCAAGCCGCTGCTGGTGTGCGGTGATGGTAAGGCGCTGCACAGCTTCTTGCATGTCGATGACGCGGCTCCGGCGTTCGCGGGGGTGCTGGGGCGCGAGAAGTGCATCGGGCAGACGTACAACATGGTGCCGCGCGGCTTTACGACGTGGGAGATGTATCATCAAGCCGCGATGCGCGTGCTGGGGCGCGAAGTCGAACTGGTGGGTGTGCCGCTGGCGGATTTGATGACGCTCAACATCCCCAACTCTGGCATCTGCGAGGAAATCTTCGCCCATAATGTGATTTACAGCGCCGAGAAATTATTCCGCGATGTGCCGGAATTTAACCCGCGCATCTCGGTTGAAGCAGGTATTCGGGATGTGATCGCCGCGATGGATGCTGACGGTCGCATCCCCGATTCGGACACGCTGACATGGGAAGATAATATTATCGCCGCCCAACGTGGGGTACGCGCGGCGCGAATTAGCTAGGAGAGGCTAATCATTATGTCCGATACCATCACCCGTGCGCATCTGGTCGATTTATTGGTGCGGGGTAACGCCCATATGTCACTCGAAGAGGCTGTAAAGCGGTTTCCTGCGGCTGATTACAACACGCGCCCACCGAATGTTGACTACAGCTTCTGGCACTTGCTGGAACACCTGCGCATCACCCAATGGGATATTCTGGATTACAGCCGTAATCCAGAGTATCAGTATCGCAAGTGGCCGCAAGCCTATTGGCCCGCTAAAGATGCCGAAACTGACGCGGCAGGTTGGAAGCACACCATTGAGCAGTTTATCGCCGACTGCGCCGCGATGGTTGCTATCGTCAACGACCCGCAAACCGACCTTTACGCGCAGATACCGCATGGTGAGCGCGGACATACGATTTTGCGCGAGGTGCTGGTGGTGGCTGACCACAACGCGTACCACATCGGCGAACTGGGCATCTTGCGGCAGGTGGTTGGGAACTGGTGAATTTTCTAACACATAATTGACACTTCCTAATGTAAAGTTTGGCCTCCGCCGTGCGTCTATGTACTGTCGCCAATTGCAAGCATAGGCATCGTGCGGAGGCTATCATGACCGATACTACGTTTGATCTCATCAACAAGCTCGCCAATGAGCGCAGCTTCCTCTACCGTCTGAGTAGTAAGCAGCATGTCACCGAGGCTCAACTGAGCCGCATCCACGAAATCGAAGGTCAACTGGTTACTTTGTGGGATGTGCATCGCCGTGAGTTGGTTGCCAGCCACCGCACGGAACGCTATACGGATGCCATCCGTCGTATCGCCTAAAAATACGCTGTCGCAGGTCATGAAAATGAGGGCGCATCCACATGGGTGCGTCCTTTTGATTCCCGTGTTCAGGTGCGTGTGTTACAATCCGCGTTTCATGAGCAAGGGAGCAAACAATGAGTCAGTGGATGATCTATGGTGCGACTGGATACACAGGTGCGCTTGTGGCGGAAGAAGCCGTGCGCAGGGGGCATAAACCGCTGCTGGCGGGACGCTCGGCTGCCAAGCTGCGCCCGCTGGCTGAACGGCTGGGCTTGGAATACGCGGTGGTCGGGTTGGAAGATACCCATGCCCTCGCCAAAGCCGTCGGCTCGGTTGAACTGGTTTACCACGCGGCTGGCCCGTTCATCCACACCAGCGCCCCGATGTTGAACGCCTGCCTGCAAGCGGGTGCGCATTACCTCGACATCACAGGCGAAGTGCCGGTGTACCAACATGCCTTTAGCCTCGACGCGGCTGCCCGTGAGAAGGGCATCGCCATCATCCCCGGCGTGGGGTTTGATGTGATCCCCAGCGACTCGTTGATTAAATATGTGGCTGATCAACTGCCGGATGCCACCCACCTCGATGTGGCGGTGGATGCGCTGGCGCTGAGCGAAGGGGCGGATGCTGGCTTGAGCGCGGGAACGGTCAAGTCGATGATCGAACTGCTGCCTACGCTTGGTACGCTGCAACGCCGCAATGGGCAGCTTGTGCCACAGCCGATGGGGGCGGGTTTACGGAAGGTGCGTTTTCCACGAGGGTCAAAAACGGTTATGCCTGCAACATGGGGTGATGTAGAAATGGGTTACCATACCTCAGCTATCCCCAACATGAATGTGTACCTCAGCCTACCGCCAATGGTGATGTACTCGGCACGGGTGTTATCACCGCTGCTCAACATTTTGAAGATCAACCCTGTGCGCCGGTTTGCCTCGCGCATGGTCGAGCGGATGCTGCCGGGGCCGAGTGAACACACCCGTGAACACGGACGCTCGGCGGTGTGGGCGATGGTGCGGAATGCCAAAGGGGAAACCCGCGAGGCGTGGTTAGAAACGCTGGAAGGTTACCAGTTCACGATGATCGCTGGTGTGCGCGTGGTTGAGAAGGTGCTCGATGGCAATTATAAAGGGGCGTTGTCACCGGCTACGGCTTTCGGCGCCGATTTCGTGATGAGTATTGAAGGCACGGAGCGCTGGGATACACTGCCCAGTTAGAGAGCAAGCGTTAAAGGCGATTTAACTGAAAATTTGCTTCAGTGTCGCCTCGTCCACATTCCCACCGCTGATAACAACCGCCGTCGGGCGTTCATCTAGCGGGATAACGCCAGCCAACAGCGCCGCCACACCGACTGACCCGCCGCCTTCCGCAATCCAACCAGCGTTGACCATTAACCAGTGCATGGCGTGGGCAATTTGCGCCTCGGTTACGAGTTCGCAGCGGTCAACCACCTGCTTGGAGATGTCAAAGGTGATCGAGCCAATTTCAATTTCACCCGATAAGGCTTCTGCAAGCGTATCCCAAACTTGCGGGAGCTGTTTGTTATTCAGCCAGTTGTAGAGGGCAGGGGCGGAAAGGGCGTTCACACCGATGACCTCAATCGAGGGATTAGCGCTTTTAATTGCTAAACCCACGCCAGAAATGAGGCCGCAGCCACTGGCAGGGACGATAACCCGTTCGACTTCGGGCAGTTCCTCAATGATCTCTACTCCTATTGTTCCTGCGCCTGCTACTACCCGCGCATCATTGTAGGGCGAGACAAACGTGCGACCTTCGACCTGTTCCAGACGCCGGCCTTCCAACTCGGTTTCGTCGTAGTTCGCACCGAACAGCACCACCTCCGCGCCATAACGCCGTACTCCATCAACCTTTTTTTTCGGCGTATGCATGGGCATCAGGATTTTGGCGGGTAGATTAAGCAGATGCGCTGCATAAGCCACGCCCTGCGCGTGATTGCCGGAGGAAGCGGTGACGATGCCCCGCGCCCGCGCTGCTTCATCGAGCGACAGCATGGCGTTGAGCGCACCGCGTATTTTGAACGAGTGGGTGCGATTGGTGTTTTCGAGCTTGAGCCACACGTTGCCGCCGATTTGTGGGATGTGTTCGAGCGGTGTCGGGCGCAGGTAGCCGGTGAGCCGTTCGCGGGCAGCTAAAATATCAGCAGCAGTAACCATGTGTATCCTCTTAGATTGTGTTTTGTGCCAGAATATAGCCGCGCTGGCTGGCGTATTCTTCAGTATAAGGAGCGCGTTCGGTGGTCAGCAAGTGGGTAAAACCAGCCTCATCGAGATAGCCGCACATCTCCGTGATCTGGAAGAAGGTGAAATCCAGCGAGACAGGCTGTTCGAAGAAAGTATCCAAGTGCTGTACTGCATCGCCAATATGGAATGCTAAAAGCAGACAGCCATCTGGTTGCAGCACCCGCTTGAACTCGCGCAGCACAGCCGTCACATCTTCACGCGGGATATGGATGACTGAGTAAAAGGCCGTGATGCCGACCAGTTCGCCATCTTTGAACGGGAGCGCGTGCATATCGGCTTGTTCAAAACGCTGTTCAGGGTTGAGCAGCCGAGCCTGTTCCACCATGTTATCGGACAGGTCAATGCCCATCGCTTCCGCACCTTGGTGGTGGAGGTAGCGGGCGATTTGCCCCGGTCCGGTGCCGATGTCACACGTGAGGCCACGCCCTTTTACCCTCTCCGCAAAGAAATTGAGCAGGTGGCGGTCATAGGGTTTGTAGTCGAGTTCGTTGATGAACCGTGCCGCGTATTGGTCAGCGACACGATCATAACCAATTTGGGTGTCATTGCTCATGACTATAGATCTCTTAACGCGGTTACGAACGCCTCATCGTAAGCTTCCCGCACGACCACATCCAGCACTTGTGGCGAGTCGCTATCGCTGCTGACAGTCGCCAAACCGACAAGCTGGCCTTCGGCTTGGTAAGCGTAAACTGCGCGGTCGATCTGCCGCCACCAGCGCCGGAGTACCGCACGGGCGGTTTCTTTATCCGGCAGGCTGCGTTCGTGTTGTAAAAGTGTGATCGCTGCATCCAAGTCATTCGGGTGATAGGGTCGCAGTCCTTCGGTTGGGGCTTGGCTGTCGCGTTCCCATTCGCTCCGCAGGATGCGCATCGGCCACTCATCCCAATACCGGCCTTCGTAGTGCAGCATATTTTGCAAACGCCCCTCGTAACGGAAGCCAACCCGCTCATAGGCACGCAGCCCGCCTTCGTTAAAGTCATATGCACCCAAGTACACCTTGTCCAGCCGAATCACATCAAAGGCATAGTTAAGCAGTAAACGCACGGCTTCTGCGCCATAGCCTTGACCCCGCTGCTCACGGCTTGACATCCACACACCGAGTTCGGCATGGCGGTTGCGCATGTCAATCTGCTGCAAGCTGCAAGCCCCTGCAAATTGACCGGCAGCATTCAGCGGCTCGATAGCAAAGTAGCGTAAATTCGTGCCGGGATTGCTGAGGATTTCATCCCAAAAAGCGCGTACCTGTATATCGGTTAGCGGAGGGCTGTCGCCATCGGTAATGAGTTGTAGATCAAGATCGGTGTAGGCTGTCAGAATGGCATCAAGGTCGCTGCTTTGTAATGGACGCAGTTGGAGGCGCTGACCGCTTAGGTTGAGTGGCATCATTCATCTTTAAGTGTTGGACGATAAATACAAGTTTACAAGTGCTGCGGGTTTAGTGCCATGTGGTCAAGAATCTTAATGATCTGCTGTGGTATGGATGCAAGAGGTAATGAATGTCAGTATGTCGATTGTGTTGATTGAAATTGCCTATTTGCCAATGCGCGGTAAAGTAGTGTCGTAGTTTTGATTAGGAGCTAAGGAGAGACACAATGGAATTTTTACTCATGCTGCATTCAATCATCCGTTGGGTGATTGTGGTCGTTACGGTGGTTGCACTGGTGCGGTTCGCGCTGGTCTGGTTAGGCGGTCAGGCGGAACAGCGCTATGACAAAATACTCCTGTCAGCGTTTTCCGGTCTGGTTGATCTACAGGTATTGGTCGGGTTGATCTATTTGGTTTGGTCAGGTACAAGCGGGGTGGGTTTTCCTTCCTACCGCATTGAACATGCCGTCATCATGATTATTGCAGCGGTTGTGGGACATTTACCTCGCCGTTGGCGAAATGCACCTGCCGCAACACGCGCCCGCAACAATGTTATTGCTATTTTGGTGGTGCTGGTGTTGGTATACATTGGTGTGGCACGGCTGCCGCTGGGTTGGGCGCGGTAACACTGTCATCAGTTCTATATTGTGGATGTCATTTAGGGAGTATCTGCGGATACTCCCCTTTATTTCTTTAATCGAGTACCACGACTGTATCAAATGGGTTGCGTTTTGCTTCGGGGATAAGCAGCTTTACACTGTCGGCGGTGCGTTCCAACGGCACACTTGCGCCGTTCATCAGCAGGTGAGCTTTCGTTACGGTGTCGGGTATACCCTTGAGCGTGACCACATCACTGGTGTTGGTTAGCACATGTACATAATGGGTGTCGTCCTGCCGTGTGCTGACGGTTTCGCGGGTAGGCGGGATGATACCTGCGCGGGTGCCATAAATTGACTGTCCATTCTGATAGAGCCACGCACCCATTCCCAGCAGGCGCTCCACATGCACAGGTAGAATTTCACCCTCGGCGGTTGGCCCCACATTGAGCAGGTAATTGGCTCCGGCGCTGGCGGAACGAACCAGTGTTTGAATAAGGTGATGCGTCGTTTTATGGTCGTGATCCCCTTTGTATTCACCCCAAAAATTGTTGATGGTCATGCAAACTTCAGCAGGCATATCGTAAACCGCGCTGGTGTTGAAGCCGACGGAATTTTGCCCCGGTAAATCTTGCTCGAAACCCTGTACATCTTCGCCGGGGAGCGGTTTTTCGTGGCGATTATTATGGACGACAGCTTGCGGTTGCAGCGTGTGAATCATATCGTACAGCTTCTCATATTCGAACGAGCCTCCCGCTTTGAAGTAATCATTCGACTCGTCAATTGCGTGCATCGGCCAGTCACCGTCGAACCACATGCACACGATCTCGCCATAATTAGTACAAAGTTCGTGCACTTGCCCGTGCAAAAACCCGATGTAATCCGCCCATGCGAGGCCGCTTTGTTCGCGGAAGCGATAGGCGGGGTGATGCCAATCAAGCAGCGAGTTGTAGAAGCCAATTTTTACATCACCACGTTTGGCACAAGCGTTTGCCAGTTCTGCCAGCGGGTCACGTTTGAATGGGCCATTGGTAATCTTGTAGTCGGATAGGACGGTATCGTACATACTGTAGCCGTCGTGGTGGCGGCTGGTAATCACGATATACTTTTGCCCTGCGTCCGCCGCGATGCTTACCCATTCGTCGGCGTTGAATTGGGTCGGGTTGAACTGTGGGGCAAGTTTTTCATATTCTGCGACCGGAATTCTCTCGGTGTGCATCACCCACTCGCCGCGTGCGATCATCGAGTAGAGTCCCCAGTGGATGAACATCCCAAAACGCATATCTTGAAACGAGGCTAACCCTTCGGGTGTGGCTTGTAAAGTCATCTGAACAACCTGTAATGGATAAATATTTGAATGCGAGGCTAATCATCCATCAGATGAGACGTTTTTGCGAATGCTGGCAGCGTAATCTGACCTCAGTAGCGTATTCCAGAGTACAGGTTAGGCTTACCATTCGCTATATTGATTTGCCCTTATACTCTTTATAGATCAGGTAATGGTTCATCACATGATGACCGCATCGAGGTAAATTATGGTCAGCCTGCAACAAGAGATAAAGCTGCCACTCACTACAGAGACAGTACTCCAAGTTTCCACTTCCCCCGATTTACACAGTGATGAGATTGACCGTTTGCGAGGTCAATTGTGGGTTGGCTTGATGGTGACGACACTGGTGGTTCTCGCAGTCACATTTGGCGCTCGTGTGCTGATGCATGACCCGACACCACCCCTGTCCGTTGTGATTCTAGGGTTGTTAAATGGGATTGCTTTAGCAAATTTGTATTACCGCAAAACGCGCTATGCACACATCACGCAGGGTATCTTTGTGGTTTGCATCCACATCGCCGTTCCGCCCGTGCTGGTTCTGTACGGTGGTACACGCGGGTTCGGTGACGTGGCTTTGTTAATCGCGGTCATCCTTGCGCTGCTTTATGGCTGGCGGCGCTGGATGTTTATCAGCTTCGGCATCATGGCCGTCACGCTCATCTGGGTGTTATACCACGATATTATGGGTGATCCGGTTGCGCCTCTCCTGAATTATTCGGCACAGTTCACGACGCTTAAATTTTTTATTTTAGTCTTGATGATGATCTTTATCCTGCGTTATACGAATGCCTTTTATCGGGGTTTGTTGAACAAGTATCGCCAATATGCCGATGAACAAGTCCGCTTAAACCGCGAACTTCAGCTTTCGCGGCAGAAAATTGTGACGGCGCGTGAAGAAGAGCGCCGCCGCTTGCGCCGTGATTTGCACGATGGGCTAGGGCCAACCTTGGCTGCCCAGATGTTTCGGGTAGGCGCTGCTCAGGAACTGCTGCACAAGAACCCTGAAAAAACGGCAAAAATCCTTGATGATCTTCAAGGGGGAATTGAAGGTACACTGACGAATATTCGTCAACTCGTCTATGAACTGCGTCCGCCGCTCCTCGACCAACTAGGACTTGTCGGCGCGATCACCGACTTTGTAAGTCGGCATGACAGTGACGTTGAGATTAACCTGAACCTGCCGCCGGAACTCCCGTCATTAAAGGCGGCTGTTGAAGTTGCCGCATTCCGTATTATGCAGACATCGCTCGACAATGTGATTAAACATGCCAGAGCCACCCGCTGCGAATTGCGGTTGATGGTGACTGATAACCTGATTATCAGTGTTATGGATAATGGTGTCGGCATCGCTGTTAATTATATGGCTGGCGTTGGTCTGACATCTATGCGCGAACGTGCAGAAGAATTAGGTGGCACATTTGCGATTGCGCCCGTTAAGCCACAGGGCACACATTTATTGGTCTCTATTCCACTTTTATCAGAAACGGACACCGTTAAGGGATAAAATTATGATTAATATTTTCGTTGTTGATGACCACGAAATTTTTAGAGATGGTTTGCGTGTGCTGGTGGATACCGCTGATGATATAGAGCTGGTTGGAGAGGCAGAGTCCGGCGCGGACGTGCTCCCCAAATTGGCTGCGTTAGGTTATCTGCCAGACCTCATCCTGATGGACATCCATATGCCGGGGGAAAATGGTATTGATGTCACCCGACGTATCAAACAAGTGCATCCTGATGTGACGGTGCTGATGCTGACCATGTTTGAGGATGACAAGTCCGTATTTGCAGCTATGCGGGCGGGCGCATCCGGCTATATCTTGAAGGGGACGAAATCCGGCGAGATGCTGCAAACCTTACGGGTGGCGGCTGGTGGTGGCGCGGTATTTAGTCCGCATATTGCAGGTTACATCATGAAGTGGTTTACACAGATGGAGTCTATACAGCCAGAGCCAGCGGTTGAGCTGCCTCAATTAAGCCGGCGTGAACTGGATATCCTGACCCTGATTGCTGCTGGCGATGATAACCCGACCATCACCGAAAAACTGACACTCTCCCCTAAAACAGTACGTAATTATGTTTCGCAGGTATTAAAAAAGTTGGAAGTGAGTGACCGCATGGCCGCTGCACAGAAAGCGCGGCAGGCAGGTCTTGAATAGCTTTGGCCTATATGGCAGCGGGTAGGAGCGTCATAACCATTGTGCTGGCGATTCCTAGCATGATGACGCCACTCACAACGTCCAGCGTGCGCCATGCCTTTTGCGAACGAAAGATCGGGGACAATTTGCTGGCGCCATATACCAGTGTGAAAAACCATGTGGTTGAGGCTAAGACTGCGCCGATGCCAAAAATCATCCGTTGGTCGACCGGAAACAACAGGCTTTTTGAGCCAATGATCACCAGTGTGTCAATATAAGCCGACGGGTTCAGCAGTGAAAAGCTCAAGGTGGCGATAATCACGGTCAAAAGGCCGGTTGCAGCCGCCTGTGAGTTTGTCTGTTCGGTTACTGAATCTGGATTATAAGCTTTAAACAACGAGCGAGCGCCGCACCAGAGCAGGAACAGAACGCCGCCAATAGTGACGACCGTGTGAATAAGACTGCTACCATAAATGAGCGAGCTAAGGCCGCCTACACCGAGCGATATGAGTAATGCATCCGCCAACGTGCTGAACAGGGCAGTGGCAAATAAGTGTTGACGACGCAATCCCTGACGCAGGATAAATAAGTTCTGCGGCCCAAGGGCGATAATAATGCTGGCACACAGTAAAAATCCTTGGCTTAGCGGATTAATGGTGCCTGCAATTGTTGACGGGTTCATAATAAAAGTTCCTTAAATTGGCGCGTAAATAGAGCTGTAAACGGTTAGATTTACTTTAATCGCCGGGTATAACATTTCTTGTTGTATTGGATTGCTAGGGCTTGTTTACAGCGCCCTCAGTTGATTTCAGGTTACCATGAAATACGTGGGCGCGGTGTCCTTATTATGTCCCGATTCTGTCCTTACTTATGGGAGATGACCTTCATGATTGAGGTTTTGTCTAAACGAAGTTGGAACGAAATGCAGCCTGTAAAGGATGCCGATTACTGTGGGCAAAATGTGGGTGGTGGGAATAGAGGCTGTCGTAGAAAATCCACAAATTTGAAGCGTTCAGAAAAGCACGAGCAGCGGGAACCTATTATGATCTGAATTTTCTGCCACAATTTAACGCCCCTTAACTTCAATTTGCACCTATTTTCACGCAAAGAATTTTTCAGTGATGAATCGATGGTTCCGCCGGTAAAAATTCTTTGTGCCTCAGCAAAATTATCCCATTAACCTCCTGCGTAGAAACTTGGATATTGCCTCGCTAATCTTTGGATGTTCTTCAGGTACTTGATGGCATCAATTTTCCCATTGAGTACCCCTATATACATATTCCAAAGGATCGCAGCAGCAATGTTCAAAAAGATTTTCCACTCCATTATCTTTTTATCGCTCTTTGCCATAATGGGGATGCTCCCTGTATTCGCGCAAGAGAGTGCCACCTGTGAAGAAGGCTCGCATCTATTTGAGCATGAATACTTAGGGTCTGACCCTGTTTGTATTCCAGATGCTCCTGAACGTGTTGCCGTTTTAGATCTGTCCCCGCTTGAAGTTGTGCTTATTCAGGGCATCAAACCGGTCGCGATATATAGTTACGGTCGCGATCTCATTGCCCGCAGTAATCCCGACATCAACATTGATGTCATGGCGTTGACCGAAGATGCAGTGGATGTAGGCAATGCTGGCGAGGTCAACCTTGAAGCCCTGCTTGAATCGGCTCCAGACTTGATTATTGCCAGCGAATATACGGCGACGAGCGCAGGGATTGACGTTTTGCAGCAAATCGCCCCCACCGTTATTTTCAAGTATCCAGTAGAGCAGAGCGAATATCGTGCCAGCGTAGAATTTGTGTCAGCCGTTCTCAATACGCCAGAAGCGGGTGATGCAATATTGGCACAGCTTGATTCTCGCCTTGCCAATTTTCAAGAAGTAATGGGCGATCAACTTGCGACAACAGAAATTTCGTTGGTGCGACTGCGCGAAACACTGGTCTTGTTTATTGCAGGTTCCTTTGGTGATCATTTAATCCATGAGGCTGGACTCATCCGCCCTGAGCAACAGCAGCAGTATGATGTTGAATTCGTTGAGAACCAAAATGATGGGTGGGTTGGGTTCGATGTCAGTGAAGAGAATTTGCCGCTCCTTGACGGGGAATATGTCTTTATCTGGACAGCATCGCCCAGCGCTGAAGTGGAAGCAGAAGCACAGGGTATTCTTTCAACCTTGTTAGAAAACCCACTCTGGAGCACGCTTAAAGCAGTGCAGAATGATCACCTCTTTATTGTCGGTTCTCACTGGCAAGGGTTTGGTATCTTTGAGGCGCATACGGCGCTCGATGATCTGTTCCAGCATATTGCCGGTGTCGATCCTCAAGAAGCTTCGCCCAATCCCTTTTTAGTAACCGATGGATCGGTAGATGCATCTACCTCTGTAACCTTCCCTCTGACTATCACGCATAACCTCGGTACGATTGAGATTCCCGCACGCCCTGAACGAGTGATAGCCCTTGGGATTAGTGATATTGCTAACGTCTACGCACTGGGTATTACGCCAGTTGCGATCAGTTCGAACCCTTATGCGGCTGATGGGCAGTGGCCTTGGTTAGAAGGTCAATATGACCCTGAACAAACCCAACTGCTGCCTTTCACCAATCCGTCATTTGAGGAAATTGTCGAGTTGCAACCGGATATTATCCTCGGTGTTGGACTGTATAATCTCGCCGACCTTTACCCTAATTTATCCGAGATTGCGCCGACACTCGCAGGAACAAATACTTCCATTGCGATAACATGGCAAGAACAGACACATCTTGTTAGTCAGGCATTGGGTCTTGACGTTGCAGCACAAGCAGTGATCGATGAGACTGAGCAGCAAATTGCCAGCGTCATTGCAGATCATCCCGAAATCGCGGGAAAGACATTCAGCTTATCCTACTTGCACAGCGTTGACGCGCTTGGCAGCATCAATTCTTCAAACGATTTCGCGGTTCAATTCTTTGAGAGTTTAGGGTTCGTCGTAACACCTCCCCTTGCCGAACTCGCCAAGACTCAGCAGGGCGTACAAGCGGCACTTAGTTTGGAAACCTTGAACATGATAGACGCTGATTTGGTCGTACTCGCCTTCGGTTCACCGGAAATTCAGGCTAGTTACGAGGCGAATCCGATTTACCAGCAGCTAAAAGCAGTACAGGAAGGGCGAGTAGTGGTCGTTGATCTGAACGTCGTTACTCAACTGCGGTCGCCAAATGTGTTAGGTATTCGCTGGGTGTTAGACCAATTGGAGCCTTCGTTTGCTGTGCTGAAATAATCTCCAAACATTCCCATAATCCACGGAAAGAAGGAAATGTGATTATCCTTCTTTCCATTTAGACTTAAAAGGAACGATAATGGCAACACAAAAGGACATGCGGGAAAAGTCGCAATCAACCGTTTTTGGCACGCTTGCACGCATTATTCGTACTGCTGATGTGACACCCCGAATGCGCCGGATCACGCTGGGCGGCGAGGGTCTAGATCCCCTGCTTGTCGGGACACGTTTACCGGCTGATGCAATAAAACTTTATTTGCCGCCGCCGGGTAAAGCGGGTTTTAAGCCCGAATTTAGCGTAATGCCGAGTGATGAGAATCCCTTTTCTATTCGTGCGTACACCATTCGACGTTTCGACCCCGTAGCCCTCGAATTGGATATAGATATTGTATTACACGGCGACAGTCCCGGTTCAGTCTGGGCGCGTTCGGTTCAACCGGGTGATCAAATTGGATTTGTAGGCCCACGCCATGACTATCTTGGCATTGAGGGTGTCGATTGGTTGCTGCTCGCAGGAGATGAAACTGCGCAGCCTGCCATTAGCGCAATTGTAGAAAGTTTGCCCTCCGGCACTCAAGCACACATCTTTCTTGAAGTATCCAATCAATTTGATGAGCTTCCATTCCAAACGAATGCTGACATCAGCGTAACGTGGTTGCATCGCGGAGACGTTGCATCGGGGAAAAGCGATCTGTTAGAACAAGCTATCCGCCGTTTTGAATGGCAAGATGGCGTACCGTATGTCTGGGTAGCAGGCGAAACAGGCATTGTGCGAAGTATTCGCCACTATTTGCGTAAGGAACGTAAGCTGGACAAAGAACTTTTGCATATTTCAGGCTATTGGCGTTATGGACTGAACAATCGCGAATTTGACTTAAAGACGGTTCAGGAATATCAAGCCGCGCTTGCCGCAGGAAAGACAATTGATGATCATCACGATGTCGACCAAGTCGAGTTAGAGCTGCCATAGATACCTAATCTAGGGTAGCATCTCACATCTAAATATACCTAATGCAATACGATTTTCAGGGAGGTTATGCCTCCCTGTGAGGTTTTGAACAGTAATATGGACAACGCCCGCATACTAAAGCGCTCCGACTGCGAAATTTTCTACCAGATTTCGGGTAGAACTGATAAGCCGCTTATTATTTTCACACATGGTTCTGCGGTCGATCACCGGTTGTTCGATCCGCAAGTTGAGGCAGTTGGGCAGCATTACCGCGTTCTTGTTTGGGATGTGCGCGGTCATGGTCGCTCCAAACCGATTGACAAGCATTTTTCTTTAGCACTTGCCGCAGATGATTTGATTGCGCTTGTCCACGAGGCTGGGTACCAGCAAGCCGTGTTGGTCGGGGTATCGATGGGCAGTTATATCTGTCAGGAAGCGATATTCCGCAAACCACAGATCGCGCAGGGCTTCATCAGTATTGGCGCACCGTGCATCACCCTACCACAAGGCCTAGCAGATCGGTTCCGCTTGAAGGTTGGAACGTTGTTAAGCCCACTCTACCCCTATGAATCACTCAAAAATCCAACATCTCGCCTCGCTTCAATGACGGAGCAGGGGCAGGCCTATATGCTCGATGCCATGAATTTGGTTAACGCATCAGAATATGCACATATTATGCGAGCAGTCGGCAGCGGTTTTCATGCGGAAGCTGACTACCAGATTGGCTGTCCCTTGCTGATCGCTCATGGTGATCATGACTACGCAAGTTTGCAGAAGCAAGCTGTACAATGGGCAAAGCGCGATCAAGCGACGCTGATTCAGATTTCTGAAGCAGGACATATTGCTAATTATGACAATCCAGCATTTTTTAATCAGTCGATGTTAGATTTCCTGTCTAAAACCTTCGCTTGATGCTGGCGAGGACAATGCACGAATCCCATCCGCGATACTACCGCGAAAGCAGGTAGGATCATGCCCACCATTGAACTCGGTGTAAGTGACATCATAGCCCTTTGCTGCCAGCACGTTACGCAAATGGCGCGTTGGTGACAGCAATACCCACTCCTGAAGTCCAACCTCCATATAGAATCGGAGTGGACGCTTGGGCAGTTGTGCATATTGCTGGGCTAACCATTCTCCGTCGACATTAAAATCAGATCCGTTTGCCCACCAGAACGAGCCTGATTGAGAGAGTACGTTGCCGAATCGCTGGGGCGCTAGAAGCCCTGTAAACGCTGCTGTTAATCCGCCGAGACTTTGCCCGCCTATAATCGTTTGACTAGGAGCATTGGTGATTTTCCAGTGCGTAGATGCCCACGGTAAAAGCTCATCTACAGTAAACTCGACAAACGGTAGATAACAGGCCATCTCGCGCACCCGTGTCTCAAAATCAAGCGCTTCTGGCATAATCACGACATACGGCGGTATTTCACCGGCGGCGATCAGATTGTCGAGTGTGGTCGCGATGGGGTTATCGTTAATCCACGATTGCCCATCTAGCAGTAACATTACATGATATGGAGGGTTTTCTGAGGAATAATTTGCGGGTGTATATACCCAAACACGTCGTTCGTTTCCTAAAATTTTGCTTTGGACTACATGCTCTGTCATGCTGCCTACGGGCACATCATGATGCGGGTTAAGCCAGTGCTGCACGGGAGCATGGGGTAATTCAACCACAGAATAATCCTGAAATCGGTTTTTGTTGAGCGGATCAGTTACAGCCTGTTCGACTGCGCCCCACCACTGCTCCAAAATGTTACGCGGCACGCGCGATCCAACTGCAATCGCCCGTTGGACTAAACGCGAGGCATAAGCGCCGAGGCTGTGATCTGCATCCGAAATGAGAATAGGAGCAAGCTTATAGGACGCGCGCCAATCGGAGCGAATCCGGTAACTGCGATACCAGACATCCGAATCGGCAAGTTGTTCCATGATGCTGGCATCAAAAATACTCGCATCAGTGAATTTGTTAGCGAGAATCACCACTGTTTGAAGTTCAGTGCCGCCACGCCATATAAATGTGACAATTGAATGGTCATCATCGCCCTCAATTGGCTCAATCAGCGGCGTTCCTTCACCCGCTGCTCGCATCCAAAAATCATCCAACGCCGCTCTATCATCATTTTCGAGTGCTGATTTGAGCGCTTGAATACGTGGGCTTTCTACAACTTCCGGTGCGGATGGCTTCGGTTTTTGTGGTGGGATGGTGCTGCGCGGGGTAACTTGTATTTCACAAATATCATTTGTTAATCTGCTGTTCGCAGGTTGGTTCCAACTTTGCGCCAGCGCAATTAAACCATCGGCAACATTCCCTCGCCAGCAGATATAGTCATGACCCCCATTGTATTCGCTGTAAATAACGGCGTATTGTTTTGCAGTTAGAACATCGCGTAAATGCCGATTAGGTGCGAGCAGCATCCATTCTTGCCAACCGACAGTGATATAGAATCGAAGTGGACGTTTTTCTCCAAGGGCGTATTGTCGCACCAACCACTCATTGTCTTCGCTGGTTATGTCATCCTCTTTCCACCAGAAGGAACCGGATTGCGAAAGAACATTCCCAAATCGCTGTGGAGCATGAAATCCGGCAAAGGCAGCCGCTAGCCCGCCGTAGCTCTGCCCGGTGATAAGTGTTCGTGCAGGGTCAGACGTTATTGACCAGCGCTGTTCTAGCCACGGCAGCAGTTCGTCGGTCAAATATTGAATAAAGAGCGGATTGCATGTGAGTTCATAACCGCGTGTGTCCCCATCAAGTGAGTCGATGGCAACCATAATCAGCGGCGGGATTTCTCCGGCAGCAATCAAGTTGTCGAGCGTGGTTTGGATGGAAACGGACTGCACCCAAATTTGCCCGTCTAACATGACTAACAGCGGATAGGCAGTGTTATCTGGCGCGTAATCAGCCGGTTGATAGACCCAGATATTGCGCTGATTGCTGAGTAATTCACTTTGTAAGCAGTGTTCGGTTAGAATCCCTTTTGCGACATTTGCCCGTACCTCCCACCAGGATTGCGTTGGTGCTTGTGGGAGTTCCAAAACGGATAACGACTCACCACTCCGCCGGTTTGGGAACGTTTTAGGGTTGAAAGGATCTGGCAGCGTATGCGTAATAACCTCGATCCATTCTTCCCGTGTTTTAGCACCTGTAGACAAAAGCGTTTGCTGCGGGGTTACGGGATAAAAATGGTAGGTTGCCCGTAAGTCATTACGCATCCGATAGCTGAGATGCCAGAGATTTGTGCCTTCAAGGTGCTGCATAAAACAAGGCGTGAGATCACTTCGCCGGTACTGGTCAGTGAGTGTGTCAATAATGAGTAGTACCTGCTGGAGTTCTTCAGCAGCGCGCCACAAAAATGTGACGATACATTCGTCAGCATCTCCCTCAATTAGCTCAATCAGCGGCGTGCCTTCCACGGCGATCTGTTCCCAGTAGTTGATAAGCGCATCAGGATCATTTTCGTTTAGCTGATTAACGAGCGCCGTTAATTTCGGGCTGCTCGTCACGCACAGCGTTTCACTTAACATAAAATCGGGCATATCTTTTCCTGTAGCTGATGAGTTCATCATTTGCTTTTACATCATGACGGGCATCGGGACACAAGGTCTGATGCTTGTCATCATTTTTGAATAGATTACATAGCGTCTTAGCTAGGCACTTCCGCAGCCGCTTCTGCCATCGTCCCGGCATGGATTGGCTTGACATCGTTGGTAGAGTCGAAATCAACTTCCACGGATTCTAAGGCCGTATCAACAAATCGTTGTGCTGAAAGCGACCCACCAAATAACCACAAATGATTGCTTAGACGGTAAGCCATACCATCTTGAACAAACGCTAAACGGTTCCATTTCTAGCGAGTAGAACGTGGAAATTCCACGCAAACAGTTAAAGCAACAATTGCAGCGTGGCACAGTAATTGTTTCATTTGGGCATTAATTAATTAATCACTCAAAGAACTTTTTGTGAAATAGGGTGCATTCAATTGCAGACATTGACAGGGGTGTAGTAATTAACGTCGTTTAATTCATAAACGAACATTTATGAACCGGATATTTGAGGTTCTACAAGTATTGCGCTCCGCATTTAAAAGATTTTCATTAATCATCTGCGTAGAAATCGCCATCTCATCCCGATAGCATCTCTAGGGATTGTGACTATTTTCGCAAAGAACGAGTTGATGACAGTGTAACGACTATGAATTTTCCCTGTACATCAAAACTCCCCCCCAAGTTTAAGGAGACAAATTGTGAAGTTCCGTTTATCCAGTTTACTTATTATGTTGATCATTTTTACGATGACAATGCCGCTTGCTGCCCAAGAGGCAACTTTGGAAGCCACAGATAACTTCCCGCTAACCGTAACCGATGGCTCAGGCTTTGAGCAAACTTTTGATGCTCCTTTTGAGCGTATCGTGTGTTTGAGTTCATCTTGTCAGGATCATCTCTATGTACTGGGCATTGAACCCCTTGCGATTTCAGATTACATGATACCTGTATACGAACTCCTACATACTGTGCCACCCCCTGATACAGTCACCAGCCTTAAGATTGACCTAAGTAACTTCTATCCTGATTTAGAGCAGCTTTTTGCACTGAAACCGGATGTTGTCGTCGGCAGTCTTGGACTTCATGATGATTTACGTTCGATTCTCGCGGATGCTGGAATCCCTCTCTTGTTGTCTTATCCCGATAGCCTAGAAGATGCAATCCATGAATTACAACTCATTGCGGCTGTCACCGGCCATTCCAGTCATGTTGATGTTGTCATTACGGGTATGGAAGATCGCTTGAAGGCCTACAGCGAGTTATCACCGAATGACAAATCGCTTCTGCTGGCATTTGGTTCTCCTGGACAGCAGGCGTTGTATGTTGAAACGGATATGGCGCAGACTTGCAGCACGCTGATCGCCTATGAACTCGCACAATGCCCGGCCACACTGCCCGAAAATGCGGGGCAGTTTGCCTCCTTTGGTTACGCAGAATTTGGTATCGAAGCGATCCTCAATTTAGACCCCGATGTAATTTTCTTCGCTGGATATGACAATCAAGGTGTTGACGATGCGACTGTATTGATGGGCGTCAGCGAAAATCCTCTTTGGCCTGAACTCAGCGCTGTAAAAAATGGGCAAATCTATAGTGTTAGCTCTTGGACATTCGGCGGGCAGAGCGGCTTGACTTTGTTGTCTCGTGCGATTGACCAAACCATGCAATTGCTCTACCCCGATATTGTCCCTGAGCCTTTAACTGACACCCAGATACAGGAAATTCTGGCGGAAGCGGAATAAATCCACCCAATTTGCGAGATATTTAACAATGCTTTGACTCCCCTGCCTCATACAAGTAGGTAGGGGCGTATCTATAATGTATTCTAGGTGAGGCGATGAGTCATAACAATTTTCAATCTGTGGTAACGCGGCGACAGGGGCAGTTAATCGTATCGGCCATTTTTTCGGTCATTTCTGCTGCGCTTGGCTTAGTTCCGTTTGTCGCAATCTATTTGATTACACGGTATTTGTTTGTCAATGGCCTCGCAAATGTCGATACCACTTATGTGTTGACTATCGCTGGCGCAAGCTTGTTAGCAGCGGTGTTTAAAACGCTATTGATGGCGCTATCGCTACACATTTCGCATATTGCTGCTTATGACATTCTTTATGATGTGCGCTTGCAACTTGCGCGTAAGCTTGGCTCACTATCCCTTGGCTATTTTGACCAGAATAACACAGGCGCGGTCAAACGCGTCATTCACGAGCATGTTGAAAAAACCGAAGAAGTGCTGGCGCACATTATCCCTGAACTGGCCGCAGCACTAGCAATCCCTGTTTTGTCATGGATCATCCTATTGATGGTTGACTGGCGAATGGCACTGGTGCTGCTGCTCTCACCCATACTTGGACTCGCTCTGTTTGGTTTGATGAATCGTCTCTTCGGGAAAGATGAGATGAAAACCTACAATCAGATGATGGATCGGATGAATAGTACGATCATTCAGTACATCAATGGCATGAAGGTGATTAAGGCTTTTACCCGAACAAATGCCTCATTTGCTGACTTAAGACAAGTTATTGATGACATGATGAAGTTTTACCTGCAAATGGGTGTTGACGTCCAACGAACCTACGCCGCTATCCCAATCGCGTTTCGCACTGGCCCATTGTTTGTTTTACCGGCAGGGTTGCTGCTCTACATCAATAACTCGCTTGATTTGCCCACCTTCTTACTCTTTGTATTGATTGGTTTGGGGTTTGCTCGGCCTATTTATAACTTTTTAATGCATGGCATGTTAGCGTTCTACCAGATTAATCTCTCTATACAGAGCATCGACAATGTGTTGAAAGAAAAAGAATTACCCGAGGCAGCCCAACCAGAGCGGCCTTCAGGCTATGACATTGCTTTTCATCAGGTTATGTTTAGCTATGGTCAAAATGAGAAAGCCGAAAACACACATGCCTCGACAAATATCCTCAATAACGTAAGTTTTACCATCCCACAAGGTTCGGTAACAGCGCTCGTTGGCCCCTCTGGTGCCGGTAAAACGACGATTGCACGATTGATCCCGCGTTTCTGGGATGTTACAGGCGGGTATATCAGTATTGGTGGTGTGGATATTCGAAAGATAAAGACGACGGAACTGATGGATTGTATTTCGTTTGTCTTTCAGGATGTTTTTCTTTTCAACGACACCATCTATGAGAATATTCGTGTTGGAAATCCAGATGCGACCCGCGACGAGATCATTGCCGCTGCAAAAATGGCACGCTGCCACGACTTCATCGAGCAGCTCGGTGGTTATGATTACGCAATCGGTGAAAATGGAGCCAAATTGAGTGGCGGGCAGCGGCAGCGATTGTCCATTGCCCGTGCCATTCTCAAGGATGCCCCGATCATTGTTCTAGACGAAGCGACCGCATTTATTGACCCTGAAAACGAAGCCCTGATTCAAGAAGCGATTGCAGCGCTTATGACGAGCACCACAGGTATCAATAAAACCTTGATCGTGGTTGCCCATCGTCTGTCTACGATTACCGAAGTGGATCAAATCCTTCTCGTCGATGATGGACAGATTGCCGCAGCAGGAACGCATCAGGAATTGTTGGCAGCGAACCCACTTTATCAAACACTGTGGTCAGCTCATACCGACGCTGTGACATGGCAGTTCACTGCAGATACGCCGGTTGAGATGGCCGTTGCTGGCCGACTTATAAATGATGATACGGATGCCGAACCTTTTGAAAATCCCTTTGAGCCGCTAAAAAGTGCGGCAAGCCATTGGCAGCGTGTTAACGCTTTGGTGGGGAAAGAACGCGCTTTATTTCGTCGCAGTATCGTGTGGTCATTTCTAGAGGGCATTTTCATTGCCTATCCAGCCGGGATTATCTATCTGGCGTTGGTTACGCTGCATACCAATACCATGACGCACAGTGTCATTCTGGCGCTTTCACTTGGCATGTTGTTTGTTTTCGCGGGGCAGTATCTATTTGGTTTCCTAACGTATAAATCGTTCCTACGTCTAGATACACGGATTCAACGGAACTTGCGTCTCTTTTTGAGTGATTATTTGCGGCGTTTGCCGTTAGGGTTCTTCTCGAAACACGATGTTGGATATGTTGATGCCCTATTCACGACCACCATCGAATTTCTGGAGACGCGCCTAACCACTTCCATATTTGTGTCCAGTGTTGTTGCGCCGTTGCTGATATTTGTGTTCACGCTGTTTCTAGACTGGCGTATGGCACTGGCGATGGCTGTCAGTGTGCCGTTTGCGGTGCTCGTGCTGTGGCGAGGGCTGCGTGTTTTTGATCAAGTATGGCATGAACAACGAGAAGCACGGAAGCAAGCGAACTCTCGTATGGTGGAATACATTCAGGGGATTGGCGTTATTCGGGCTTTCAATTTGCCCGGCGAACGGTTTGCCCAATTTGAACAGGCAATGGATCGGTACCGCCTTGCCAGCCGCTCGACGATTACCCGCATTACCCCGACCATGACAGGCTTTGGCGCTGTTCTGGAAATTGGTTTTGCGTTCATGCTGATTGTTGGTGCATTGCTTATCACAACCGGTACCATAACCTTTGATCGGTTACTAATTTTTATGCTGCTCGGTACATCGTTTTATGGCCCCATATTTCTGATGGGTGATATGTTGAGCTTCCAGCGCATTGTGGCGAATGGGGTGAATAACATC
>JAPUDW010000211.1:0-22273 GCA_027492915.1 Bacteroidota bacterium | reverse complement strand
CCCCCCCCCCCCACTCCCGCCCCCCCCTACCTCCAGCTCCCCCCGCCGTCTGGCCAATGGGGTGAATAACATCAATGAGTTCATCGCGACACCGTTGCTGCCAGAACCAGTGAAAGGTAAACACCCGGATGGATACGCCATCTCGTTTGAAAATGTCCGTTTCAGTTATGAAGATAAAACGGTGCTTAATGATGTTAGCTTCAATATTCCTCAGAATGCGATGGTTGCGCTTGTCGGCCCGTCTGGCAGCGGCAAAACGACAATCACCAATCTGATTGCGCGTTTTTGGGATGCAAATGTAGGCCGTGTGACGGTTGGCGGCGTTGATGTGCGTGATTTAACCGCGAACACGTTGTTGGCGAGTATTACGATGGTTTTTCAGGACGTATACCTCTTCAACGATACCATCATGAACAATATCAAGTTTGGTAATCCCAATGCAACGGATGAACAGGTATTTACGGCAGCACGCGCGGCACAGTGTCACGATTTTATCGTTGAATTTCCAGCAGGGTATTCCACCCGCATTAGTGAAGGCGGATCAACCCTTTCCGGTGGACAAAAGCAGCGGATCTCGATTGCGCGTGCCATCCTCAAAGACGCGCCGATTGTTTTGCTGGACGAGGCTACCGCTAGCATCGACCCGGAGAATGAACGTTTGATCCAGCAGGCAATTAATGCACTCACCGCGAAAAAAACCCTGATTGTCATCGCACATCGACTGAACACGGTACAGTATGCAGACAAAATCTTCGTACTGGATGAAGGACAGATCATTCAAGAAGGTACGCACAATGAATTGATTGCCCAAGAGGGCATGTACCGCCGCTTCTGGGATGAGCGTCAGAAGGCTCGCGGTTGGAAGTTAGGACGAGTCGACGAGGATGATTTGATGCCGGTTGGTGATTAGTATCCCAAATGTAAATAGACAGATGCGCGAGTGACCAACTACGCTATGTAGATACTGGCAAATTTGGAGAAAATATAACTATCGTTCATCGAGTTATGATTCATCATTCCCGATTTTTGCAATTGCCTGTACAGCGAAGGTACGGAGTTTGTCACGCATGATCTGCTGCTCGGCGGCATCATCGACCCATGCACTGAGCTTGAATGCTGGACGCAGCGCCGCGCACAAATCCCAATAGGGCAGGCTGCGGCTGTCGAGCGTTGTCAGTTGTAAATAGGTGTTTGTGAACTGGTGCATGGCATCGTCGCCCAGCGCCCATAGCAGCTCCAGTCGGGCTTTTGCTAAATCTTGCAGCGGGTCGCCGTGGGCAGCATCTTCCCAATCAATCACGGCGACAAGCTGCTCATCTTTCCAGAGGAGATTTCCCGGCCAGTAATCACCATGCAGCAGCGTCATGGGGTTATTGGTGATGGAGCCCCAACCTGCTTCCAGCACATCGCGAATTTGTCCTTCACCGATTGAATCATCAAGTTTTGCTGGACGGTCGCGAAACCATGTTGAATAATCGGGTGTAGTCAAAAAGTTGATGCCCGCCCAGTATGTGCGGTGCAGACGTGAGAGTTGGTCGGCTGCTTGAGTTACATAACTGCTGATGTCACTTGGCGCGAACACCGTTTCACCCTCGATAAAGACGATCACGATATAAGGAGAGGGCAGAATCTCACAAGATTCGTCAGCAAAGTAGGGCAGCGGGACTTTTATGCCGCCGGTATGCAGGATGTTCAGCAGCTTAAACTCATCAGTGGCTATGTGTGGATTATGAGCCAGATCAACCGCCCCATGCTGACGAATGACCACCGTTTCGATCTTCCCGTTAGCACGCTCAAATTTGATTGCCGTCACCTGAGCGGATACGCCACCTTTCAGCATCCATTCACGTAGCAGCCGCGCCTGAGGATCAATCTTCTGAATCACCTGTTGAAAAGGTGAGCTTGCAAGTTTTTCCTTCACACTGATCGCTTCATTACGGTTGCTATACGCGGTTATCAGAACGCGGGTCGAAGGCATCGCGCAGGCCATCCCCCACGAAATTGATGCTGAGAACGGTGAGCAAGATCAGCAAGCTTGGAAAGAACCAATACCAAGGTGCGTTTTTAATTACCGTAAATTCCTGTGCTTCGGTCAGCATGTTGCCCCAACTGGCGGTGGGCGCTTGTACGCCTAAACCGAGGAAGCTGACATAGGCTTCGGTCAAAATGGCGGTTGCTACACCTAAGGTGAGCGACACGATGATCGAGGCCAGCGTGTTCGGCAGAATGTGGTTGATGATGATGCGCCAGTTTTGTACGCCGAGGGCTTTGGCAGCCAAGACGAACTCGGTTTCCTTGAGCGACAGTACGTTCGAGCGCACGATACGCGCGAGGCTCATCCAACTGGTTAGCCCTATGATGAGGATGATAATAATGACACTACCACTTAATGACCGACCCAAAAAAGGTTGAGGGTCAATTTTCCCCGCGAAAAATCGCGCCATCACCAGCAGCAGCAGCAGCGACGGAATACTGAGCATGGCCTCCGTAATGCGCATCAAGATCGCGTCGATCCATCCGCCGTAGTAACCCGCGACCGCACCCACCGCTGTACCTAACAAAACCTCCACCACAACGGCTAAGAAACCGATCATTAGTGAGATTTGCCCACCGTAAATCGTCCGCGCCAGAATATCACGTCCGATGCGGTCGGTTCCAAATGGATGCTCGGCTGACGGTGCTTGCAGGCGGATACTCGTATCGTTAAAGTTAGCCTGTGCCTCGGTGAAAATAAATGAGCCGACGATGATATAGACGAATACGCCAACTAAAATAAACAAGCCAAACATTGCCGCGCGGTGGCGTGTGAAGCGTTTAATAACGCGCTGGGTTGGTGATTGGGCTTTCGCTTCACCCTCGACCACATTGAGCCGGACAGGTTTAACCGTTGCGGTTGCCATAACACTGCCCCCTATGAATAGCGGATACGCGGGTCAAGCCACGTATATAACAAGTCGGTCAGCAGTTGGAACACAACGACCGCCACCGTGATCAACATGAGCAGTCCCATCAACACCGAATAATCGAGCAGTTCGAGATGGTCGAGGAATAAGCGCCCCGTTCCCGGCCATGCGAAGATGCGCTCCGTCACCACCGCACCACCGAGCAGAAAGGGCAGGTCAAGCCCGATCAGGGTGGCTAGTGGCAGGGCAGCGTTCTTAAAGGCGTGGCGGTAGAGAATGTTGCGTTCCGTCAAGCCCTTTGCCCGTGCCGTCCGAATATAGTCCGAGTTAATTACTTCCAGCATGTTCGAGCGTACATAGCGGCTGTAACCGGCCACGCTGATAATCGTAATTGTTGCGACTGGCAAGATCATATGGAGGACAAGCTGGCTGGGGGTTCGGCCTATCTGAGGATCAAAGATACCGCCTGTCGGTAAGAAGGGCAGACCCCACTCACGGAATTTGACGGCGAATATATATAAAAGCCCGAAACCTACCAAAAAAATGGGCATCGAAAAGGTAATAAAAGAGAATCCACTAAGGACGTTATCAAAAATGCTGTATTGTTTGACTGCTGAAACGACCCCGATAATGAGCGCGAAGAATAACGTAATAATTTCTGCTGTGACCATGAGTAACAGCGTGTTTGGCAGCCGGTCGAGAATAATATCCATCGCCGGTCGTTTGGTCACGATGGATGTGCCAAAGTCACCACGCAGCACACCGTAGCGCGTGCCGGGTGCTTCCGCGATACCGTCACCATCGCGGTCGAACATCGCCCAATCGTTGCCAATAAGCCAATATAAATATTGTTCAAGTAGGGGCTTATCCAAACCCAACTGCCGTCGTAGCCGTGCTTTATCCTCGGACTTGGTTGGTGAGCGCCCACCCATCGTCGCCAGCGGGTCACCCGTCGCTTGCAGTAGGACAAAAATGGCTAAGCTGACGAAGATAACCAATGGAATAGCTTGTAATAACCGCCGGATGATGTAGCGACCCATGTGCTGGCCTCCCTATAATCGGGGATTTCTAAAATAAAATGGGGCAGGGTAAAATCCCCACCCCATCTTGAAATCACATGAACCGTTAGCTGCTTACGTCCCAGTTAATCGCGTTCCAGAACGGATCAGCGCCACCGTATTTGGCATCAATGACACGCGCGTTAGTCGCCCAGAGGTCAGCGTCGTACCATACACCCACCCACACCACATCATCGAACATCTTCTGGTCGATTTCTTGGAAGAGCGCGATACGGGCATCAGGGTCAGTCGTCTTAAGCTGTTCTTGGAACAGGGCATCGACTTCTTCGTTGCAATAGCCAACCCAGTTCGAGCCTTCGGGGTTTTCATCCGAGGGGATTTCCGAGCACAAGAAGTCAGCCGTGTTCGGGTCAGGGAACTGCGATGAGCCAGAGTATTCACCAATGTCATACGCGCCGGTCGCCATCGGGCCACCTTCACCGTAGGTATCGAAGAAGTTGTCGTAGTTGCTGGTTTCTACACCCACACCGATTTCGGCAAAAGCCTGCTGCACGACCGCTTGCACATCCTTGCGAATCTGGCGCTGGCTGGCGATGAAGCGCAGCACGAGTTCCGTACCGTCCTTATCGCGTGTACGGTCGCCGTTGCTATCTACCCAACCGGCGGCATCGAGCAAGGCTGCGGCTTCTTCAGGGTTGTAGTCATAAGGCTGCGCATCAGGACGAACGAACAGTGAGCCATCCCAGAAGCTGGTGGCGATGCGCGTCTTGCTGAACAGCAGATCGTCTACAATCTGTTGACGGTTAAAGGCCAGCGCCAATGCCTTACGCACGTTCACATCGAGCATCGCAGGGTGTGCAGATGCGGGGTTCACGTTCAGGTACCAGCCTTCGTTATAGCCGGAAGCGACCTGAGAAATAACGAGGCCAGCCCCTTCGAGTTCGACTGCGTCGGCTGCGGTCAGGAACACACCAATATCAGCGTCACCGGTCGTCAGTGCCGCGTTCTGGGAGGTGCCGTCATCGGCAACGATGCGGAAGAACACTTCATCAAGTTTTGGTTGACCAACAAATGAATTTTCGTTCGGGGTCAACGACAAATAGCTGCCGGTTTCCCACTCGTTCAGCACAAATGCGCCGCTGCCGGGGTTGGAAGTTTCGTTCCACTCAGCCGTATCCAATGTGCCTTCCGCGTCATAAATGGGGCGCAGGACATGCTCCGGCATGGCAGGGGACAGCGTAAACAACGCTGTTAACCACGGTGCGAACGGTTCGTTGAAGGTGATGACCACGGTGGTCGGGTCGGGCGCGGTTACGCTGGCGACTTTCGTTTCCCACGGATCACGCGAGCTAACGGTGTTGCCATCCGCCATAATCATTTCGTAGGTGAAGACATAATCCGCCGAGGTCAGCGGTTCACCATCACTCCACTTCAAATCATCGCGCAGTTTAAGAGTGATAACCGTGCCATCTTCGCTGATGCCACCGTTTTCGACGCTCGGCATTTCCGTTACTTGTACCGGAACTGGCTGACTCTGATCATCAATAAACCACGGTGGTGTCAGCAGCATGTCGATCACATTCGTGGCAAACCATTGGGTCACGTAGAGCGGGTTTAGGGTCAGCGGTTCTTGTGTGTAGCTGACTGTCACCACTTTGCGGTCTTGCGCCAGTGTGGGCGCAACCACCAGTGTTAGTGCTAGCATCAGCGTTGAAACGAGTAACAAACGACGCTTCATCTTTGACTCCTTAAAACGGCTAAAAAACTTTTAAACTGCATCTCTTCGCGTATCATACCCTCATCAAGTGAAGGGGACAACCAGCCTAATGACGATTTTTACCCCGGCAATTTGGTGTATTTACCCAAAGCTGCCGCATTATGTTCAATCTGTTGAGAACCTGTTTCAGTGGTGGTCAAGATAACCGATTTGTATATTCGGCAGGGGCGAAAAAGACAATAATTTGCATCGCTTCGGTGATCGAATGAAAGCGGTGCTCGACATTTGCCGCCACGAACAGCACTGAACCAGCCTGTACCGCGCGGTCTTCGTCAGCGTGGCGGAACATGCCACGACCCTTCACCACGTAGTACACCTCGTCCTCGGTGTGCGGCTGCTGCTTATCGACCCCGCCTGCTGGCAGGGCATATAAACCAACGCTTAAACTTGGATGCTTCAAAAATTCTAAGTAGGGCGAAGTGCCAGCCGCTTGTTCATTAATCAAATCTGCTATTTCAAAGGCTTGCATGAAAATCCTTAAAAAGAAGTTCGTTATTTTCTACAAACTTTAACATAGCCCTGCGAACTCGCCAATAAAATAGCGCAGTTGTGCCGTTTTCCCAAATATGACCCTATTTGACCCTTTAAAATCCCAAAATTATCCCTATAATAGCTATGTTCGGTGTGATTAAAGTCTGGTATGAACTTTCAAAAGTGGCGATGGCGAATTGTCAGCTTGCGCTCATGCGTGCTACAATAAGGTGAATGTGTACTTCCACGATTTACCCTGCACAACCACCCCCCTTCACTTGGCATATTCCATCAAGGGAATTGTAAGGTGTCTGATGTTACCGTTGGGGTATGTGTTGGCTGGGTCATACCGAACGAGGTTTTATGCCGGTACGCGACACGGCGGAAACACGCGCCGTGACTCTGGTGGATATTCCATTAGTTAGGCGGCTGAGTGAAAGCGGCGGTATGGTGCTGGATAGCGAACTGTTTTATACAGACGCGACCGGCGCACAGAGTTCTGGCCTCATCACACTCCTGCTGCCCTATCGCGGTGTCTATACAATGGTCACCCGTACCGAAAACCAGCAAGTCGCCGGTCAATTCCGCTTACGACAGGATGATGCCTACGCCCAGATTACCTATGTCGCGCCTGCACCGCAGGAAGGCGAAGATGATACGGCGTGGCTGCATGTGCTGGACGCGATGGCTGCCGAGGCCGGTAAGCGGGGCGCTCACCTGCTAACGGCGGAGGTGGAAGAAAGCGCACCGCTTTTCAAGACGATGCGTATAGCAAGTTATGCCATCTATGCACGGCAGGAAATTTGGTGCCGTGCGCCAGAAGAAACGGTGGATTATGAGCCTAAAAATGACATCACGCTTGAACATACCACCGAAGAAGATATGTCCGGTATTCATCTACTGTTTGGCAACATTGTCCCCAAACTGGTGCAGCCCATAACCGAACTGCCGGATGAAGGCGAAGGTTTTGTCTATCGCAGCGACGACCGTGTTGAAGGCTACATTGGCGTTGTAGATGGTAAAATGGGTGTTTACCTCACCCCCCACCTGCACCCTGACATCTTTAGCAAGGCGCCTGATGTGATCGCGGCGGCGATTGCCAAGATTGATCGGGCAGGCAAAGTACCCGTGTTCATCCGTGTGCGCCGTTATCAGGATTGGTTGGATGATGCGCTGGCGGAACTCGGTTTTACGATTTGCGCTTGGCAGGCAGTAATGGTCAAACATATCGCCGCTGGCATCCGTAACGCCGCTTTCACACCGCTGCGTCATCGGCTCGAAGCGGTGCCAAGTCGAGTTAAACCGCCCAACGGCATTACCGAGAGCCGGAAGGAATAATTTTAAGGACGTTCATTACAGTTATATGGAAGCTGGTTATGGCTTACGACGAGGTTGATACTAAAAATCTTGGAATCGCCGCCAATCGCCTGAAATATGATAGTAATCATATGCTTGACGAGCATAAACGTAATCTGGCGGCATTAGAATGGTTCAAAGTGGAGGCTGAACTGCGAAAACGCCGTGGGCTAGCAGGTATCATCTGGCAGATGAAGCGACTGTTCCGACAGTCTAGTAAATAAAAGGCTTGTGGTTTCATCTATAATTCCAGTTTGGTACGTAACGTATATCTTGCATGAGCGCTTATTCCGTCTAACTTCAGATGTGAAACCGCTCCGCTGCATTTACTCAATAGGAGTGTTCTAGAGAATATATGGAACGCCGTATTACAGATAACATCTTCGAATTGCGCCGTGTTTTGCCCCCTCATCTAAACGCTGCACTTGACCACATAGGGAATACCGATGACTTGCTCGAAATCGTTCTCGATTTAGGGCGTGTTCCAACGGCACGTTATCTCGATGGTGAAGTGGTTCTGATTGTTGAGGACGTCACCCGCGACGATATTGATGCGATTGTGAGCAACATTGGTATGTTCGACGCGGACAACCGCGCCGGTTTGGAACGTACCTTGCACCGCATTTCCGGCATTCGTAACCGTCGGGGTGATGTGGTGGGTTTGACGTGCCGTGTTGGTCGTGCCGTTTACGGCACAATCGACATTATTCAAGACCTTGTTGAGTCTGGTCAAAGTGTCCTCATCATGGGGCCGCCCGGTGTCGGTAAGACCACCATGCTGCGCGAAGCTGCCCGTGTGCTGGCCGAGAAAAAGCGTGTGGTCATTGTCGATACCTCCAACGAAATTGGTGGTGATGGTGACGTACCGCATCCTGCGATTGGTAAAGCCCGCCGGATGCAGGTGTCGCAGCCCGAACGACAGCACGAAGTCATGATCGAAGCGGTTGAAAACCACAACCCCGAAGTTATCGTCATTGATGAAATCGGTCGTGAACTTGAAGCGCAGGCCGCCCGTACCATTGCTGAACGTGGTGTTCAGCTCATCGGCACTGCCCACGGTAACGCGCTCGAAAACTTGATGCTCAACCCTACACTGTCTGATCTGATTGGCGGTATCGAGTCAGTGACGCTTTCGGATGAAGAAGCCCGCCGACGTGGTACGCAGAAGTCGGTGCAGGAACGTAAAGCACCGCCGACCTTCGACGTGCTGATTGAACTGCAAACCCGTGATCGCCTTGCCGTTCACGAGGATGTAGCCGCAGCCGTGGATGGTCAACTGCGTGGGCGTCCGCTGCCGATTGAACTCCGCGCACGGAATGCTCGTGGCGAGATTGAAATCGAAACGATGATCCCGGAATCGCGTGCTGCAACCGAACGCAGTGGCCGCAACAACCGCGAACGTGACAACGGCCTCGCGTTGGATAACACAACGCCGAGTAATGGGCGGCGGGGTAAGGTTGTGCCGCCTAACGGGCATAACAATGGCAACAGCAGCACCAATACCAGCAGCGGTAATGGGGGTAACGGCAATGGAAATTCAAATCCCGCGCTGCAACCTCTGCGCCTGTACGCCTATGGTGTCGCTCGTAACCGCTTGATGCAGTCGGCACGGCGCTTGCACGTCCCCGCGACAGTGGTGGATGACTTCAACCAGACGGACGCGATTGTGACTATCAAGAATGATTACCGCCGCCGTCCCAAGCTGATTGTGGATGCCGAACGCCGTGGTACACCCATTTATGTGCTGCGGGCGAATACCGTGTCGCAAATCGAGAACTTCCTCATCGACCTGTATGGGCTTGAGGACATCGTGCGACCGGACGATCCGTATGGCATGGCAATCGAGGAAACCAAGTCGGCGATTTTGCGCGTCCGCAATGGCGCGGAATATGTTGACCTTGATCCGCAGGATGCCGATACCCGCCGCCGCCAGCACGAAATGGCGCGTCAGGCACGGCTCTTTAGCGAGAGCTTTGGCGACGAGCCGGAACGCCGCGTGCGCATCCTCCGCGCGAATTAACACGTTTAACCTCAAATGTATCTGTAGGGATTTGTCGCCGGCAAATCCCTACATTTTTATTCCGCCCCTATTGATTTAATCGTCTACCCTCGTCTGTTATATCGCGTCGCTTACCTGTAAACTGGTGATATATCGGTTATCACTGGAAACCTTTTATGTTTATTACCTTTGAAGGGCCGGACGGCGGCGGTAAAACCACACAGGTCGCCATGACCGTAACCACATTACGTGAGCGCGAGCATAACGTGCTGCTCACCCGCGAACCGGGCGGAACCGCGATTGGTGACCAGATTCGCCATGTGCTGCATGATATGAAAAATCAGGCCATGCACCCCCGTGCCGAACTGTTGATGTACAGCGCATCCCGCGCACAAATCGTCGAGGAAGTTATCAAGCCGCATATCGCATCCGGCGGTCTCGTCATTTGTGACCGCTTCTTCGACTCAACCTACGCCTATCAAGGCTATGGGCATGGTCTCGATTTGGGTCAACTCAAACTGATTACCGGGTTTGCCACCGGCGGCCTGAAACCCGACCTCACCATTCTGCTCGACATTGCGCCGGAGGACAGCCTACAGCGCCGCCTGAGTGCGCTTGATAAAGGTGGTGAGTGGAACCGGCTAGACGCGATGGCGCTCGACTTCCACAAGCGGGTGCGCGATGGGTATCATGCGCTGGTTGCCGCCGAACCGCAGCGCTGGGTCGTTGTCAATGCCGCGCAGTCAGTCGAGCAGGTGCAAGCCGACATCCTCAAAGCCCTTGAAACTCGCCTCCTGCTAACAAAAAAAGATGCTGCCCACGAGCAGCATCCTTCTAACGATTTCAGTAGTTCCAAATAAATGTTGCGAAATTGCACGCCTGAAGAATTTGCCTCCATCGCTTGCGGGGGAGGTGTCGCGTCAGCGACGGAGGGGGTCTGTATTCGCATTATTTTATCGGAACTACTTCTGTGCCCCTGCTTTAATTTGTCTGCTTACCCGCCTGTCCTCAGCCCGTAGCCGAATGGGAACAATGGCGAGTCATCCCCATCGGTCGCCAAATTGGTGAAGTCGAACGGCAGTTGGTCTATCGTGCGCGGCCAAGTGAAGGGCAGCGTTCCCGTGAACGGCTTATCCCCGAACAGCACGTCCGTAACGCCTGCGCCTTCCGTCCCCGGCAGCCATGCCGCCACGAATGCATCTGCCTCATCCAGTGTGTCACTGATAATCATCGGGCGGCCTGAAATCAAAACGATGATCAACGTATCGACTCGTTCGCGTATCCGCGCAATCATCGCCAGATCAGGCTCAGATAGGCTCAAGTCGCTGTCATCGCCCATGCCCTCGGCATACGGTTGTTCACCCACCACCGCAATCCCGATCTCGGCCTGAATCGGGTTACCGCTGTCGTCGTTGGCATTGTTGTAACGCCCGAATCGGTTGAACTTCACATCCACATCGTTGCCGACCGCATCTTTAATTGCGTCGAGAATCGTTGTTCCTGCGGTTATGTTGCCGGTTTTGCCCTGCCATTCGATTGTCCAGCCGCCGGATTGGATGCCGATGTCGTCCGCCGCCTCACCCGCGACAAAGATATGTGCCACATCCTTTGCAAGTGGGAGGGCTTCGTTATCGTTCTTGAGCAGCACTAACGACTCGCTGACCGCCTGCCGCGCTACTGCCCGATGCGCATCCGAGCCAACGCTTGCCAGTAGATCAGGGTCGCTAAACGGACGCTCGAATAAGCCCATCATGAACTTCACTCGCAAGATACGCCGTACCGCATCATCAATCCGTTCCATCGAAATATCACCCGCGTCTACCGCATCGGTCATCACCTTAATGAACGTTGTGTAGTCGTAGGGAACCATATTCATATCCATGCCGGCGTTGATTGAGGTCACTACCGCGTCATAATAAGGGGTTGAAATCTCGTCAATCGCCTTCCAGTCGGAAACGACGAAACCGTTAAAGCCGAGTTCGCCCTTCAGCACATCCGTAATCAAGTATTGTTGGGCGCTCATCTTCATGCCGCCGAAGCTGGAATATGACACCATGATGCTCATCGCGCCGGAGTTAATGGCCGCTTCATACGGTGGCAGGTGAACCGTGCGCAGAAAAGCTTCGTCGCCCTGCGTCACACCGCGGTCGATAGTATAGTTATCAGTTGTCGAGGTCTCCCAACCTGCGCCGCCATCGCCTACATAATGCTTGGGTGTTCCCAGCACGTAGATGTCACCATCTTGCAACCCGCGTAAACACGCCGTACCTAATTGAGTGACCAAATCGGTGTTTTCGCTGTAGCCTTCGTAGGTGCGCCCCCAGCGGATGTCCCGCACCACGGCAACGACCGGCGCGTAATCCCAGTAGATGCCGGTTGCGGCGGTTTCGACGGCTGTCACCGCGCAGGCTTGTTCGACCAACTCAGGGTTGCGGGTCGCACCCATGCCGATGTTGTGCGGGAAGATCACCGCGCCTTTAACATTATTATGCCCGTGTACCGCATCCACCCCGTAAATAATAGGGATCGCTAGGCGCGTGTTCAATGCCTGCTGTTGGAAGCCATCCACCATTTCCGCCCACGCTTCGGCAGAGTTCGTGCGCGGGTACCCACCACCACCGCTTAACAGGCCACCGATGAATAGGCCATCAATATCGTCAACTTTGATGCTGTTCTTTTCAACCAGCGTCATCTGCCCGATTTTCTCTTCCAACGTCATCCGCGCCAATAAATCTTCCACACGTTCTTCAACCGACAGTGCAGCTTTCTTGTATGGCGCATCATCCGGCGGAACTTCGTCCTGCTGCGCCATCACTGGTAGGGCAAGCATTAGCATTAAAATAATGGATAAACCACGAAAAAAGGTTTTCATGTTACGCTCCAAATTGTTCATTACATAGCGAATTACAATAGTCGATAAACAGGTTTATCATAACTGAATTTGGTAGATCGACTACGGCAAAAAAGGAAATATTGGTTACAATGCGGCTGTTCTGCTTATAACCAAAGGGATACTTGATGCAGGTTCGCATTCCACAGCGTGCAGTGATGTTTGAACTTTTTACCAGCTATTTGATGCTGGTGATTGCGGCGACGATTGAAGCCGCCAGTGTCAATATTTTCTTCGCGCCCTTCCAGATCGCGCCCGGCGGTGTCAGCGGTATTGCAGTCATGCTCAACCATCTGGACGCACGCCTGCCCATCGGCTTGCTCATCCTGCTCGGCAATATCCCCATCCAAATCTACGGTTACCGGATGCTCGGTGGCTGGCGTATCGTTGTTCGCACCGTCGCCTATATCGTTATGTATTCGCTGCTGGTCGAGTTTCTCAAGCCCTATGTTGCCGGTGTGCAGGTCGGCACGAATGTGCTCTTGAACGCGATTTTCGGTGGCATCCTCGGTGGTATATCCGGCGGCTTGGTGCTGCGGGCAGGTGGCACACAGGGCGGCACCGCTACACTCGGGCGTATCCTTCAGCAGAAGTTCGGTTTGCCGTTAAGTAGCAGCTCTCTCTATACCGAGGCGCTGGTCATTACGTTAGCTGGCTTGGTATTCGGTTGGGAAGGCGCACTCTATGCCATTATCGCCCTGTTCGTGAACGGCGCGGCTGCCGATTATGTATTAGAAGGGCCGAGCGTCATCCGTACAGCGACCATTATTACCGATAAGCCGGATGCCATCTCTGAACTGGTGATGGAAGAAATGGGGCGCGGGGTGACCGCGTGGGAGGGCAAAGGGATGTTCACCGAGCAGTTCCATACAGTCCTCTTTATAACCATCTCACGGTCGCAGGTCAGCAGCCTTCAACGTCTGGTCAACCGTGCCGACCCCAACGCCTTCATGGTCGTCGGGCAGGGGCATGTGGCTTATGGCGAAGGTTTCCGGCGGATTAAGAGTCCAGACTAAAGTTCGATGGTTCTTTCTCAGCAGCTTCTTATAATTAGGAAGACAAGATAGGTAAGTTGGTACGCAACAAATCGGGGAAAATTGCGTACAATCAATGGGGATCAGTAGAGGGTTGTGGCAAGAGGGGGTGTTGAGATGGCCTATAATAGGGTCTTGTGTCAACCCTTGTCACGTCTTCTTAATATCGATAGACTCTTCTAAATGTTTCTCAACCTGCTTATTCTTCTCTACATCATTTGTGCTGTGTCGCTTACTTTATATGCGTGCAGTCAGCTTTTTCTATTGGGTGTTTACCTGCGCCATCGGCATGACCCTGTGCCCACCCCATCCGTCGATGAATGGCCGTCGGTTGTGGTTCAATTACCGCTCTACAACGAACGGCATGTAGTCGGGCGGCTGCTGGATGCAGTAGCAGCGTTGGAATACCCGCGTGAAAAGCTAACGGTACAGGTCTTGGATGACTCAAGCGACATCACTGTCGATATTACAGCGGCGAAGGTTGCTGTGCTTACGGCTTCGGGCTTGAATATTCAGCATGTTCGCCGTCCAGAACGCAAAGGCTTTAAAGCCGGCGCATTGGCTTATGGTTTGACCTTGACCGATGCTGAGTTTGTCATGGTACTCGATGCCGACTTTGTACCCGCACCAGACTTCCTGCGGCATACCATTCCGCATCTCGTCACCCGTCCCAAGCTGGGTATGGTGCAAACCCGTTGGGGACATCTCAATCCGTTTGGCAATCTGCTGACGCTGGGGCAAACGCTGGCGTTGGATAGTCACTTCGTTGTTGAACAAACGGCTCGCAGTCGTGGCGGATGGTTGATGACCTTTAATGGTTCCGGTGGCGTATGGCGTACCCAATGCATCAAAGAAGCGGGTGGTTGGCGTGATCTGACGCTCACCGAAGACTTAGACCTTAGTTACCGCGCTCAACTGGCAGGTTGGGAATTTTTGTATCTGCCCGATGTGGTTGTCCCCGGTGAACTGCCACCCCAGATCGCCGCTTATAAACAGCAGCAGGCACGCTGGGCAAAAGGCACAACCCAAACACTTGGGCATACCTTTATGCCGTTATGGCGCTCAGACTTCAGCCTGTCGAGGCGTTTCATGGCAACCCTTCATCTGTGCCAGTACATGCCACACCCCCTGATGATGATTTTGCTGATCCTCACCCCGCCGCTCTTAGTGACCAACAGCCTTCAACATTTATCCCTGAGCCTTCTCGGTGTCGTCGGTCTTGTGACGCCGTTGATCTATGTCATCAGCCAACAGGCGCTCTATTTGGATTGGCCGAAGCGTTTGATGGCTTTCCCAATATTGATGGCGCTTGGGACAGGCATTGCATGGAGCAACACACAGGCCGTTATTGGCGGGCTATTGGGGCGTAATACCGAGTTTCGCCGCACACCCAAGTTCGCGCAGGCATGGGAAGGCAGCGGTTACGCCCTCAAGCGTGATCCAGCCATGTGGGTAGAACTGCTGTTGGCGATCTATTCGCTGTGGGGTACCTACTTAGCGCTGCGCCTCAGCCCTGCGCTGGCGCCGTGGCTAGCCGTGTACAGTGTCTCGTTCATCATCATCGTCGTGTGGGGCATCCATGACCGCCTCGCGCTGCGTCGGGCGCAGCAAGTCGCCGCCGCGCAGTCGTGATGTGAAGACGCGGCTTGATCCTCGTGTTCCGCTCATCCTCATAGGTTGTATTGTGCTGGCAGCAGTTGGCGCTTATGTCACTGCTGCGCCGTCATCCCCTGAATGGTTTGTCTATATTCATGACCAAGATCAGTTGCTGCGCCTGTATATCGACGGGCGTACAGAGCCGGTTGATATGCCACCGAGCGCGGATACTTACCGATCATCCTATTACGCCCCTTATTCACCCAATGGTCGTTTTCGAGCCGTTTGTGAATATGACGCCGACTTTCAAGGACATATATTTTATATTTACGATTTAGTCGAGCAAGAATTTACGGTTGCTTTAAATTTTGGCAAAATCGCTCATTGTGGTAACGCTATCTTTAGCTCCGATGAGCATTACAGCGCAGTTGGCATTCTAAATTATGCTCCGCCAATGGAAAATATTAAGTTTATATGTGACCTTCCAGACCTCCCCACCTACCCCGAAGAATGTGTCATAGATAGAATTAAGCCGGCTTGGCAGATATTCCTCATTGATTTGGACAAAAAGCAGATCGTCCACGAGATGAATGCCGAAGCCACTTATTTCACTGATTTAGCCAAAGATGAGCAAAAGTTTAGCAATGATTATTTTATGCCGGAGATGTTATCCGTTAGTGCGGATGAAATTACCTTTGCGGGTGTCGTTTGGCGTCCGATTGATGCGGTACTGCGTTTTGGTGCTTGGCGTTGGAACGCGCATAGCGGCGAAGTACGGGATGCAGCGAGTGTATTAAGTGAAAATTGGCAAGATACCTTAACCGCGACGGGCGAGGAAATCTACTTGGAGACCGATTACTGTCTGCAAGCGGGATTTCATTCTGAAGGCTCAGGATATGATATTTCGCCCAATATCATGCGGGTCATAACCGAATACAACAAAAACACAATTGTCTATTTTGATGGAGTCGTCGGTATCCGGTCAGCGCGTTTTATCAATGACGGTCGTCAGATCGCTATACAATTATTTGGCAACATAACAAGCGAGACCCCAAATCTTGAAGCAACTTATAGATGGGTGATTCTCGACCGAAATGGTATGACGCAGAGTTTTACAAAATTTATTGAGGAAACAACTGATCCTTTAGAGGTGCTTTTTGATCCTATAAATATTATGCCCGCGCCCAATGGCTATATGGTTATGGAACATAATCTCGAAAGCCAGCACGACAAATTGATATATCATACTGAAGGTGAGCAAAGAATCTTGTGGCAAGGAGAGGATTGGGGATTAGCATGGTATCCTCAAGCAAGAGGCACATCCAATTATTTGCCACCTTTTACTGAAATTGAACCTGTTCTTGACCTTGACATTATATGGGTCGACTCTTGGGTTGTGAAAAACTGCCCAGAACTAAAGATTTATCTTGAAACTGATTAATCGAGACTATAACTTTTTTAACCCCGCCTACTGGTTCGGTGATGTGGATGCACGACCACTCGGTTTGTTCCGCATCGCCTTCGCCGCCCTCATGCTCAAAGAAGCCATCTACCACATTTTTGTAGCCGAGGTATGGTACAGCGAGGCGGGCATGTTCCCCGCTCGCTTACTGCCACGCCTCGCCCCCAATATGCCCACCTTAATGACCGCCATGCCGGATACGTGGATGGCGATTGTATTCTTCATCTTTTGGGCGCTGGTTGCCGTGCTGCTGCTCATCGGCTGGCAAACCCGCGTGATGACCATCCTCAACATGGTCTTTCTCGTGTCGGTCATCAACCGCAATCCGCTGGTCGCTACCGGTGCGGATAGCGTCATGCAAGCCTTTGCCTTCTGGAGTATCTTTTTACCGTTGGGGCGCAGTTTTTCGTTGGATGCGCGGCGGCGCGGTGAATACGGCAAAGTGCTGGTATACGCCTTTCCCGTGCGGATGTTCCAGATACAAATCGCGCTGATCTACATCTTCACCACCATTTTTAAACTGCAAGGGCAAACGTGGGCGAATGGCGACGCGCTTTATATGGCGATGCAGATACGGATGCACACCTTTCCACTTGCCGAATGGCTGCTGACCAACTTACCCTTGAACATGCTGCGGGTGCTAACGTATCTAGCCTTGCTGATCGAAGGTGCGTTCGCTGTGCTAGTTTTCGCGCCCGTGTTCCAACCCTATTTACGGGCGATTGGATTGGTTTACGGTATTCTGCTCCACATTGGTATCGCACTCGTCATGAATATCCCCAACTTCCCGCTGGTGATGATTATCGGCTACCTGATGCTGATCGATCCCCGCTGGCTGGATTGGCTGAGCCGCTACGAGCTTGTGCAGCAGTTCCCCAAACGGGTTGTGCCGGTACCTGTTCAGCCTACTAAGAGTCCCACAGGTTGCGCTGCAATGCTGGCAGGCATACCGGCTGCGATGGGTAAGGGGGCATATCGGGCGCTGCTGGCTGGCATCTTGCTGGCGGCTATGTTCAGCATCATCTGGGGTAATGTTCTGAGTAATGAGCGTTTAGTCACCCGCTTGCACACACCCGCCATGCCCCGCGCTCTTGAAGAAAGTATGCGGGCGATTGGCCTATGGGAGTCGTGGGCATTGTTCGCACCCGATCCACTGACTTACGAAGGCTGGTTCGGGCTGAACGGCATTTTCCCTAATACCACCTATGATGTGCGCAGCAGAGTGGATCGCCCCCGTTGGTATGTTGGGCCACAAGCCCGCTGGGGCAAGCTGGAAGAAAACCTGATGACCAAATCGAAAGATGACCCCATCTTTAGCGCGTGGGCAGTCTATACCTGCCGTCAGTTTCGCGGCAGCGGCATCTTGGGCTTGGAAATCGTGCTGTACACCCGTACCACCTCGCCCCCAGGCCAGCCGTTTTTGCCCTACCAAACACAGATCATACACGGCGCAAATTGTATGGGCTGATCAAACCCACCAATCTTTGAATGCTCTAATCAGCACGAGGATGTACGATTGACCAATAGCGGCTAAAATGGGTGGCAGAAGTGTTGAACGAGTTGGATAGGGTACGTTGTGACGACATCAGCCGCCATCATTCGCCGCCGCCGCGCCCGTAAGGAACGCAAACAAGCTGCCGCCTCGCGCAACCGCTGGCGCATCGGCATCATCAGCTTTCTCGTCCTGTTCCTGCTGGTCATTCCGGTGGGGGTTACGTTAGGTGGGGCACTGCTGGTTTACCAGAACGCTACCCGCAGCCTGCCTACACCGCAGCAAAGTCTGTCGCAAGCCGCCATGATCGGCCTGACCGAGTTGTACGACCGCAGCGGCGAAACCCTGTTGCTTGCCGATCAAACCTCCAGCGAACGCACATGGCTGACGCTCAACCAGATGCCTGCCTCCGTCCTCAAAGCCACCCTCCGCGCCGAACAGCCGAACTTTTTAAACAGTGAACGACCGAACGTGTTCGTGGCCTATAACCGCCTGTGGGAAAACACCTTATTCGGCCCCCTCGCTGCCGACCAAACCCTAACCGGACGCTTGGTGCGGAGTGTCATCGCCCCGCTGCCGGAAGTGCCGAATGTGGATGCCATCGGGCGTGAGATCGCTCTCGTAACCGAAATCGGACGGCGCTACACCCCGCAGGAAATTTTAGAGTGGTATCTCAACACCGCCGACTATGGCAACGGTACGCGTGGTATTCAGGCCGCCGCCCAAACTTATCTCGGCAAAAATGCGGCTGAAGTATCGCTGGACGAAGCCGCGATGCTGGCTGCTATCCCGCTGGCAACCCAGTACAACCCGCTCGACAACGAAACCGCTGCCCGTGGTCGCCAGCGTGACCTGCTTCGCGCCATGCGGGCGGGTGGCGACATCACTAGCGCCGATTTCGATACTGCGGCTACTGCCCAAACGCCGATCTTGCTGACCCTCAACCAGCCGGAGCAGATCGCGCCTGAGTTTGTGGCCTATGCGCGGCGGCAGGCGCAGGACATCCTGAATAATCAGGGGCGTGATGGTACCGAGTTGGTGGCACGCGGCGGTCTGAAGATCATCACCACCCTTGACCTTGACCTTTACTACCAATCAAAATGCGCCCTCCGCATCCAACTGGCGCGTTTGGGCGGAAAGGCCACCTCGCCGGATGCCGATGATGGCAAACCCTGCCGCGCCGCCGACTATATGCCTGTGACCAGCGTACCGGTGAACGGTACCGCCCCTGACATCGGTTCCGTCGTCATCATGGACGCGACCACTGGCGAGATTAAGAGTATTGTCGGCCCCGCCACCCGCTTGGACGCGCAGCCCGGCCCGACACTCTACCCCTTCGTGTACTTCACCGCCTTTGTCCGCGCACAGGCCAATCCGGCGTCAATGGTGCTGGATATTCCGCGCAAGTTCCCCGGCGCTGCCGATGGTCTCATCTATACCCCCTCCAATCCTGATGGTCGCTTCCGTGGCCCTGTAAACCTGCGCGATGCCATGAGTGCGTGGCTGCTGCCGCCTGCCGCCCAGATCGCCAGCGAGCGCGGCATGGGTACTGTCCTCTCGCTCGCACATCGCATCGGCCTCAACAGCTTGGGTGAAGATGGGCGTTATGACCTGTCCTTGTTGGAACGCGGCGGCGCAGTCTCCGTCCTCGATATGACCTACGCTTACTCGGTATTTGCTGCGCTGGGGGATATGCATGGCATTCCCACGCAGGCTGTCGGGCAGGGTTATCGTCAGCGTAATCCGGTTGCCATCCTGCGCATCGAAGATGATCTTGGCAACATCGTTTGGGAATATAACGCGGGTCAAATCGCTCAAGATCAGGTCGGCGTATTCCCGCACAACGTTGGCTACTTGATTAACGACATCCTCTCCGACCAGATCAAACGGCGGCAGGTGTTGGGCGACCAAGCCGCCGTGCTGGATTTGCCGCGTGCTAGTGCTGTCGTGGCCGGTATGGCTGGCGACATGTCCGAAAATTGGACGGTCGGCTATACGCCGCAGTTGGTGACTAGTGTGCATCTGCACAATACCGAAGATACTGCCCTCGCCCTCAATCCTTCAGGGTTGGATGGCGCGGCGCTGGTGTGGCGCGGTGTGATGCAGTATGCCCACGACCGCGATTCGCTCCCTAACGTCGATTGGACGCGGCCAGATGGCATCAGCACGTTAAGCGTCTGTGACCGTTCCGGCCTCATCCCCAATGGCGAATGCCCGACTCACACCGAAATATTCCTTGCTGACGGGGGCTTTCAACCCCAGCAGGAAGATACTTATTGGCAGTCGGTCGTCATCAACAGTCAAAGCGGTCTCCGTGCAACCGCCAGCACACCCAATCAATTGCAGATTAGCAAGCTGTTCTTCGTACCGCCGCCGGACGCTGACGAATGGTGGCGTAGCAATAATCTGCCGCTGCCTCCCCTCGGTTACGATAACGTTAGCCGTCCCGAATTGTTCACCGATGTGCAGTTGCTTGAGCCGCAGCCTTATGCCTATGTCGGTGGCATGGTTGATGTGCGTGGAACGCTGAGGCCGGAGGATATGCGCTACTTCCAGCTTTCTTACGGCGAAGGTGCCAGCCCTAACGGTTATTTGCAGATCGGGCCGCAGCAAACTGAATTCACCGCCGGATCGAGCTTAGGCACATGGAATACCTCCGGCTTGAGCGGCTTGTACACGCTGCTGTTGACTGTCGTGCATCAGGATAATTCTGCCGAGTCTGCAACCGTGCAGGTCATTGTAGATAACACGCCGCCAAGTATTACCCTCAGTGCGGGCGAACCCGGCAAAATTTACCGCTGGCCGACCGAAACCAATATCAACTTGAGCGCCAACGTAGGCGATGATTATCAAGTGCAGCGCGTGGAGTTCTACCGCGATGGCGAATTCCTGCAAACCGATACCGAAAACCCCTATGAGCTGCCCTACACGCTCACCGAAACGGGCACGTTCACCTTTACGGCGGTCGTGTTCGACGCGGTAGGCAATCAGACCAGCAGCACCACCACCGTCGAGGTCGCGCGCGGCTAAAAGGCGGGTATACGCTAGGGATTCTAAATGGATGCCTTATTGTAGGGGCGCACGGCTGTGCGTCTCATGCGTACCAAGTTAAGAGAATTAGAACCATTAAAGCGCTTGTTTCCATCTAATCAAGGCACTAGCGACCTGTATTTTGAAGTCCCTTTAGTGGACTTGTTTTATGGTTAGCATCACGGCTTTAGCCTGATGCGGCGCAACCGGCCTTATATTGATTTGCTGACAAGAGGCCACTACCCACCCACGCTCGACCGTACCACCGCACCCGTCGCGAACGACTGCACCACATCGAACACAATCCCCAGCGACTTGATGTTGTCTTGGCAGGTGGTCGCAGGTTTCTTCCCCGTTTTCACCGCCTCATAAAACTCGTGCAGCAGATATGCTTGCGCCTGTCGCTCCAGCACCACCGGCGGGACGAGCGTCAGGTCGTCATAGCGGTTGCCTCGGAAGCCCGTTCCTTCTTCCACCCCCAGCAGGTGCTGCACATAAACCTCGTCATTCACCAGCGTCACCACACCTTTTTCGCACTCAAACCGCCAGTTTGCGTTCCACGGCGTTTCCTTACCGTTCGAGCACCACGAACCGTTATAAGCCACCACCGCGCCGTTTGCGAAGGCCAGCGATACCGAAGCCGACGCATCGCCCTTGTACCAGCTCCACGGCGGGTTCCAGCTTCGTCCGTAAACCGACACCGGATCACTGTCAAGGAAGAAGCGCATCAGGTCAAAATGATGGATCGACATGTCGATAATCAGCGGGTAGGGCATCTCCTCGCGGAAGCCGCCAAAGTGCGGCCCCTTGAAGAACTCGACTGTCACCGCGCCCACCTTGCCCAGTTCGCCCGAAGCCAGCACTTGCTTCACCGTTTGCGTCGGCACATGGTAGCGGTAGTTCTGCGTAATCATATGCAGTACGCCGCTTTCGTTGGATTTGGCGACAATCGCCTGCGCGTCAGAAAGCGTCCCTGCCAGCGGCTTTTCAGATAGCACGGGCAAACCTGCGTCCATCGCCAGCAGCGATACCTCTTTGTGGAACTGCGGTGGCGTCACATTAATCACCGCGTCTGCCCGTACCGACCGCAGCGCTTCTGCCAATGATTTGTAGATGCGCGAACGGTCAATGTCGTAGCGCACCGCCTGCTCTTGGATAACACTCTCACTCACTTCGACAAATCCGGCAAACGACACATCACTCGACTGCAAAACGGTATTGATCCACGCATTACCCATGCCGCC
>JAPUDW010000210.1 GCA_027492915.1 Bacteroidota bacterium | reverse complement strand
GCCATCGTCAATCAGTTCTTTAGCCACATCCATGACGGCATGGTGCTCGACCGCCGTGGTGATAATGTGCTTGCCGCGCCCACGCACCCGCATTCCTTCGGCAACACCGCGAAGTGCGAGGTTATCGCTTTCGGTGCCGCCGCTGGTAAAGATCAGTTCAGCCGGTGTGCAGTTTAGGACTTCAACAATCGTTTCCCGCGCATGGTTAAGGGCATTTTTAGCGGTTTTCCCAGCGGTATGCAAGCTGGAAGGGTTACCAAAGACGGTTGTCCAATACGGCAGCATGGCTTCCACCACACGCGGGTCGGTCGGGGTGGTGGCGCTGTGGTCGAGGTAAGTAAATGTTTCGGTCATCATAGCCCTTTCAGCCTAGCGCCCCATGACGCTCGGCGACATTTCAGTGGGTTGGTTTTCAGGCGGCAGGGAGTCGGCACGATAATGAGTACCCCGACTGATGCGGTTACGCTGGGCGGAGAAGGTGACGATACGCGCGACCTGCACGGCGTTACGCAAGCCGATCAACGCATCGTTCAACTGTTGGCTGCGGTAAAATTCCTCGATTTCGTGCCACAGATGACGCAGTTCGCGTTCAGCACGGGCGAGGCGTTCGGCAGTACGGATGAGGCCGACATAATGCCACATCACATTTTTGATGGTCATCATATCAACCTCGATTAGCGCGGGGTCGGGTTCCGTGTCGCCGCGATAGACCCACGTCGGCACACGGGCATCATCGACCGGATCACGCGGGTTTTGCTCGATGTGTTCAGCCGCGCGGTCGCCCCACACCAAGCCTTCAAGCAAGCTGGTACTCGCCAAACGGTTTGCACCATGCAAGCCGGTGCAGCTTACCTCGCCAACCGCGTAAAGATCGCTCAACGACGTTCGCCCCCACTCATCGACCAGTACGCCGCCACAGAAGTAATGGGCGGCAGGCACAACGGGGATCAGGTCACGGGTGGCGTCGATACCGTAGGCCGCGCAGGACTCGACCATTTGCGGGAAGTGCTGGCGAATGAATTCTGACGAGCGTTTGCTGGCAATATCAAGGTACACATGCTCGTAACCATTTTCGAGCATTTCCATATGGATGGCACGCGCCACCACATCGCGGGGGGCAAGGTCTTTCCAGTCGGGGGCATAGGGCGACATGAATGCATCGCCATTCGGCGTGACCAGCACCGCGCCTTCGCCACGTACCGCTTCGCTAATGAGCAGGTTTGGTGCGCCGCGCACACTAAGTGTCGTGGGGTGGAACTGGATATACTCGCTGTTGACGACCCGCGCCCCTGCCCGCCATGCCATCGCAAGGCCATCGCCCCGTGCGCCACGAGGGTTACTGGTGTTGCGGAAGATTTGGCCTAACCCGCCGGTTGCTAGCACGGTATGCGCTGCGAGAACACGAATGATATTGCCATTAGTGCGGTTGAGGACGTAGGCACCATGACAGGTGATCGAGTCATAAACGGCTACAGGATCAAGCGCGTGGTGGGGAAATGTAATCAGGTCAACGGCGGTGTGATCAACCAACAGCGTCACATTCGGGCGAGTTGCCATCGTATCCAACATACCTTTGACAATCGCGCCGCCGGTTTTGTCGCCAACGTGGATAATGCGGCGAACACTGTGCGCCCCTTCCAAGCCGTAGACCAACTCGCCCCGTTCATCACGGTCAAACTTCACGCCGCAGCGTTCCATCAACACCGAACGAACTAAGTCCGGCCCAACTTCCGCCAGCAAACGGGCGGCTTTTGGCGAACTTAACCCCGCGCCGGCTTCGAGGATGTCGTGAACCAGCAGGTCAGGCGAATCATCCAAGCTGCGGGTGACGATACCCCCCTGCGCCCAACTGGAATTCGTGTCCGCCGCGTCTGATGCACGAGTGATAATGGTTACATGATGATCAGGGTTATCGCTCAAGCGCAGCGCCGTCGCGGCACCTGCGATACCACAGCCAATAATAAGGGTGTTTGTTCGAATATCATCCACAACTAGCCATTACCTTGGTATAGAAAGCATCCGGTCAAGTGAGAGTTTGGCATTCCTCTTGACCTGCTCCGGCACCATAATCTGATTAATAACACGACCTTCGACAAGATTTTCCATGACATTTGCCAAGTCAATCGGGCTAATGCGGTACATGGTGCTGCACAAGCATGAGAAGGGCGACAGCAGTTCAACCTGCTTATCGGTATAGCGATTCTTCAAGCGGTTAACGAGGTGCATCTCGGTACCAACTGCCCACTTGCTACCTACCGCCGCATTCTCGATCTTATCCACGATATAGGAAGTTGAACCAACATAATCAGCCTTATCAACGACCTGCATCATGCATTCGGGGTGAACGATGATGTTCACATCAGGGTGATGTTTGCGCCACAGATCGATATGTTCGGGGCGGAACTGCTGGTGGACGCTGCAATGCCCTTTCCACAGGATGATACGGGCGTTGCGAATTTCATCGTCAGTCAAGCCGCCATAGGGTTTGAAGGGGTTCCACAACACCATTTGCTCCAGCGGAATCCCCATCTTTTTACCCGTGTTGCGCCCTAAATGTTGGTCAGGGAAGAAGAATACTTTCTCACGCTGCTTGAACGACCAATCGAGCGCACCTTCTGCGTTGGACGAGGTGCAAACGGTACCGCCGTGTTCACCCACAAACGCTTTTAAGTCGGCAGCGCTGTTCATGTAGGTCACGGGCATCACCGTGTTTTCGGGGTCATTACCCAGCACATCTTCCAATTCTGCCCACGCGGTTAGCACTTGTTCGAGGTTCGCCATATCCGCCATGCTGCATCCCGCTTGCATGTTCGGCAGGATGACCACTTGATCTTCGCGCCCCAACACAACCGCGCTTTCCGCCATAAAATGCACACCGGCGAAGATGATGTACTTGGCTTTAACCTTCGATCCTTCACGACTCAGTTGGTAGCTGTCACCCTGAAAATCGGCAAAGCGCACCACGTCATCGCGCTGGTAGTGATGCCCTAGAATGACGACATCCTCGCCAAGCTGCGGGCGTAATTCTTGAATACGCTCAATCGCAGCCGATTCTTGCTCAATCAGTGTTTCGTTTTCAATGACATCCGGGGGCATAACCATATCAACCATTACAACCTCCTCAATCGACCTTACAAACGGACGATCTTCATAGAAAGATCGAGTGCTGGCGCGGAATGTGTCAGCGCCCCAACACTAATAAAGTCAACCCCTGTCGCTGCAACCTCAGTCACACGGGCTAAACTCATATTGCCAGATGCTTCTAACTTGACACGCCCTCGCGTGATTTGTACGGCTTCCTGCATTTGCGCGGTTGTCATGTTGTCGAGCAGCACACGATCAACTTTGAGCGGAAGCACTTCACGAAGCTCATCTAAATTGCGCACTTCAACTTCAATGGGAGTGTCAGCGGCTTGGTCATACTGCCGTACCGCTTGTACGGCCTCGCTAATACTTCCCGCACCGTCAATATGATTGTCTTTAATCATCACCATATCAAATAAGCTCATTCGATGATTTTGGCCTCCACCTTGCACAACTGCATACTTTTGGAGTGACCGCCAACCCGGCAGTGTTTTCCGCGTATCCAAAATAATCGTTTGGCTTCCCTTTACAGCATCGACAAACTGGGAAGTCAACGTTGCAATGCCGCTTAGGTGTTGCAAGAAATTGAGAACAATCCGTTCGCCGGTCAGTATCGACTGGCCTTTACCCTCGACTTCACAAATTAAGGTTCCTTGCTTCACGCGCTCGCCCTCACGGCAAATCTGCCGTACTTCTACGAGTGGGTCAACACGCTCGTAGACCATTGAAACAAGGGGTAAACCCGCGATCACACCTGCGGTTTTTGCGACAATGCCGCCTCTTAATCGTACTGTATCCGGCAGGGTTGCTAATGATGTCAAATCACCTATTTGTCCTAAGTCTTCCGCCAAAGCCATATCGATCAGACGTACTGCTTCTTGCATGTCAAACATTAACTTATTACCGTTTCTTTCCTTAACACATCACGCCATTAATAAGATTATTTTAAGACCATGTTAATATTCACCAGAAACGACGCACGCACCCGACAAGTGTCAAGGTGCGTGCATAAAGTCTACTTATTAGATGTCCCAACCGAAGTCGCTATTACGTTAATCCAGCTTTTCGATGGGCTTGCGATTGCCGTAAGTCAACTTAGTACCTGCTGGCAGCCCTGCCCACTTCACCGCGTTACCGATGACCCGCTGCACTTCGGGGTTGTAGTAGGTCGGGTAGGTTTCGTGGCCGGGGCGGAAGTAGAATATCTTGCCGCGTCCGCGCTGGTAGCAGCAGCCGCTGCGGAAAATTTCGCCGCCCTTGAACCAGCTCACGAACACGAGAGTATCCGGTGCAGGGATGTCAAAATGCTCACCGTACATTTCTTCTTTTTCGATCTCGATGCATTCGCCCAAGCCTTCAGCGATTGGATGCGACGGATCGACAACCCAGATACGCTCGTTGTCATTGGCTTCGCGCCACTTGAGATCGCAGCTTGTACCCATGAGCTTCTTAAAAATCTTCGAGAAATGGGCGGAATGGAGGACGATCAAGCCCATGCCTTCCAACACACGCTTATGGACACGCTCGACAATTGCGTCTTCCACGTCGCCGTGTGCGAGATGCCCCCACCATGTCAGCACGTCGGTATTCGCCAGCACTTCTTCGGTCAGCCCATGTTCCGGCTCGTCCAGCGTTGCCGTACCAACCTCAAAGCCCTGCGCCTTCAAAGCGTCGGCGATGACGGTATGCATCCCATTCGGATACAATTTTTGCACTTCAGGATTCTTTTTCTCGTGACGAGCTTCATTCCAAACAGTTACGCGCAGTGTCATATTATGCTCCTCAGCAATTATGATAACTTCACAGGATTACCATTCAAGGCCGCCGATGCTCGGATTGCATCCCACAGCCGCGCCATCCGCAAGCCCACTTCTGGCGGGCTGGGGTTGGCGGTCACACCATTTCGCACGTTGAGGAATTGTTCCCAAACATGGATGGATTGTACCGACTTCACTTTGGTCAAACGTTTCGCACCATGCCGTTGGAGTTCCAACTGTTCACCCCAGATGCCAGTGCGCAAAATGCCCTTACTGCAAAATACACGAATATCGGAATGGCAGGATGGAATGGCGGAACCACAGCCGTTGAGCGTCACCATACCGCCAGAAGCCAAACGCGCCATGACCACCGCACGGATATCGACCGGATGCCCATCATTTTCCATCCACGCCGCCACTTCGGTGAAGTCCTCACCTGCAAGGTCGGAAACCGTGTTCAGCATATGTGCGCCGGTATCGAACAGGAAGCCACCGCCGGAAAGTTCAGGCTGCTGCCGCCATGTGCCGACGGTCGCGGAAGCCCAATTTTGCCAGACCATCGCATTAATGTTGAGGATGGAGCCGAGTTTACCCGACCGCAGCATATCAACGGCTGCCCGTACTTGCGGTGACAAGCTGCCCTGAAAGGCCACCACGAGGAGGCGTCCGGTGCGGTCACGGGTTTCGATGAGTGCCGTCGCTTCGAGCGCATTCATGACCATCGGCTTCTCAAGCAGCACATCGAGTCCGGCTTCCATACATACCTTGGCCTGTTCGAAGTGCAGCGCATGCGGCGTGACAATAAACACCGCGTCCAGCGCTTTCGCATACTGCGCGACATACTTTTGCCAATCCGGTTCGTTGGGCGGCACGGGTAAGTTCACGCGCTCGAACAAATTGGTCACGGCGGCGTAGGATTCAGCCGACGGTTCACACACGGCGACGATATCGGTATCGGGTCGCTCCATCATAGCGACTAGATGATGGCGCGCCATACCACCGCAGCCGATAAAACCAACTCTAACTTTTGATTGTTGTGCCATTCAATAACACCTTTTAGGAAACAATTCTTTCCGGTGATTGTACCTCAACACGGCACATATTTGACACCGCCTAAAGCCAATATGGTATACACGTCATAGCGCATACGGTATAATCCACACCTAAATCCGCACCGAATGAAGTATGAATAGAGGCATCAATTGTCTGCTGAGAAAAGCCTTATCACAGCCGAAGATGTATACCGTATGACGTTGGTCGAGGACCCGCGCATCAGCCCCGATGGTCGCTGGATCGCGTTCGTGCAGGTGACGACCGACAAAATGGACAATGGTTACAAACGCAATATCTGGTTGGCATCGACCGAAGGCGGCAGCCCGTTCCAACTCACCCGCAGCGGCAAAGACACCCAACCGCGCTGGAGTCCGGATGGCAAGTGGCTGGCGTTCACCTCTGGTCGCGATGAGAAGCCGCAAATCTATCTGCTGCCTATTACCGCCCCCGGTGGTGAACCCCGCGCCCTCACCAGCTTACCCAACGGCGCGAATAATCCGGCATGGTCGCCGGATAGCAGCCGCATCGCCTTCCTCGCAGGGATGAACGCCGAAGCCCGTGCGCGTGAGGAAAAGAATGTTGAAGACCCCAAGCCGCAGGATAAGCTCGAAGGCAAGCACCGCAAGGAACGCAAAGACCTTGAGGAAACCAAACGCTGGGACCCGCGCATTGTCGAGCGCATCCCCTACCGCACCGGTACAGCTTTCCTGAGCGACAACTTCACGCAGGTGTATATCGCACCTATTGCCGAAGGTTTACCCAAAGAAGAAGCCAAGCCGCGCCGCCTGACGAATGTCAATGCCGACCACAACCCGCCGCAGTGGTCGCCGGATGGGCAGTTCATCCTTACCGCGCGTATGAGCGACCCCACGACGGATGAGCCGTGGCGCTGGAGTGTGTTGTTCCGCATTCGTGTCGAGGATGGCAGCCACGAACAGCTTACCGATAATGACTTTAGCAGCTTTGCGCCAAGCGTATCGCCGGATGGGCAGTGGATTGCCTTTGGGCGGCTGCCACGCGAACAGCTCAGTGAACGCTACAACCGCGTGGCGATTATGCCATTTGGCGGCGGTGACATTCGCGACATCAGCCTACCGCTCGACCGAAACGTACTCGACTTCAAATGGTCACCGGACAGCCGGGGTGTGCTGTTCACCGTGGGTAACTGGGGACATGTGGAACTCTACCGCGCCAGCCTGAACGCCGAGATTGAGCCGCTAATCACTAGAGATATGGATGTCGAAGGCGTGGATGTCCATCCCGAAGCCGGTATCGCTTTCGTCGGCAGCACCACCGCCAACCCCAGCGAATTGTATTGGCAGGGATCGAGTATCGACGAACCCGCGCAAATGACAACCGTTAACCAGAAATTCTTGGAAAGCATTACGGTTCAGCCCTTCCATGAAATCCGTTGGAAGTCGCCTTCCGGCACCGAGATTCAAGGCTGGTATGTGCTGCCCGTCGGCTACGAAGAAGGCAAGCACTACCCGCTGGCGCTCAATATTCACGGTGGGCCGCATGTCATGTGGGGATCAACCTTCAAGTCGATGTGGCACGAGTGGCAGTTCCATGCCGCCCGTGGTTACATCCCATTCTTCTGCAACCCGCGCGGTTCGGATGGCTACGGCGAAGCATTCCAGAGATCGCTGCACGGCGCATGGGGGCCGGTAGCAATGGATGATATTATGGCAGGGGTTGATACTATTATCGCCAAAGGCTTTGTCGATACCGAACGCCTCGCCATTACAGGCGGTTCTTACGGCGGCTTCATGACCACATGGATTACCAGCCACACCGACCGCTTTATTACTGCTGCTGCCTTACGCGGCGTGTACAACATGCTGTCGTTTAGCGGCACGACCGATATTGTTAGCTTTACATCGAATGAAATGGGTGTCGAGCCGTGGGAAGATGCCGCATTCCTGTGGGAAAACTCGCCGCTGGCACACGCTCATAAGATCAAAACCCCGATGCTGCTGCTCCACAGCGAGAACGACTTCCGCGTGCCGATTTCCGAAGGTGAGCAGATGTACACCTACATCCGGCGCACGGGCGGCACGGTCAAACTCATCCGCTTCCCGCGCGAAGGCCACGACATGACACGCACCGGCGAACCGGAACACCGCATCAGCAGCCTAACCCACATCATCAATTGGTTTGATACCTACTGCTATCCCGAAAAAGCCAAACAGGAACAGGAGTAAGCCATGACAACCGCCGCGCCCATGCTTAATCGCGCCCGTGAGATCGAGGACACGCTGATCGAATGGCGGCGTGACATCCACATGCATCCTGAACTCAGTTTTCAGGAGTTCCGTACTGCCCGCCTCGTTGCCGATACCTTGCGCGATATGGGTATCGAGGTGGAAACCGGCGTGGGCAAAACGGGGGTTGTAGCGCGGATTGGTGAAGGCCGCCCTGCGATTGGCATCCGTGCCGACATGGATGCGCTGCCCCTGCAAGAGATGAACGATGTGGTTTACAAATCGCAAACGCCGAATGTCATGCACGCCTGCGGTCACGACGCGCATACCGCCATGCTGCTGGGTGTCGCCAAGCTGCTGAACAATATGGAAGATCGTCCGGCAGGTGAAATCCGCCTGCTCTTCCAACCGTCGGAAGAAGATGAAGACGCCGACCAGAAAAGCGGCGCGGTACGCATGATTGAGGACGGCGCATTGGAAGAATTGGATGCGGTGATTGCACTACACGTCAACAGCAACATTCCGGCGGGGCAAATCCGCATCGCCACCGGCCCGAACTCGGCCTCAGTCGACTCGTTCAACGCCACCATCATCGGCGAAGGCTGCCACGGCGCCTATCCTCATCAAGGGATTGACCCTGTGTTCATCCTTGCACAGGTCATTAACGCCATTCACGGCATCCGCGCCCGCCGCATCAACCCCGTACGCCCCGCGGTCATCTCGATTGGCGCGGTACACGGCGGCACCGCCAACAACGTCATCCCTGATGAAATCACGCTCAACGGCACCATTCGCAGCTACGACGACGAAACCCGCGAACAACTATGGAAAGAACTTGAACAGGCGCTTGCGGTTGCACGCGCATTCGGTGGCGACTATAAGCTGGAAATTATCAAGAGCTACCCGTCGCAGCATAACGACGCGGAAGTGGCACAGCTCATCCGCGACATCGGCGTGTCGATGCTGGGCGAAGACGGCCTGTATCCCGAAGAACCGGGGATGGGTGCAGAGGATTTTGCCTACATGACGCGCAAAGCACCGGGGGCGATGTTCAGCCTCGGCGCAAAGTTCGATGCGGTAAATCGCCCGCACCACAGCCCGATCTTCGACCTCGACGAGTCGTCCTTCGCTATCGGTACGGCAATTCTGGCTGAGGCGGCGACGCAGCTCCTCAAGACAAAAGCCTAGACATCACATTCTGATTTGCTCCCTTCCCTCGTTTACGGGGGAAGGGCTGGGGTTAGGGGTCATTCCTTCGGCTTCTCGACAAAATCCAACGAAGGCGAAGGGCTGATCGCGCTCCAACCGCCATCGACCACCAACGTTTGCCCTGTAACTTGGGACGCGGCAGGCGACAGGAAGAACAGCGCCGCCTGCGCCATATCATCCGGCTTGCTCACCTTGCCCGTCGGCGTAACCCTGCCCCATACCGTATCATAATTCGGGTCGTCAGAGAGGTTGCGAGGCGTGGTGGTTGCCCCCGGCGCGAGGCAGTTGACGGTGATGTGATACGGCGAAAGCTCGATCACCAGATTCTTCGCCAACATTTCGAGGCCGGATTTGGTCATGGCATAAACCGAGAGGTACGGTACTGCTTGATGCCCTGTGACCGACGACATGAACAGGATTCGCCCACCCTCACCCTGCGACCGCATCTGCCGCGCGGCGGCTTGCGTCAAAAAGTAAGTACCGCGCAGGTTAAGCGATACCACACGATCAAACATCTCTGGCGTGTAGGCAAAGAAATCACCCCACACGGTTAACCCCGCATTGCACACCAGCATATCGAGCCGCCCAAAACGCGAGACCGCCGCCGCAACCAGCGCTTGCACGGTATCGAGGTTCGACACATCACCCGCGAAGGCTTCGCACACGCCCCCCGCCGCCCGAATCTGCCCTGCCGCTTCACCAGCAACCGCCGCGTCAACATCATTCAACAGCACCGACACGCCGCCCAACGCCAACTGCTGCGCAATCGCGTAGCCAATTCCAACCCCTGCTCCGGTAACAATCGCAACTCGTTTTTCAAATAAACCATTGGTCATCAGTAAAATTGCTCCTTGTACGACAAGGGGATATTATACAAGGACAAACTCAGCCACAAAAAGTGATTTTATTCATGCCAAACAAATCTCCATTACCCTCTTTAGAAACAATACTCGGCAATGCCGATCTGGTCGCAAACACGCACACATCGGGTCATGGGCGCGAAGGCAAACTACCCCTCACGGGCGAGATGCTGCTGAACGAACCCAGCGGCAATTTGTTCGGCCTCACCCAGAATGTGGCGATGGGCTGGAACCCTGAAGAAGTCAACAACGAACAGTACCTCATCGTTAGCACCCACGGCGGTTTGCGCGGTGAAGATGGCTCGGCGGTCGCGCTCGGCTACCACACCGGCCACTGGGAAGTAAACTTACTCGTTCAGGCCGCCGCCGAAACCCTGCGCGAACAGGGCACTGTCCCCTTCGCCGCCTACTGTACCGACCCGTGCGACGGTCGTTCGCAAGGTACCGAAGGCATGATGGACAGCTTGCCCTACCGCAACGATGCGGCAATGGTTATCCGCCGCCTCGTGCGTTCGCTGCCCACCCGCGATGGCATCATGGGCATCGGCACCTGCGACAAAGGCTTACCAGCGATGATGCTGGCATTAGCCGGTTGTACCGACCTCCCCGGTATCATCGTCCCCGGCGGTGTCACCCTACCCACCGAGGGCGCGGAGGACGCAGGTAAAATCCAGACCATCGGCGCACGCTTTACGCAGGGGCAAATCACACTCGAATACGCGCAGGAAATGGGCTGCAAGGCCTGCGGTTCCAGCGGCGGCGGCTGCCAATTCCTCGGCACGGCGGCAACCGCGCAGGTGGTGGCAGAAGGCTTCGGCCTCACCCTGCCCCACAGCGCCCTTAGCCCGTCCGGCGAACCCATCTGGCTGGATATGGCGCGGCGTTCTGCCCTCGCCCTCTTGCGCCTCAAAGCCAACGACCTGCCCCTCTCGCGCATCATCACACCTGCCTCGCTCGAAAACACGATGCTGGTTCACGCGGCTTTTGGCGGCTCGACCAACCTCTTGCTGCACATTCCGGCCATCGTCCAACAAGCCGGATTAAAACCGCCCACCGTCGAAGATTGGAACCGCGTCAACCGCAGCACCCCGCGCCTCGTCGATGCGCTGCCCAACGGCCCGCGCTTCTTCCCCACCGTGCAGGTATTCATGGCAGGCGGCGTGCCGGAAGTTATGCTGCACCTGCGCAATATGGGTTTGCTCAACACTGACGCGCTCACTGTTACTGGCGAAAAACTCGGCGCGGTGCTTGATTGGTGGGAACACAGTGAACGGCGGCAGGCAGTTCGCAAGCTGCTGCGCGAACAAGACCATGTTGACCCCGACCTCGTGATTATGGATGCTGACCACGCCCGCGCCGAAGGCTTGACCAGCACCGTCATTTTCCCCACCGGCAACCTGACACCGCAGGGCTCCGTCATCAAGGCCACGTCAATTGACCCCGGCGTGATTGGCGCAGATCAGGTTTACCGTCAGCGTGGTCGCGCCAAAGTCTTTACCTCCGAACGCGCTGCGATCAAAGCCGTCAAAACTGGCAGTGTCCAACCCGGCGACATTATGGTCATGATCGGCCTCGGCCCGCTCGGCACCGGCATGGTCGAAACAGCGCAGATTACCTCTGCACTCAAATATCTCGATTGGGGTAAGCATGTTGCCCTGCTAACCGATGGGCGCTTCTCCGGCTTTTCAACAGGCGCGTGTGTCGGTCACATCGGGCCAGAAGCGCTGGCGGGTGGGCCAATCGGCAAAGTACGCGATGGTGACATCATTGAGATTATCCTTGACCGTCAAAACTTGACTGGCTCCATCCACCTCGTTGGCACGGCGGATGGTGACATCACGCCCGATGAAGCCGCGCTGCTGCTTGCCACCCGTGAGCCGCACCCTGACCTACACGTTCACCCGCATCTACCGGATGACACGCGCCTATGGGCAGCGTTGCAAGAAGCCAGCGGTGGCACATGGGCAGGCTGCATCTACGACACCGATAAAATCATTGCTGCACTCAAAGCCGGTATGCAAGTTCTCGCCAGCGAAGCGCAGGTAAGCGCTTAACTGCCGATTATGGGTGATGGCACGAAAACCATGCCATCACCAAATTCAACCTATGGTAAGCCAAAAACTTATGGTGAAACGAACACGATCTGGTGCGGGTCATCCACAATAATCTCTGGCGCATTAAGTTCAGGATAGTACAAGCGCATTAAACCACTGACGCAAATGTCCTGCCCAGCTAGCATCATCGGGTCGTAGTCGAGCTTGCTCAGGTCTTTCTGGAACACACGCACCAGCATTTGACCGTCATGCACCGTGCTAAAGCTCATATATACGGCTTTCGGCAGGTGATCGACGGTTGATTCAATCGTGCCGCAGACCTTCACCACCTGCCCGATATGCTGCATCGCCTCAGTATAGTTAATCGTCGGCACATCTAACAGCGGCGCAGTGTTCACCCGTGTGCTGCGATCTGATACCAGCAGCGTTTGTACTTCTTGACTACGCGAATTTCCGGTAAACGCCATCAAGCCGCCGTCATAGGTTTTCACGAAGATCATATTGCCACTGCCGATGGTAAACGACAAGCTGACTACCTTTTGAATATCATTGTGATATTGGTAAAACCCTGCCGGATATGCCCGTTGATCGCCGTAGGAAAATAATCCAGCCGAGCAGGAACGGGTATCTGTATTAAACGGGCAGCTTACACCGCAGGTGGTGGTTCCCGAACCGCCGGGATATATCACCGGATTACACGCTTGACCGGGCGGGCAATCACACTGCCGCCAAATTACGTACATCCCGTCAGCCGTCCGAATCGGTTGGTTAAAGGTCGCGCCCAGCCCTGCACTGCGGTCAACAATCCGGCGTCCGGCATCGATCAACCAATGCCCGTGAAACACCATATCGCCAACCATAGTCAGTGTCATCATTTCATCCGTTTGGATGTCATCGAACTGCACAAACCGTACATCACCCGCTTGGTATCCCTCAACGGTTGTGTCATCTAGCACCATTTCGCCCATCGTCGCGTCCTCACGGCCATCACAATTTGGGTTTGCCGCGCACGTCAGCCCATTGCGCCAGATAATGTAAGCCACTTCCTGACCATCCACTTCGCGAATCACCGGCATCGGCCCCATCGGCAAATA
>JAPUDW010000209.1 GCA_027492915.1 Bacteroidota bacterium | reverse complement strand
CGCGGCAGCCCTACTGCTGGGCGAAATGTTAGTACGCCGCTACCAGAATAAACCAAACTCCCCCGCGCCGGAACCGATCAGCCGACAAGAAATCGGGCTGGCGCTGTTGTGTGTGCTGCTCAACACAGGGGTGGCGGTGGTCGGCATAATCTTGTGGCGAGCGGAGATTATTCAACTCCGACCGGACGCTGGTGTGCTGGCGACTACTGTTGATGTGCTGATCTTAATCGCGCTCATGGATTTTGGCATGTATGTCTTTCACCGGATGGCACATCACCCGCTGCTGTATCCCGTTATCCACCTGACGCATCACCTCTACGAAAATCCACGCCCCCTGACGCTGTTCGTGTTGAACCCATTCGAGGTGCTGGGCTTCGGTGCGCTGCTGATTGTGGCAATCTGGCTGACACACGCTTCGCAGGTGGCGATTGTCATCTATCTGGCGTTTAACCTGATCTTCGGCCTCGTGGGGCATCTGGGCGTAGAACCTGCGCCGGAGGCATGGCTCAAGCTGCCGGTTATCCGTACTATTTCCACCAGCACTTTCCATGCAGAACACCACCACGATAAGGCGCACAACTTCGGCTTCTACACCGTGCTTTGGGATCGGTTGTTTGGCACACTTTCGCCGGAATATAAGCGAGATTTTGAGCGTGCCAACAGCCACCCACAACCGCGTGCATAAGGTGTTAGGCGGGGGCGCTAACCGGCAGGGTGAAGCTGAAGGTTGAGCCTTCGCCGGGGATGCCGCTGCTCGTCACACTCACCGAACCGCTCAAACGCTCGATGACCGTTTTGATGATCGTCAAGCCGAGGCCGTGACCATCCACTTTATGCTGCCCCAAGCGCTCAAACTTTTGGAATAACTGCTGCTGTTCGTCCAGCGAAAGTCCTTTGCCGTTGTCACTAACCCAATAGCGAATAAACCCATCCCTGAGTGGAATGGCACCAATATGAATTTCCGGTGGGCTGCCGCCGTACTTGATGGCATTACTGATATAGTTGACCCAGACTTCCTCGACCCATGTGTTGTGACCGAGCGCATCCGGCAGGGGGCTGACAATGTGAATCTGGGCTTTCTTTTGCTGAACAGACATTTCCAACCGGTCGATTGAACACCGCAGTACCTCATTCATATCAATGCGCTGGGGCATGATGGCTTGTTTACGCGCACGGGCTAAGGTCAACAGCGACTCGACAATCGAGTTCATCTTGTCAGCGGTTGTGATGACATTCTGGATAATACGGTACGATTCCGGCGCGATTTGGTCTTCGAGATCTGTTTCGAGAAGTGCCATATAGGTCGTGATAATCGCAATCGGGTTTTTGAGGTCGTGGGCGATGTTGTCGGCATAGGATTCGAGGTCAGCAATCATCTGTTCGCGGAGGCTGATTTCCCCCTCTAGCACACGGTTACGGCTGGACTGTGCCTCGGATTCCCGACTCACGCGCTCCACTTCATATTGGGTTTGCAGGGTTTTCAGGCGCATATCGGCCTGCTGGTTAAAGTACTGCTCTTTGACGCTCTGCTGTTTTTCGTAATGGGTAAGCGCTTGTTGGAAGTCGCCCAACGCTTTATAGGCGCTCGCCATCAGCCCATAGGCTTCGACAATTAAAGGCTGTGTTTCCAGCCGCTCAAAAATTGCCAATGCCTGCCGGAGATTTTGGAGAGCAGTTGCTGTGCGTCCCTGCATCATGAATATTTCTGCGAGGCGCATCATGGCGATACCAGCTTCGCGCCCTGCGCTGCCCTGCTGCGCGGCGGTTAAGGATTGCTCGTAGTAGCTTGCTGCCTGATCCAGGTCGCCAAGCTGCTGGTTGGACTGACCGATCACGGTTAAGGCGCGGGAGATGCCGACCCAGTAGCGTTCGAGCTGCATGAGCGCTAAACCCTGACGGGCATAGTCGAGGGCATGAATAGGCTGTTTCAATTGCAGGTAAGCCTGTGCCATATGGGTCAGGGTAAGACCATCGGAACTGTTCACACGGCTGATTTCGGTGTCGATGCGGTAGGACTCTTGATAATGCTCAATAGCTTTATCATAGCTGCCCATCAGGGCATATATATCACCAATGTTGCTGCGCATAACAGCGACATGGGCGAGGTTGCCTTGCCCAACACTGAGTTGAAGCGCGCGCAGATAACAATCGAGAGCATCCTGCCAATTGCCCATCCGTTCGTGGTTGTTGCCGAGGATGTTAATGGCATCCGCTTCCTGAGTGGCGTATTGTTCGCGGCGGATGATGAGCATGGCCTGCATGACATACTCGATTGATTTAGGGTAATCCGCGTGACAATGGGAACTCCATGCCAGATTCAGCAAACTATCAAGAATCCCACGTTCATATTGCAGTTGCTTGGCTAAGGCATAGGCTTCGGTCGCACATGCAAAAGCGCGGACAGTATCACCATTACTGTTATTTTTTGCCAGATCATTGAGTGCATCGACGCGCTCAAATGGTGTTTGAGCGTTAGTAATTTTATCTTCGAAGGTTTTTAGCCTATCCACGCGAGGTTTCATCCAATGGGGTAAGGGGATTTTAATCGACCTATTATAGAATGCCCCAACAATTTTGCACCACAAAATCAGTAAAACTGCGAAAAGTGTTTACCAACGCCCTGTCGATGATGAGCCAACGGTGACTTTCGGCAGGGGATAAACGGTTTAAAATAAGGGCCTTGGCATTGAAGGAGTGTGACTAATGGCGACATGGATTGCCCATTTGAGGGTAGCGGAAGGTTTGTTTAGGCTGCTGCCACACCTCGACGAAACGGCTTTTATGTACGGCAACCTCGCGCCGGATTCCGGTAAGCCGAATGCCGATTGGACGGCGTTTGACCCGCCGAAGGAAGTAACCCATTTCCTGCGTCGCGGTGAGGGTGAGGATAAAATTCACGACCTGAGGTTTTATCGGGCGTATGTGGCGGGCAGGCAACCGGAGGATGACCTCGCCGATTACAGCTTCCGCTTGGGTTATTTTGTTCATTTACTGTGCGATAATTTGTGGTCGCGGCGGCTGAATACCGCTTATAAGCAAATTTACCCTGAACTGGTTGATAACCCTCACAGCGAATTATGGGCAACGTTCAAGCGCGATTGGTACCACCTCGACTTCTGCTACCTGCGTGACCATCCTGAATGTCTATTCTGGCGGGTGTACGTCCCAGCGCCCAATCCGCCCCCGTATCTGGATTTCGTCCCCCACGAGGCGTTGACCCATTCGCTCAGTGAAATTCGCACGTTTTACAGCACTCCCAGCCCGCAGCGTAATATTGACCACCCCTATGTGCATCTAAATGAGGCGGCGATGGCACGATATGTCGATGATAGTGTTGTTCTCGCCTACAAACTCATCGTCCAATTGCAAAACGCAGTACCAGCGGAGGGTGTCCATTCGGCAGTTCGTTTACTGGGCGTTGATGAGCTGCAACCGTATGCGCCGCCGTTAGGGGATGTGATTGAGAGTTCGTTATAACGTTATTGTTTATATCTGATCTGCTTAGTGAAAGAGGTTTTTATTATGGTTTTAACAGATACAGTACGGGCTTTTTTGCAAAAACCTGTCGTTGTGCGGATGGCCGTTGTTGACGCAGATGGGTACCCGCATGTCGTGCCGGTCTGGTACGGCATGGATGGTGATGATGTGATCGTCTTTGGCTATCGTAAAACACGCAAGGTCGATTTTATTAAGGCGAACCCAAAAGGCTCGATCCAAATTGGCGGCGACCCGCCGGGCGAAGGTTACTTGATTAAGGGCGAATTCTCGCTAGAGGAAGACGTTGACCACCGTTGGACGCGGCAAATCACCTATGCTTACGAGGCGACTCAAGAAAGCGCGGATAAGCTGCTGGCAGAATGGATTCCGGCGGGGTTGATCGTGATGCGGCTCAAGGTTACTAAAGTGAGCAAAGTTTAGGGGCGGTTAGGGCAGTTATTGGTCGCAGAGTCATAAAAAACGCCTCCCCATGATTGAGGAGGCGAAAAAAACAATCCGTTATTTAGTGATTTTTTCCAGCGGCGGCATATCCAGCGGCATTTGCGAAGCGCTGTCATAACGTTCCTGAAGGCGTTCGCCCCAGCCGGTGAGTTGGCGGCCTAAGCCTGCCAATGCCTGATGAACCAGCGGCGCACGTTCCTCTACAGCGAGGCGTGCTTCCTCTATCAACTGCTGTTCCTCAGGGTTTTGTGTGAACGTGCGCGGCTTAATCTGCGTCGCGTGTTCCATCCATTCAAACATGATCCACTTACCTTTACAGGTTTTTACTAACCTGCTATAATTGCTTTGATGGTTATAATATCACGATTCAGCCTAACCTGTCAATCAGACTTTAGGTGTAAGAACGGTAGGGACGAATGGTTAATACGTCGGACATCGAAAAGTATGGTTTGCTGCGGGAGCGTCTTTGTCTGGACTTTACCAACACCTCGGATGAGCATCCTTCCAAGCCTGATGCCGAGTTTCTGCATAAGTATGCCCATTTGGTCGAGTGGGCGACCTTCGCCGGTGCGGTAAGTGATGCGCAGGGTGAGCAACTGCTGACGACGGCAGATGCCCAACCGGAGGAAGCCGCGTCTGTCTTGCAGTATGCCATCACGGTGCGCGATACCATCTACCGTGTGCTGTCGGCAGCGGCAGCAGGGCAACCACCCGCAGCAGCCGATATGGAAAGCTTTAACGCGATGCTCTCCCAGGCCATGACCCACATGCAGATGGCGACCGTGCCGGATAACGAATATCGTTGGATATACCGGCGCGATGACCACGATTTGGGCGCGATGTTGTGGCCGGTGTTGTGGTCGGCTTCTGTAGTGCTGACTTCCCGCGATTTACACCATCTGCGGGAATGCGCGTCTGACGACTGCACATGGTTATTTCTGGACACATCCAAAAACCACAGCCGCCGCTGGTGCAGCATGACGCAGTGTGGCAACCGCGCCAAAGCCCGCACCCATTACCATCGCGTGCGTAAAACGGTTTAAGGCATATACAGTCCGCACCGGAATAGGTCAAGTGTGACCGTTACAGCGACGGCGGTGAAGTGGGCTATGGTAAGTGGGATAATATTTACTAAACGGATGCGTTTGGGACAGTTATGACAGTGCGTAGGCGAGGGTGCCGAAATTGTCATAGGGTGAATGAAGATTTTGACGAACTACGCCCTGAGAACGTAAGTTAATCCTCGAAGCAATTCAGCTATAAGAATCAGCAGGGGCGACCCGGTTATACCGCAGCCGCCCCTACAAAGACGTTTCTATGTTTTCCATTACGGATTGATTTGTTTACCTCGATCCTCGACTAGGTTAGGGCGTAAGTACGTACACGGTAAGGCTCATGACCGGGATTCGGGCGCACGATGAGCGCTGCACAGTTGTCGGAGCGCGGGTCGGTAATGTGATCGTACAGCACCGCCTTGACCTTGAACCCGTTGCGTAATTGGGGGGTCAACGTCGGGTCGGTCAGTTCGCCATGTGTCACTTTCTCGACATAAGTTTCGATCCCCATTTGTTCGCGGTAGCGGTGATAACCGGGCAGCATCCCACCGGCAACCTCGCCCTTGAGGTTCAGGCGGCGAACGAGCGCTTTGCGGGCGTCATACAATTGGCTTGCCAAACGCAGGCCGCGATAATCGGGATGAATGCTCAGGTCGCCACCGTACAACCATTCGCCTTCGGGGTCGTGGTTATCCATCCAACCGTCGGATACAGCCTCAACAAATGTGTGCGGTTTTTCAAAAAATGACCACTTGACGCGGAAGGTTACGGTTGATCCGGCAACAGTCCACTTTTCATTATGATGCACAACTGCCGTAAACTGCCCCTGTGGGAACAGCTCCATGTGATGCATGTAATGTTCTTCCCGCAGCAGTTCATCGTGGGTGAGCGTGGGGAAAATCACACTCTGCATCTTTGCCAACGGGCGCGCAAATTTCGCCGACGTTGGCAAGACCATTGTTCTTGGGACGTGTTTGGCGTTCATCCAATGCCTCCTATCATAACCATCTTACTTTCCATATACTCTTCCAGTCCTTCGCTGCCGCTTTCGCGACCCAATCCACTTTGTTTAATGCCGCCGAATGGGGCTTCGGGCGTGGCAGGCAGCCAATCGTTGACGCATACCATGCCGAATTCGAGTCCCTCGTACATGCGGACGGATGTATTTAAATCGTTGGTTTGGACGAACGCTGCCAACCCGTAGGGTGTCGAGTTCGCCATCGCCAGCACCTGATCGGTATCATCAAAGGTGACGATGGGCATAACCGGCCCGAAGATTTCCTCGGTGTACAGGCGCATGGTGTCTTTCAACCCTGTTACCACCGTCGGGCTGTAGAAGTAACCCGCAGGCATATCGCAGGGGCGCGAACCGCCGCTAAGGGTAGTGGCACCTGCCGCCACCGCTTCCTCGACCATTGCTTCCACGCGGTCACGCTGGGCGGCGTTAATCAGTGGGCCGGTTTCGGTACTCTTGATGAGGCCGTTACCCACGCGCAGCGAACGCGACGCTTTGGCAACGCGGTCGGTAAACTCGTCTGCAATTTTGCTGTGGACGTAGAAGCGCTGCGGGGCGACGCACACCTGTCCGGCGTTGCGGTATTTCCATGCCACCGAAAGCTTCGCGACTTCTTCAACATTCACATCAGGGAAGATGATGCACGGCGCATTACCGCCGAGTTCCAGCGAGAGTTTGGTGACGGTTTGCGACGCGCCATCCATCAGCAGCTTGCCGACACGCGTGCTGCCGGTGAAGCTGATTTTGCGCAGTCGTTCGTCTTGCAGCATGACCTGTCCCATCGCCGCCGCATCCCCATTGATGCAGTTGATGACACCCGCCGGTGCGCCCGACTCGTGGAAGGCCTGCGCCATCATCATCGCCGAGCGCGGGGTGTATTCGGATGGGCGGCCAACGACCGTACAGCCAGCGGCTAATGCAGCCGACCAGCAGCGCACGACGTTATACACCGGGAAGTTCCATGCGGTGATGGTGCCGACTACGCCCAATGGCTGCTGAATAACCATGATGCGGCGGGTTGCCACACGGGCGGGGATGGTACGCCCGTAAGCGCGTTTGGCTTCTTCAGCATTCCAGATGATGTAGTTCGCCGCGCTGCGCCACTCAGCCAACGACTCGGACAGCGGCTTACCGCTTTCTTCGGTGGTGATAACCGCCAGTTCATCGACCCGCGCCAACAGCCATTCAGCGGCTTTCATCAGCACTTCGGCACGTTGATAAGGGGTCTTGCGCGACCATGCGGGGAAGGCGGCTGCGGCGGCATCAATCGCGGCGCGGGCATCAGCGGCATCCCCATACGGAATATCGAGTAATTTTTCTTCGGTGGCAGGGTTCAGCAAAGCCCATGTCCCACCGTTGGAAGCACCGACCCATTCCCCATTAATCAATTGTTTAAACATAAAATCGGACATCTATAAATCCTTCGCTGCATTCGTGAACGCAAAAATAACTGAAATGACCAGCAGCCGGGTATGCAAATACACCGGAAACCGTTCAATCAGCCCTATGTAGGTCGATCAGAGATTGATGCAAAAATCGGTCTGGAAAGAAGCCTTACCCGGAATAAAAACCATCAATAATTTTGACGTGGTGGCAGGAGGTTGGTAATTCGATGATGAAACCGGATGTAGGGATCTGCGGTGTCTGGGTCTCAGTCTTGCAGGGTCTACGAACATAATAGCACCTAAAATATGCTGATCGCACTTGGCGAACTCGAATGCTTATTGGTAGTAAAACACAAAAGCAAGCGGCTCGTATGGGCTTGAAAGCACCAATAGTATATCAGCTTTTTGGCGAGAATGGCTAATTATTTGTGCATCCTTAATAATTCTGATGGAAGTGAGCAAAATAGTTAATGGTATTTCTATGCAAGATGTGCGCCCTCCCGTCTTCACGCGCTAAAGTCGCTCATCGCTGCTTTGCAGAGAAGCAAGTTAAATATGGCGCTGGCACACCCTTCTACTGCTGATCATCGCTCCTGCTTGTTATTCCTGCCGATCATCGGGGTTATTTTATTGTGTAATCGAACCAAGCGAATTTTTAATTAAAGTATGGTATCGTCATCAGTTATATACGCTTTTCAATAGATTTTCCCTGCCTTTATTCCCCTCTCTGCGAAGCGGCTATGAGCGACTTTAGAGAGTGGGTCTAGGGGCGGGGTACAGGAATTACTATGGACGCACCCGACCTTTTACCAACGCCGATTTCTGCCACGCTGCTCATCTCCTGCCCCGACCGCAAAGGTTTGGTCGCGGCGGTGACGGACTTTATCTCGCGGCACAACGGCAACATCCTGCACCTCGACCAGCATGTGGACGCGCAGGAGAACGTGTTTTTTATGCGCGTCGAGTGGGATTTAACGAACTTCCAAATCAGCCGCGATGAAGTTGCCATCCGCTTTAATGAGATTGCGACCCAGCTTGATATGACGTGGCAGCTCCACTTTTCCGACCAGATTCCGCGCATGGCGATCTTTGTGTCGAAGGAAGCACACTGCTTGTATGACATCCTTTACCGTCACCAATCGGGTGAGTGGGCAGTGGATATTGCGGTCATCATCAGCAACCATCCTGATATGGGCGAACTCGCCGCCAAGTTCGGCATCCCCTATCGTGTGGTACCCGTGAGCAAAGACACCAAACCGCAGGCCGAGGCAGCACAGTTAGCGCTGTTGGAGGAATTTAAGATCGACTTCGTGGTGCTAGCACGGTATATGCAGATCATCTCGGAAAATTTCGTCAGCTACTATCCGAACCGCATCATCAATATTCACCACTCGTTCCTACCTGCCTTCGCCGGAGCCAGGCCCTACCATCGGGCGCACGGGCGCGGTGTCAAGATCATCGGCGCGAGTAGCCATTATGTGACCGCCGAACTTGATGCAGGGCCGATCATCGAGCAGGACATCATGCGCGTGAACCACCGCGACTCGGTTGAGGATTTAGTGCGGAAGGGCAAGGATGTGGAGAAACTGGTGCTGTCACGCGCGGTACGCTACCACCTGAACCATCAAGTGTTGGTGTACAACAACAAAACGGTCATCTTCGCGTGAGCATAACTGATGTTTCATCTGAATGTTGAGGCAGGTTATGGCTCGCAGCTTGTCGTTAGTCGCTTGCCCTCTAAAGGTGGCAACCTTATTTTATCTTTCTTGATGGGGTTAGGTTCATATTGTCTCACAAATACAGATGAGCAAGTCGTGCCGGATGAATACTTTAAACAATTTCACACTTGTATAGGTCAACCTGTATGTGAAATCTTCAAGCCGATTATGGATTGTATCTGGAGTGATGCTAATGAAATCGGTGGAACATATCTTGAGGATGAATATGAGTGGTACGCCAAACGCAATTCTGATCCAACGTATCGAATTAGCGAAAACGAATTTCAGCAGATCATCATTGATGGATCAAAATGTTGGCAGTCTATCGATGCAGTAATAGTAAACGTTAAAGACTTAATTGATGTCTTTAAGATCTCTCGATTAGTAGATAAAGACGGTTTCTACACATCAGAAGATTTGCTTCTGTATTTTGAGGCATTACAAGATACATTGACTATCTTCAAGCACGCTAATTATGAAGTTGTACGGCTTAATTTCATTTAAACATACTTAGACACATGCAACTTTTGCGTGAGGTGTTTACGACCCGCGTAGGCGCGAGATCAGGCGTTGAATCATGCTGCGGTCGGCTTTGGGCTTTTCAGCAGGGCGTGACGGCTGCGATTGTTGCGGCTGCTGTGGCTGCGTATAATAGGAGTGCTGTTGGGCGACAGCGGCTTGCTGGTGGGCAAACTGCATTTCCTGTTGGGCGACAGCGGCTTCTTCTTGCTCCAACAAGAGCTGTTGAATGAACTGCTGCTGCTGTTGCTCCTGCTGTTGTTTGGCGAAATCCCGCAGACGAGCCGTTTCGCTGAACAGGGTCATCCGGTGGACGGTTTCGCCATTGACGGTGTACCACTCGGCAAACATATGGACGACCTGTGCCTCGCGCCCATATACTTGGTAGTAGGCGCGCTGAAACGCATCAACGATGTGACGGGGAGTCAGGGTTGTAACATCATGATCGTATTGCATAATTGCCGCGTGTCATTCACAGTCTACACCAGATCAATCACCGGGCTTGGTGTGATCCCTTTACATTTATCATAAACCACATTACAAACTTGAAATACTTAAGGCGTATCTTCGTTTGCCATTTTTTACAATGTTCACATTTTTCTCACACTTCGCAATTCGCCTGTTAGCCCTGATGCTGGTAGTCAGCGCCAGTTTGGCCGGGCTGGCGCGGGCAGTGCAAACCAGCTTTCCACCCATCCTTTACGGCGACACCAGCAGCTACCAACTCTTCACCCGTGAATTGAACTGCCAGAGCTTCTGGGCGGGCTGCCACCGCGACAACCAATTTGTGCTGGACAGCTTGTTTTCATTTCCGGTTGCACAGTGGTCGCCGGATGGGGACTATATCGCCGTCCATATGAATGATGACTGGTTTATTTACCCGACCTACTGCTTATTGGTGCTGCAAACCTGCGAACCAACGCTTATCGCCGACGCTTCTGGTGATGTGCGTTTGGCATGGGGCGCGGGTGGGGCAATCATCGCGACCTACGCCAACCGGACTGATGTGACGACCACCCTATACACGCGTGGCTGCTGGGATGGCACGGGTGACTGTTTGCAGAAAACGGTTCAACTCAGCCCAACCGCCATCCTGACCGAACCCACATGGTCAGCCGATGGCAGCCGGATGCTGTTTGGCGACCAATTGCAAAATGGCTTCGTGTGGTTTTACACAGCCTGTTTTGACCAACCTGAAGGCTGCACCGACCAACTCAATAGCATGAGCATTGGCGCAAACCCGATTTCGTGGCCGTCGCTTTCCGCCGATGGCAGTCGGGCTATCCTGACGATGGACACACGGGGTAACAACACCTACCAGCAAATCTTCATGGTTGATCTGGATACCGGCGCTGTACAGCAGATCACCGACCGCGCCGGAACCGCCATCTTTCCCGACTGGTCTGCCGATGAACGTTATATCCTGTTCGCCGGCTTTCCATTCCCACACAGCGGCGACTTGCAAATCTACCTGTTGGATTTGGAGCGGGGTATCACGCTGCCCATCATTCACCACCCCAACCGTGACGTAGCTTTCGCGTCGTGGGGTTATTCGGCGGAAAACATGACCATAAACCCGCCGGAGGCTGAAGGCTAATTTTTGTCCGGCAGCCGTCACTGTTTGAGGATAACCCCTCATCGACCGAGCCAAAATACCCGACTATAACGCCGCCTTTAGCCGGCTCCAATACGCGCAGCCCACGTCCATCCTTCGCCCACCTGACGGTCATCATGCGCGGTGCGCAGGTCGATACGATTCCGCCTATAATGAAGTTATTCATCGAACACGTTTAAAGTGCGCCAACTGTATCGGCGCGGCATAAGGAGTGGGGCATCATGTCTCGCAAATGGTTAGGTCTATTTATAGGGGTACTGCTGGTCGTCGGTATGAATATCATGCCAGCGGCGGCACAATCGGGCATCGTGTGGAACACCGAGTTCTTCAACAACAATATTTTGTACGGGCGGTCAATTATCCAACGGCAGGATAACGCGGTAGCCTTTGATTGGGGCAGCGGCTCGCCGCAGTCAGGCATTGATGCGGATAACTTTAGCGCGCGCTTCGGCACCGACCCCTACTTCAACGCCGGTACTTACCGCTTTTGGGCGCTGGCGGACGATCAAGTGCGGGTATGGGTGGACTACAACCGTGTTCCACTCATCGACACCTTCACCAACGCATCCGTGGCGAAGATCGTTTCGGCGGATATTCAGATGGCGGCGGGGACGCACCACATTCAGGTGGATTATGCCGAGTCAGCGGGTAACGCTTACGTTTATGTAACATGGGCGAATCTGGCGACCAACCCCGGCGGCCCAAACTTCCCACCGCTGAACAATTCCAATCCCGGTGTGCCGAGCAGCGGCCCATGGACGGCGCAGTATTTCGCCAACCCCAGCCTATTCAGTTCACCGACGCTCATCCAAACCGAGGCCACACCCAGCCATGATTGGGGCAGCGGTTCACCAACCGCCAGCATTCCGGTTGATAACTTCTCAGCCCGCTGGACGAGTGTCCAAACGCTGCCCGCTGGCACCTATCAAATGATTGTCAAAGCTGACGATGGTGTGCGGGTAGCAGTCGATAATATCTATTACATCAACGAGTGGCATTCCGCGACCGGACAAACCTATACGGTTAATGTCACGCTCTCGGCAGGCCAGCACACCTTCTTGATAGAGTACTACGAAGCGCTCGGCGCGGCCTTCATGAATTACAGCTTCCTGCCGCTGGGTAACGGTGGGGGTATCGCCACACCTATCCCCACCGTGCCGCCCGTCATTACCGGCGCATATGCCACGGTGACGGGTGCATATCGTCTCAACGTTCGCGCTGTGCCTGACCCCATCAACGGCGCGATTTTGACCAAGATCAATCGCAATGAGTCGTACCCGATTGTGGGGCGCAACAGCAGCACGACATGGTGGCAGCTAAACGTCAACGGCATCATCGGTTGGGTGAACGCGCGTTTCGTGACAGCCTATAACACGACCGGCGTTCCCGTCAGCAGCGGCGGTGTAGTCGTACCAACCCCAACAACCTCAGCCATCAATTGTTCCAGCGCACCCACGCCGCGTTTGGGCGCGGGGCGCTACTCCCGTGTGACCCCCGGTTTGCCCAACAACATCCGCCTGCTGCCGGATAGTAACGCCCAGTTGATCGGGCAGATCCCACCGGGCGGCGTGTTCGCCATCTTGAGCAACGCCACCTGCGCCAGTGGCTTGTACTGGTATCAGGTCAACTATAACGGCCTCATCGGTTGGACGCCGGAAGGCGGCAGCGGTCAATATTGGATCGAGCCGATCTAGGCACCTCACCGAAACAGTCATCTGCTTGTAGGGGTACACAACCGTGTGCCCCATATCCATCAACTTAAGAACCTTTTTCGCTCAAATACCTGCTTTTGAAGTCGCTTTAGCAGACTTGTCCGGTCGCAGGTAGCATCATGGCTTTAGCCTGATGCGACACTAACTGTGTCATTTTTATAACGGGACAAGCCTATGAGCCGCTTGTAGCAAACGCCTTAACGTGGTGCATCTGGGGCGCACAACCGTGATACCGCCACACAATAGCGTGGAGGATAAAATTGTGAAACCGGACGCGATATATCGCGTCCCTACATCAAGATTTGAGAGAACAAATATTGTTTTGGATGGGTGTAGGGACAGCATACAAGGCTTGTCCGGTACTCATTTTGCCACAATTTGCGCGAGAAAT
>JAPUDW010000208.1 GCA_027492915.1 Bacteroidota bacterium | reverse complement strand
ACTACGGGGAGGCTGCGCAGCGTGGGGGTGGGGTCGATAGTACGTCCACCACTTAGTGTAGTCTTACCGATCTTGGCGTCTTGGCGGTTAAATCGCCTTTGTCTTTCTCTATGCTTTCTGTGCAGCCTCCTGTAGGCTGGCGATTAATCCTTACTTTTTGCCTTTGACTGGAGACTGGCAGCTAACGACTCAGGACTTTTGCAGCAACGATAGCGGCGGCAGACCTTTTGCCAAAATTGCAGCAGTTCTCACCGAGCATCCCGCCGATTTAAATGGCAATTTCATAGAATATAGATACGAATTGTAGAAAAATCGCCGTTTTTGCCAGTAAAAAAGCTGACAAACTGTTGCCCGAAACCTCGATAGTCATCCTTTCATCGGTTGCCCCTCAACGCTCCCCTCAGGTAACCTTAACCCGCACGACTAACAATCCCATGTGATAATAAAAGGTGGGCATCTATGCCAAATAGATAAGCTGTTCCCTTCTGTCCACCTACTTTTAGGTAAAGAACTATGATCGAAGCCCATGAACTGACGAAAGTATTCGATGGCTTTGAAGCCGTTAAAAAAGTATCACTCAACATCCCACCCGGCAGCGTCCTCGCCGTACTCGGCCCGAACGGTGCTGGTAAAACGACCACCGTCCGTATGCTCACCTCCATCCTTGAACCCACCTCCGGCTGGGCAACCATTGCCGGTCACAGCGTCTTGACCGAGCCGGAAATGGTACGGGCGAAAGTCGGGGTACTCACCGAACAGCACGGCTTATACGAACGTATGAAGGCCATCGAGTATCTCGACTTCTTCGGGCGTATCTACCGCATGAACGCTGCTGACCGTAAAAGCCGTTCGCTTCAACTCATGGAACGCTTCGACCTCACCTTCGCCCTCGACAAGCGTCTGGGTGATTATTCCAAAGGCATGAAGCAGAAGTTAGCGCTGGTACGGGCGATGCTCCACAACCCGCCCGTCCTACTCTTGGACGAACCTACCTCGGCTATGGACCCACTGAGCGCCAAGCTGGTTCGCGATGCCATCATTGAACTCCAACGGGACGAACAGCGCACCTTTCTGATCACCACCCATAACCTGACCGAAGCCCAAAGCCTCGCCAACAAAATCGCTATTATTCGCTCTGGCCGCATCATCGCGCAGGGCACGATGGACGAATTAGCGCGGCAGTTCGTCGGTGAACCCATGATGGAACTGCGCGTCGCCGGTGTTATGAACGGTTTAGCAAAGGACATTGGCGATCTGGTAACAGTCACCGAAACCGGTCGCGACTGGCTGCGCTTTCAGGTCGCCGAACCACAAACCACCAATCCCGCCCTCCTGCGTCGTATCGCTGGCTTGGGTGTCGATGTAGTCACGCTGTCGCCAATCACGCGCTCGTTAGAGGACATCTACTTGCAGGTGGTTAAAGAGGACGAAGGCGGCACGAACGACGACCAGCGCTAACCCCATCAAACAATTCGTGTAGGGGCGCACGGCTGTGCGCTCGAATTAAAAAAGCAGGAGCAGTATTCTATGGCTACACCGGCCACAACTTATATTCCCAGCCCCTCCACCATCGGCTGGCGCGAAACCCTCAGTAACGCGCTCATCATCACCCGCCGCGAAGTGCGCGACAGCTTCCGTGACTGGCGTATCATCACGCCCATCATCATCCTGACGTTTGGCTTCCCCTTCGTGGCGCAGTTTTTGGCAGGCAAATTCTTGGGCTTTGTTTCCGACTACGGCGCAGAAATTATCGGCGAACGTACCATCCCTTTCCTGCTGATGATCGTCGGCTTCTTCCCGATTTCAATTTCGCTGGTCATCGCGCTGGAAACATTCGTGGGCGAAAAAGAACGTCGCAGCCTCGAACCGCTGCTCAGTACGCCCCTTTCCAATACTGAACTGTATATCGGCAAAACACTCGCCGCGATGATCCCCCCGCTGGCAGCCAGCATCGGTGGCATGTTGGTCTACCTTAGCAGCCTATTGTTGGGTGATCTCGCGTGGCGGCCTCCGGCGGCGTTGATCGTTCAAATTATGGTGCTCACCATCGTACAAGCGCTGGTTATGGTCACGGGCGCCGTCGTCGTATCCAGCCAGACCACCAGTACCCGCGCTGCTAACCTGCTGGCGAGCTTCATCGTTATCCCCATGACGCTGCTTATTCAGGCCGAAAGCGCGATTATGTTCCTCGCGCCAGATGCCGAGTCACCCAGTGGCATTTTATCGCTGTGGGCGATCATCGTGGCTATGATTGTGGTAACGATTCTGCTGCTGCGCGTCGGCAATGCCGTTTTTAACCGTGAAGAACTCCTCGGTCGTACCATTGATGAATTCAACTTAAAGGGTATCTTCCGCAATATCTGGCGTTGGGTACGCTCAGTCGATGACAAAGGCACACCTGCCCGCAGCCTCGTACAATGGTATAAGCAAGGCGTGTTCGCCGCCGTGCGCCGTTTGGGGCCAGCGCTGTGGATAACCATCGGCGTGTTTGTGCTAACTTTAGTCGGTGGGTTCATTGTCGGGCAAATGCCGGAATGGCAGCTTCACCTCCCCAAAGATGCACTGATGAGTGATGCAGCCGTTTTCCTTAGGCCGCTGCTCAGCATCCCTACCCAAACCGGCGCTATGATGGCGATTATCACTCAAAATGGCAGCATTCTGCTGGCAGCTCTTATTCTATCGCTGTTCACCTTCGGCGCGGCTGCGCTCATCCTCACTCCCGCCGTGTACTTCATTCTCGGCTATTTGTTCACACAGGTCGTAGCCGCAGGTTATAACCCCTCGTTTATGCTAGCTGCCATCTTGACACACGGCATCGTCGAAATTCCAGTGATCGTACTCGCCGCAGCCGCAGCGCTTCGCATGGGTGCCATCGTCACCAAGCTCCCACACGGTACAACCGTTGGGCAGGCATGGTCAATGACCTTGGGCGACACCCTCAAAATCGCGCTGGGACTGGTCATACCCGGTCTTGTGCTGGCTGCGTTCATCGAAGCCTTCATTACGCCGCAGGTTGTGGTACGGGTATTGGGTGGGTAAGTAGTTAACGTGGGCAAGGCACACCCCTAAAATTAGAATCACTAGGGTTACTGTTAGGCAACTCTAGTGATTAAAGGGGTTAGCATCTGTATCACAAAAGCACATTTTAAGGAAAAGATTTACACTTTTTCGCCTCTGTATTAACAAACTGACAAAGTTGACATAAAATTTACGTTTATTTCACAGTAATATTAATTTTTCGTCATATAATGAAATTAAGTTGATAAGTAGACCATAAAAGTAAGGCGAAAAGATGAAGTCTCTGAAGAAACGTTCACTCATTCTCATAACCGCTATGCTCATGGTCGCAGGAACCGTACTACCAGCGGCAGCACAGAATACACCTGCCCCGACACCTACCCCACAAAGTATCACTATCTCTGTTAACCTGGGCGGTTGGGTAATCAATCTGACAATTCCGGTACGCTGCGGTAATAGCTGCTAATACCGGTTGTAACACTGTTTTGTTGAATGCGGGCTTCTCCTACGTAGAGCAGTCCGCCTGATTTCGCTACTACATAAAGTCTGCTGCTTGCCAAGACACCGCTTCACCGAACTTCAACTGATTTGTCCGGCACTCTATAGCAAAACATATGTTATATTTTGCGCTATCTCACACAGGAGATCTTTGCGCCTAACTCATCCTATCGATTGACGCAGAAGCGACACTGAACCACAACTTATGGCAACATCACTGGAAGCACGCGAGTTAGCGCTTCAACAGGCTGCAACACCTGAAGAAAGACTTGCTGCACTTAATCTACTATCTGAAGCGCTGTGCGAAGTTGATCCGCAGCGTGCTTTGCTATTATCGGACGAAGCCTATTTCCTAGCGCACGAGTTAGATAATCCTGAAAACGCGGTCGTTGCCCTTCTCAATCGCGCATGGGCCGAATACAGCAAAGCCGACTACAGCAGTTCCTTTATGAGTGTGCAAGAGGGTTTGCGGCAGGCACGCAGCCACCACTTCGATGTACAAGAATTCGATGCGCTTACCATCCTCGGCAGCAACTATATCGTCATCGGCAACCGTGCCGACGCGCTCCAATGCTTCACACAGGCGCTAACGATCAGCAAACGACTTGATAATCCGAGGCGGATGGCGACCGCGCTCAGTAATATCGGTCAAGAATATAGCAAAATCGGTAATCACAAAGAATCGCTTGACCATTACTTGCAGGCGCTGGAAATTATGCGCTCGACCACCAACCAACCAATTGTGCTGGTCAATATCCTGTTGAATATCACCGAAAACATGAACAGCCTTGAACTCTCGGATGAAGCGATTACCTATGCGCTTGACAGTTTAAAGATTGCGCAACGCGAAAGTTATGTCGTCGGTGAAGCCATATCCCTGCTCAATTTGGGCAACGCCTATACTAAGAAGGCTGATACTGCGAGTGCCCTAAACTACTATGAGCAAGCCCTTCTGCGTATCCGCAACGCAAATGCGCCTATTTATGAGGCTTCGATCCAAAAAGCCCGTGCGCTCTTTCTCTTCAAACAAGGTAACACGGCAGGAGCGCTGCTGCATCTCATGAGCGCACTCAACATCTTTCAGTCACTTGATGCGAAGCCAGAAATCGTTGATGTTCACCAGCAGCTTGCACGGATTTACAAGCAAATGGGTGATTTCGCGGCAGCATTTGATCAGCTAGAACAGTATCAAAAGCTGCGTGAACAGGTTTTCAATGAAGAAGCCGACAACCGCCAGAAAACACTTCAAGCTTTATACGAGGTTGAAAAAGCCCGATTAGAGGCCGAGGCCCAATTTAACCAGAACCTTCGCCTACAAGACGAAATTCAGCAAAGTGAAAAAATTATCGCCGAGTTGGATACCTATGCCGATAATGTCGCCCATGACTTGCGTAATCCAATTGGGGTGATCGTGGGCTTCGGCGGATTGATGGAAATGAATCTTGAGGATACGCTCGACGAAGAAAATCTCGGCTACCTGCGCAACTTACTGGCTGCCGCCGATAAGATGAATGATATTGTCGAGGCTCTACTGACGCTGGCACAAACCCGCCAATCGACTATCCTCCCGCAAGTCGTCGATATGAACCTCGTCTTGGAAGAAGCGATACTACGGGTGCAGCCCTTCGCCACCAAACGCAGCGCCAAGATTAATGTCGAAGGCTCGCTGCCAGAAGCGATGGGTATTGATGCATGGCTGGAAGAAGCCTTTGTTAATTACATCAATAATGCCATCAAATACGGCGGTACACCTCCCATCGTGACTGTTGGCGCAACCACGCTGGACGACGGTTTTATCCGTTATTGGGTGCATGATAATGGGCAGGGTGTGGATGCCGAGGCACAGCGGCTCCTGTTTAACAAATTCGAGCGCTTAGGGCAGCACAAAATTGAAGGCCACGGCCTCGGACTCACTATCGTCAAGAACATCGCCGAAAAACTCGGTGGCACAGTCGATGTCGAAAGCAGTGGTACAGCCAGTGAAGGCAGTACCTTTAGTTTTACGCTGCGCGCGCCCTCTCAGAGCGAGAATTAATCCTCTTCCCACATCAATATAGCATGTAAAATCTGCATCAGAATTTAGCAGTCGCAGGTAGACTGTGCTAGAAAGTAGTGTATGATATTAGGGTGATAATCGTTTGAACTCGTTTGATTTGAGGTAGTGACCCAATGCCCTTGTATACTTATCGCCGTGAAGACGGTACAACATTTGACATTAAGCAAAGTTTTTCCGACCCAGCGTTAACGGTTGACCCACAAACAGGGCAGCATGTTGTGCGGGTTGTACACGCTGCGGGTATCGTATTCAAAGGTTCCGGTTTTTACGTGAACGATAGCAAATCGGGCAGCCGCAACAGTGCCACAAGCCCGGTGAAGGCTAAAGAGGGCGAGACTCCCAAAACGGATGCCGCAAAGAGTGATGCGCCTGCCGCAAGCAGCGACACCAGCATAACCACTGCGCCGGCCAAATCCGAGGCAAAGCCTGAAACAAAAACAAAAACAAAGTCAGCCGCCGACTAAAGCTTCTGGTCAGCTCAACCGAATTGGAAAACAAAACGCCCGCAGCAATGCAGGCGTTTTCTGTTACTTAATGGGAAGCACCGCTACCTAGAATTGGAAATACCCGGTGACACGAACAACCTTTTGCTCGTAATTACTGACGAAATCCATCAGCTTTTCGTGCAGGTGCTTCCAATCACCACTGCGCAGGATACCGCGCATGGTTTCCAAATCATCGACCAAACCTTCGGTCAAAATCTGCGACTGTTTGTCTTGGCTGTAGGCGGTGTACCATGCCCCCGTCGGTTCCATGCCCATACGGGTGATGCCCGGAACCCACTCGCGTACAACGAACTCGAAGTACTCTTGTTCGCGTTCCGGTTTAATATCCCAACGCATCAACAGTTTAACGTTGTCTTTGCCTAGCGATGCCATAGCCTTATATGCTCCCTATGCCTGCACCTGAGGTTTGAGCAAGACGACTTGAGCCTGTTCAGGGAAGTCGCTGCCGGAAACCTTCAGCACATCTGTTTCGTGAACCGTGGTCACACCCATCGCCTTCAAAAATTTATCGACAGGTTCAAGATCGAGGTTAACGCCTTCCATCCCGTAATGCATAGGGATGACATAAGCGGGTTCAACCAACCCGACCACTTCAGCAGCCTGACTGGCATTCAGCCCATTACCACCACCAACCGGCAGCAGCAAGACATGCACCTCACCAAAATTTTCGATAGCCGATTGATCAGGAACATGCGCCAGATCGCCGAGGTGTAATACCGTTAGGTTATCATACTCGAAGCGAAAGGCAATATTCCAACGGGCAATCTGATCCTCAATTTTATGAAGCTCTAGCCCGGTGACGAATACACTGCCAATTTCGTACTCGCCGGGGCCAGTAAGAATGTGGGATGTACCCTTCACCGTTTCGACATTATTATGTCCCGGTTCGTCATGACTAATTGTAACCACATCTGCCTTCAGCTTGGGGACAGGCAGGCCGATATTTTCGGAAAAGGGATCGGTCACAATCGCGATTCGGTTGCGCTCCGTAATACGGAAGCAGCTATGACCATACCATGTAATATCCAACGGCGTGTTACCTCACTAATGACCGTCATCCATGTTCATCACCTGCTGATTTATCCAACTGGATGAGCAAAAAGATGATAAATCGTATCCACTAATGATACCGAATCAGGCGCATTTTCTCAAGTCACACTAGCGAAATAGTTGACAATTTGTTCGGTTTTTCACCACCATTCCCTATAATATGCTAGACTACGTTTGAATCTCGTTGTTGTTGAAACATTTGTGACAAAAATCCTTGTGCCAACTCTCGAAACCGATTTCCAAAATCCGCTCACATCACCGTGGCATATTACGCACATCGGCAGCGGCAGCACCCACCAACAAGCTGGGGCGCTGCACCTGACACTCCCCCCAACAGACGCAAGTGCTTACCATGACGCGCAGTTAACCGATTACGCTGCTAACGCAGACTTCCGCTGGCAGGCACCGGTACGGTTAGAAGTCATCAGCCAATGTGTAGCCGGTGGTGAGGTTGCATCGGGTTATCCGCTGGTCGGGACAGCCGGCTTCGGCTTCTGGAATCATCCATTTATGGAAGGATTTCGTGGACAAATCTTACCGCAGGTCGCATGGTTTTTCTTTTCAGCACCGCCCAACCGTATGCAGTTAGCGCAGGGTGTCGGTGGGGCAGGTTGGAAAGCGGCAACACTCGACGCAAAACGCTGGCAGTTTTTAGCACTTACGCCGACTGCGCCGCCGGGTGTACTGCTGATGCGCATACCCGCACTGTACCGCCGCCTATGGCCGATTGGGCAGCGGGCACTTGGCGTAAGCGAACATATGCTGGACACCCGATTACTTCTAGAACGTCACACATATACGATAGATTGGCAGCGGGACAGCATCAGTTTCACGGTGGATGGCATCACGGTTCACCAAGCCCCAACTGCCCCGCACGGTCGGCTGGGTTTCATCGCGTGGATCGATAACCAGTATGCAGTCGTTACACCGCAGGGTCGCTTTGGCTCCGGCGTGGTTGCCGTACCGCACCCTCAAACACTTGTGCTGGAACGGGTAAGCATCAACAGCGGGTGATTAGCGGTTCACGGTACGCGCGTGGGCTGGCCCATAGGCATGACCTTCGATCCCCCAACTAACGATGCGCTTAGGGGTGATATGAAACATCTGAGGCTCCGCACCATTAAAAATCGTTTCACCGCCGGTTTGCATCAGTTCTGCTGTACCACGAATTTCGATACCACGTATTGTCCGCGGCTCGGATGAAGACACATCATCAATCACAATCGCCACCTTCGGGTTTTGCTCGACATCTCGCCAACGCTTGCGGGTCGCAAATCCATAGGCACCACCAATATCAAAGGTGTCGTCCTCTGCATTGTAGCGGAAGCTCACGGGGGTGACATGCGGCTGCTGGTTCGCGTCAGCAGTGGCGATACGGCACAGGTGTTGGCTCTTGATATAGTCGATTTCGGCAGGGGTAAACAGGCTGGTGTGTTCAGTAGTCATTGTTATCGCTCCTGATAAGAAACGTGGTTTCTAGAACGATAACAAATATCATGATTAAACGCTTTCAAATATATAAAAACAAACACGCCCTATCACTCGTCGAATGATAGGGCGTGTTCTATGTACTGCTAGACTTTAGCTGCCGGGTGTTGGCGTTGGTACAACATTTGGAATGACTGCGGTATCCGAAGGCTGTGGCGTAGTCGGGGTTGAAACGCCGGCCTGCTGCATCAAGCTGTTCGCGTCAAACAAGAATGGGCTGTTTGAGGGCAGCAAAACCAACTGCACGTTATCGCTCAAATTTTGTACATACAAATACTGAATGAGGTTGGGGTTAGATGCTAACTGTTCGCTAACCAATCGAAGTGCTTCAGCCTGCGCCTTCGCGTTAATCTCGACCGATTGCGCTTGACCTTGAGCGCTGGCAATAGCAGCGTTAGCCCGGCCTTCCGCTTCCGTTTCGGCACGGGCTGCGTCCGTGCGTGAACGTTCGAGGTTCTGCAAAGCGATTACTTTCTGCTCGATAGCAGCGGTGAAGTCGGTCGAAAAGCTAATCTCGCGCACAACCAATTCAATCAGTTCAAGATTGGCCGATATATAGCGGCCTTCCATAGCGCTGCGAATATCAGCACTTAGTTCAGCCCGTTTCTCGCCATAAATTTCTTCGGCAGAGAAGGTTGAAACCACATCACGCACAACTGCGCGGGTAATGGGGCGCACAAAACCGTCAATATATCCATTGTCTTTCCATGCGCGGTAGAGGTCATCCGCTTGATCAGGGATAATACGGTAAATAACGGTCACATCCATCTGTACCTGCTGCCCATCTTTGGTTTGGGCTTGGACAGCGCTATCGAGAGCCGTTTCATTTTCGACCGGATTAGCCGTCATGCTAAATTCTTGCTGGCGTATATCATAAACAGCCGAAACCTGCTGCATGATCGGTACAATCACATACACACCACCGGAGCGCGGTTCATCAATCGTACCGTTAAGCACGTTGGTGACAACCGCAACCTGTGTAGGCTGAACAGAAATGATGCCTTGACCGATGGTGCTGAACAATACACCTGCAATCAAACCGATAATGGCAAGTGATATTCCACCACGCGGCGAACGCCCCTGTGAACTGGCGGCGACGGCTAAACCCGCACCGACTACCAGTATTACAAAACCGATCAACCCTAAGAACCCTAACAAACCACCAATATCCATGACTTCCTTTTTCCTTTATCAGACAAATTCACTAGACGAGGGGATTATAGAAAGAAAATAAGGGTTTTTAACTCCCATAATATTGGGGGTTATGATGAAGAACAGGTTAAGGACATTACAGCAGGGAAAAGGTATAAGTTCGTTTGAAGATGGTTTGTAGGGATAGAATTTTCAAACTTTACGGTTATTTTAATTGACTTTAATATTTCCTTATCATAATATTTCAAGTAACTGTTTACATTTTTCATAAATTGGAGTGCATCAGCATTTCCACCCAGACTCCATAATATTCATTTTAAGCAGGTATATATTTATGGCTTCTACCCTTCACCGGCATTCCGAGAATGCACAAACCAGCCTCTACAACTCCCGTGCTTATGTTTATTACAGCCGCTATCCGGTCAGCAAACCCAGCGCATCACCCTTACAATGGCGCAAAGCTTTGCGTATAGTGTGGCACTACACCAACCTAATGCTGCTTACAATCATGACGATGACGTTAGGCGCGGTATTCCCCATACTCATTGCGAACGAGTTTTTCTTTAAGCCCGTATTTGCTAATGACTGTGAAAAATGCTTAGTGATCGGTACACGTCCATTTTTTGAGATTGATCTGATAAGTGCTAGTTTCATGGTCGTATTGGGCTGTGTCGTGCCGCTGCTAACGGCACTCGTGTTGGTTAAGGTGCTGCGAAGCGCAGAAATCCGGCGCGAATTGTTTTACTAGCTTCCTACCTGAGCCTTCTACGTTCAAGTTTCGACTGGCTGTGATTTCAACAAGATAACCACCTCATAAAGTGAGGCGCACGTTTGCTCAGTATCATTTCGGCGTACACGCCAATGGGTCTTTCCATGTGCTGTTTGGTTGACATTCACTCGCAACGATGCATTACCTTCCCCACGATTAACGCAAAAACCTTCACGTTCAAGCGCACGCTGCGTCCATAGGGCGGGTAAACCGTCTCCGATCACATCCACATCACCTGCCGCAGCCACGCTGCTGCGGAACGCACCGGTATAGGCATCAAAAGCCACGCCTTCGGATTGAAAAGCCGCCTCGAACGCTCCACTCAGCACCAAATCTTCCGGCGCACCGACGATCAGTTTGCCACCTTTCGGCAGCAGCCAGATGCGGTCGGCATTTCGTAATGCGAGATCAAGATCATGGGTTGAGAGTAAAATCGCCCGCCCAGTTTCACGCGCTAACCGCCGCAGCATCGTCATAAGTTCGGCACGACGCGGCATATCGAGGTAGGCAGTCGGTTCATCCAGCAGCATGACAGCCGGTTCCTGCGCTAACGCACGAGCAATCATGATCTTCTGGCGTTCACCGTCGCTCAGTTCGCCAATATTACGACCGGCCAAATCTGCCGCACCAACTGCCCTAATCGCCTGTTCGACGACCATCTCATCCTCCGGTCGCAGTTCACCCAGCCAACCGGTATAGGGATAGCGACCCAGCGCCACCAGTGTATAAGCCGAAAGCACACCGACTTCTACTCTTTCAGTCAGCACAATACTCAAGCGGCGGGCTAACTCAAGCGGTTGCAGCGTGGTCAGGTCGTCGCCGGAAAGGGTAATATGTCCCACTAAAGGCGGCTGCATCCCAGCGAGTGTGCGCATCAGGGTTGACTTTCCCGCACCATTCGGGCCGATTAAACACACCAATTCACCCGCCAACAAATCGACTTTAATTTCATCTACAATGACGGCAGGCGGTTTGCGGGCTATAGCATAACCTACGGCTAGCATGTTGGTACTGAGGACAGGGGAAGCAGTTGTTGGCAAAGTCATTAGATATGTATCGATCCTCACTACCTGATGCCGGATACAATAGGCAGAACAATCATATGCAATAGGCTAACTTCATTATGAAGAAGCCTCACCTTTTTAGCCAGTGTTGGGGATATACGACTGCATGACCAGACTACTTATGCGTATCGTCCATTCTTAGTGGGGCTTGCCAGCGCAGGTTTATTCATCGTGTAAGCACAGCCGCGTGTTGAAGGCGCAGTACTGCCGCTAAAGAAACGCTGTCACATCAACACTTTATCACTCGTAGTCGCTGTATGATCAATAAATGGATTACCGTTAAGGAATTAACTATCTGTCGGAAGGAATGCAAATGAAGTTAGTGCAACGTCTGAGCTTATTTTGTGCGACAATTGTCGCCCTGGGCTGTGTATTTTTGGGCGCAGCGCAGCCGGTATTGGCGGGCTGTGTTGTTCAGTTTGATATTGACAATATCACTGCCTATCGTGACTACATTATTATTGATTTTACATACGACAATGCAGCCTCTAGCCCGATAGAATTTACAGTATCAGACGGTGCGACACAGGTCGGCAGCGGGACGTTTACCTCGGCTGTTCCCGGTACTTTTAGTATCGAGTTTGACCTGAGTGCAGGTGTGGTTCAAGAGCTGGATATGCTCGATATTATTGGTAATCCTGACCTTGGCTGCAACGCTATGGCAGTAGCTACAGCAACAGGTGTTTACTATTTGCCGAGCGGTTTGCCTGCTGCGCGTATTCTGCCCCAGTGCCCTGACGGTCGCATCAATTACAATCACTGCGACAAAATTGCCATTTTCCCGATTAAAGACGAAGGCAGTTTTGGAATTAACATTCTGGTTGTCGATAAAAAGATTGTGCCAGAATTTGCGATCTTTGTCCCGGCAGCAGACTTAGCAGCGCTGCCTGAAAACCCGCAAACGATTTTGACCATCGCCACATCGCAAGACGGGTTGGTCATTTTGTATAAGCACTCGAATGGCGATTATCAGGTTAATTATGGACCAGACTTTGAAGGTAAGGTCTTTACTTTCCGCTTCAACGGATTACCCGCCGCAAAATATCCTGAAGTAACGACTTTCATGGTCGGTGCGCTGCTGCCGCGTTTTGTCCCCGAACTCAGCTAATCATCAGACTACATCGGCATAAACAAAACGGCAGATCACATATGATCTGCCGTTTTTGTTGTACCACAATCTTATTCCACCAACGCCTGCCAGCGCTTGCGGAATTCACGGAGAGGCGCACGCACCAATGCACCAATGGCGACCGCAGGTGTTGCGATACGTATCACTTCCGGCGGGATCTGGCGTGTCATCAGCTTGCCGAACAGGTCAACTGTGGTCGGGTCTTCCATCACCCAGCGCAGGCCGGTTAGCGCCCAGCCTGGCAACTGTGGATTGTTATTATAGAGGTTGGTTTTGACGTTATCGAGCGTTTGGCGGTACATACCGTAGGTCTTGCTGCGGGTGGTTTCGTCGTACCATTCGAGCGCCTCGTCCCACGACATTTGCCCACGCTTATGATAGCGGATCGCCCATGCCAGCGACTTGGCGGTAAAAAGCGCGTTGAATATACCCTGCCCATCCAGCGGGTCGTGCTGATGATAGGCATCTCCGACGAGCGCCCAACCTGCGCCGCCCGGTTGACGGTACATGTTGCCTATCTTGCGCATCCCGTGAACCTTAGTCACCATTTCGGCACCTTCCAGTCGTGCCATGACTTTAGGATTGGCTTGCAGCTTTTCGAGGTAAAACTCGGTGGTTTTGCCGGCAGGAGCTTCCAGCAAATC
>JAPUDW010000207.1 GCA_027492915.1 Bacteroidota bacterium | reverse complement strand
AGATACCGAAGTTACCGATGCTGCTTCCGCCAGTACCGCCGTACAAGCGTTAAAGGTCGGTGATGAAGTCGCGGTTGAAGTCACCCGCGATGGTGAAAACGTAACGGTGCAGATCACGCTGTCGGCTGCCACCCCGTCCATGTCGAATATGAATCCCATGCGCAATAGCATGAGCGTCATCTACAACGCTGCTGACAAGTCATGGACAATTGACAATCTCGACGAACAAACCGAGTTGTACAAGGCTGGCCTGCGTACTGGTGACATCATCACCTTGTTTGACGGCACGGCTTACGATGCGGCTGGCTTGCGCGAATATCTAGCCTCCGGTGAAAAGACCGACTTGACCCTCACCATTAGCCGTGATGGCAGCGATCAGGAAATCACTGTGCCTGTCTCGACATTGGTGCTGTTCGACCGTGGCGCGTTCAATATGACCCCCGGCGAAATTCCCTTCTTCGATATGCCGTTTAGCTCTTTTGGTGGTTCACGTTTGGGCGTGGAATTCCTGACGCTGAATGCTGATGTGGCAAAGGAAAATAAAGTATCCGAAACGGTGGGTGCGCTTGTCACCAAGGTCATGCCCGAATCACCCGCCGAAAAGGCTGGCTTGCTGGCGAACGATGTGGTCACCGCCGTCGATGGTGATAAGGTTGACGACGAACATACCCTGCGCGACCGCTTGATCGCCTATGAACCGGGCGATGTGGTTAAGTTGGAAGTCATGCGTGCTGGTAAGGCGACCGAAATCGAAGTCACTCTGGAACAAATGCCCATGAGCGACAGCTTCCCGTTCTTCGGCGAGGGTGGTCACAGCTTCCACTTCGAAATCCCCTCCCCACAGCAGCCACAGGAACCTGCCCTCAGTGGCTCGGCAATGTAATTTGGTGTCATTGTAGGTGCGCTCGTCTGTGCGCACTTTCTGTTGCTCAAACACCATCATTTTCTTGTATGGAGGAGGCGTGCCTCCTCCGCTCTATCGACTACAAATATCTACCACGTTATCCCCATATCGCCTACCAATCGTAGCCCTATCGCCCGACAATATACGTGTCGGGCGTTTTATTTTGGCTAACGGACGCTTGAAGGGCTTGAGTGAAGGCGATTATAATGCGCGGCACTTTAGTCACTAGTGAAAAGCAAATGTATGACCATTCAACAACAACTTCTTGATCGCCTGAATAACCGCAGCGCGCGCGTCAGCGTGATCGGGCTAGGTTATGTCGGCTTACCCCTGGCAGTCGAGTTTGCCGAAGCGGGCTTTACGGTGGTCGGGTTGGATGTCGCGGCGGAAAAAGTAGACAGTATCAATCGCGGCGAGAGTTATATTATCGACGTGCCTTCGGAGCGAGTAGCACCGCTGGTTAAGAGTGGCAAGCTCTGCGCCACCACCAGTTATGAAACCCTGAGCGATATTGATACGGTCAGCATTTGTGTTCCCACGCCCTTGAACGACATCAAAGAACCGGATATGTCGTATGTCATCAACGCGGTCGAGTCGATTGCGAAAATCTGTCATGACGGCATGTTGATCGTCCTCGAAAGTACCGCTTACCCTGGTGCTGCCGAAGAAACCATCCTGCCGCGCATCAACCACAACAGCTTTAAGGTGGGCGAGAATGTGTTCGTGGCCTTTTCGCCGGAACGCATCGACCCCGGCAACCCCCGTTACCACCTGCGCAACACCCCCAAGGTCATCGGCGGGGTAACACCTGCCTGTACGGAGGTGACGGTCGCTCTTTATCGCGCCGCTGTTGATACGATTGTGCCGGTGTCATCGCCCAAAACGGCTGAAATGGTCAAGTTGATGGAAAACACCTTCCGCTCGGTCAATATCGGCCTCGCTAACGAAATGGCGATTATGTGCGATATGCTGGGTGTCGATGTCTGGGAAGTCATTAAAGCCGCGACCAGCAAACCCTTCGGCTACATGCCGTTTTACCCCGGCCCCGGTGTCGGTGGTCACTGTATTCCGGTTGACCCACTGTACCTCAGTTGGAAGATGAAAACGCTGCACTACAACTCGCGCTACATCCAGCTTGCCAGCGAGATGAACGCCTACATGCCGCATTACGTGATGGACAAAATCACGAACGCCCTCAACGACGATGGTAAAGCGGTACGTGGTGCTAAGGTGGTGGTGCTGGGCGTGGCCTATAAGCGTGATATTGATGATGTGCGCGAAAGCCCCGCGCTCGATGTCCTCAAACTGCTGCACGAAAAAGGTGCATCATTGACTTACCACGACCCATTTGTCGCCTCACTGCGCTTGGAAGATGGCAGCACGATGGAAAACACCGCCTACACCGATGCTTTGATGAGCGGCGCAGACTGCGTGGTGATTACGACCGACCACACCGCCTTTGATTATCAGCATGTGATTGACCACGCTAAATTAGTGGTCGATACGCGCCATGTGATTGCGGCACGGAAGGGCAAAGCGCGGGTCGTACTGCTCTAGCCTCAAGTTGTCGGATGGGCAATCTGCGCTATACTGAAATTATTCCGTTGTTTCAACTATTTCAGGATACAGGGTTAATTTATGGACTTACCGTTCCATCTCAAAGCACTTCCGCCCGAAGCATTGGATGTCCTGCGTTATTTTGGGACGTTGAACGACCCTGTTGCCCATGCCACCCTCATTACTGATGAGGTTGGTTTGAGCGACCGTACTTTTGGCAAGGTTATCCGCCGGCTAGTGACACGCGGTTATCTGCAAATGGATGGCGACCAAGCCTATCGCTTGAGCGAGAGCGGGCAGGACGCAGTTGAGGACTTAGCCGCCTACGACGAAGAATTTCCTGCCGAGAAAAATGTCGCCAAAACCACCGTTGAGGAAAAAGTCAGCCGTAAAATGGTTTTGGTCCTACCCAAGACGCTGCAATCCGGCGTGGCGACCAATTTTCATATCGGATTTCATCCGGCAGGCAGCGCCCAATATCTGGATGATGAGGCCGAAGTCGTGCTGCGGGTATCGTTGGTCAACGCCGAGCCAACTCGCCCACAGGAAGCCACCTTCGAAGTCGAAAATGAGGCCGTTCATAAGCCTTTTACCATTACCGCTGGAACGCTGAACAAAGCCCGTATCAAAGTGCAGGCGTTCCAACTCGGCCCGAACCCTGACGACATAGCAGTTGCTGGTGGTATGTACGTCGATGTGGACGTAGCAGGTGAAGCCACCAGCGCGCCCTTAGCCGCTTACACAGCCGACATCAGCATTACGAAACAGGCAGATTAAACTAAAACATGGCTTCTGAATCACTTTCGATACGCTATCCCCGGCGAGTCGTATCTCGTGCTGTACTGCGATTTTTGGGTTTTGGCTTGCTGCGCTTGTTGACGCGCGTTCGCATCAGCGGTTACGAAAACCTGCCGAAAAAAGGCCCTGTTATTCTCGTGGGCAACCATGTGGCGATGCTTGAAGCCGCTATGATGGTGCTGTGTTCACCCTATCAGGTTGAGTTGATCGGTAACGGTGATATTCCCTTTGACCCTAAATATGGTTGGGCGGTTCATGCGTGGGGCTACATCCCCATCGTGCGCGGCGCTGTTGATCGTGAGGCGTTGAAAGTCGCGCTCGATGTGCTCAAGCAGGATGGCGTGGTCGGCATCTTCCCTGAAGGCGGCATTTGGGAATCCAGCGCCAAGAAAAGCAAAACCGGTGTCTCGTGGTTGAGCTACCAATCCGGTGCGCCGATTGTCCCGATTGGCTTCGGTGGGATTGACGGTGCGCTCGGTGCGGCGATTAACCTCAAGCGGCCTGAAGTCACTATGAATATCGGGCAAATAATTCCGGCGATTGACCCCGAAGCGAGTGGTAAGCCTCGCAAGACGGCGCTGGAAGATGCTGCCAGTTACATCATGTCGCGCGTTGATGCCCTCATACCGGAGGCTGACAAGAAACGCTGGCGGCGGATTGTGGACGAGCGTTTTGAACTGCAACTGCTGGTACAGGGCGCTGATGGTCAAGCCGCTGAACTCCCTCCCGAATTACAAATTAGCCGACCGGAAATGCTGGCGAAGTTCTTCCACCGTCCCTTGCTGCTGGATGTGTTCGCCCGTAACCTCAAGCTGCCCGTCCAAGCCTTGCAAGCGCTCGATGTTGAACACGACGGTGTTCGGTTGGCGGATGCTTCCGACGCGGCACTGGCCTACCTGAAAGACAATCCGTACTTTTTGACCTACCGCTTCGGCTACGACGAGGGCGGGGCGATGGAGAATGGCCTGCGCCAACTCAGCGCGATTGGGCGTTGGGCGGGTAAGCAGGGGATGCGCGTGGTGGTGAAACCCATACGCCGCTTCCGCCAGCGCGGCAAGGAAGAAGAATATGTGGAAGAAAAACCGGGTTCGATACCGCTGCTGTAGTTGATAATGGTTTGCAATCAGTCGCGCCAGAAGTTATCAGTACGGCGCGATTTTTATTTATAGATGAAAGTGTTGTTATGTTTTTTTTGACGCAGGGAATTAGTATCGCTTTCGCCGCTGGTGCGCAGCCGGGGCCGTTTACCACCTTTCTCATTGGCAGGACGCTGGCGCAGGGGTGGCGCAAAAGTATCATCCTTATCTTCACTCCGCTGGTGACCGATGTGCCGATTATCCTGCTGGCGGTGCTGATCTTAAAACAGTTTCCACCTGAACTAGCCCGTATCATTCAACTGGTTGGCGGCCTCTACTTGCTGTGGATTGCCTACGGTTCTTGGAAGCAGTACAAGGCTGGCACGATCTCATTTAAGGCGGACGATTCATCGGCAGGCGTCGGGCAGGGCAAGCTGCTAATGCAGGGCGCGGTCATGGGTTGGCTGAGTCCCGGCCCGTATATCTTTTGGGCAACCCTCAACGGGCCGCTGCTGGTGCGTGGTTTAAACGAGTCGTTATTTTCTGGCTTGGGTTTCCTGCTTGGTTTTTACGGGACATTCATCACTATTTTGGGTGTCTACGTACTGGTTTTCGACCGTTTGCGCCGCATCGACGAACGGGTGACGCGCGGCATAATCCTCCTTACGCTGGTGGTCATGGTCGTGTTTGGAGGGTGGTTGATCGTGCAGGGTTTGGGCTTGGTAAACCCATAAAAATAGGCACTTTTGGAGTGCTTGACAAACGGACTCTATTTGGCATATGCTTTCAACGAACCAAAGAAAACCTTATAACCTGACGCAGTAAAATTACTTATTGTGATCGTGGAATGTTTAGTGATGTTAGGTGAGCTATTATGATAGAGATGGTCAAGCATGTATGGATTGAAGCCCACGCCAACGATGCGGGTGAATCCGATGCGTGTGATGTAATTGTTGAGTTGGAAAACCAGAAGATTTATACGTCCCTTTTTACGACCATCCCTTACTTGCAGCGGCAGATGGAACTGAGTTACGCCGTCAGCAAGCAGTTGCCGGATGCCCTGCCTGTGCGCTACGCCGTGCTGGAAACCCCGCATGTGGTGGTTGAAAAAGTCGAACGCGAGACCGTTGAAGACACAATTGACAACTTGATTGCACTGGATGTTTTCGAGAGTGTGTTTACGCTGGTGACAGAAGACGACACGAATCGAACTTATACGGGCGGCAAACGCGCGACTACTGAGGTCGCTGCGGTGGTCATATCGGATGTACTGGTGGTGGAAGGGTAAGCAGAAAACACTGACGAACCCGACCGAAGACGATTATAATACGCCAAGTCATCCGACTTGGCGTTTTGTTTGTCTACAGACAAAACCTGATTGAACCGCGGCGGCCAAAGTGCAAAGAGGATCAGCAGTCGAAACAGCCTAGTAAAAATCCGGCAGAGCAACAACGAGAAGGCTCGCCGCTATCAGCGCAAATTTTAGGAGCAACCATGTCCAAGCAAGATTACGTGAACAGTCAGCTTTACCGCATCCGGCATTCGGCGGCGCACATCATGGCAGAGGCGATGTTGGAACGCTTTCCCGACGCCCAAATCGCCATCGGCCCGCCCATCGAGGACGGCTTTTACTACGACTTCGGCCTGTCAAAACCGCCGACCGAAGAAGACCTGAAATGGGTCGAGAACCGCATGAAGGAAATCATCAAGGGCGGTTATGACTTCAACGTGAAGGAAGTCTCGCCGGATGAGGCGCTGAAGTTCTTCAAGGATCAGAAGTATAAGTCAGAACTCATCAACGATTTGGTCAACGGGCGTGTTGATGAGAACGGCAACGAGATCGCCTCGCCCGCTGAAAAGATGACATTCTACACACAAGATACCTTCACGGATTTGTGCCGTGGGCCGCACGTTAAGAACACGAAGGAAATCAACCCTGATGCCATCAGTATTACGTTCAAGCCGATTGCGGGTGCGTATTGGCGCGGGGATGAAAACCGTGAGCAGCTCACACGTATTTATGGCACGGCTTGGGAAACACCTGAAGAGTTGCAGAATTACCTGAACTTGCTCGAAGAAGCTAAGAAGCGCGATCACCGTATCATCGGCGAAAAGTTGGGCTTGTTCACGATTAGCCCGCTGGTTGGTAAAGGCTTACCGCTGTGGAAGCCTAAAGGTGCGGTCTTGCGTGATACGCTGGAACGCTGGCTGCGTGATGCCCAGATCGAGAACGGTTATCTACCCGTGGTCACGCCGCATATCGGCAACATCAAGTTGTACGAAACGTCGGGGCATTACCCCTACTATAAGGACAGCCAGTATACGCCGATTGACGTGGATGACGACAAGTTCTTGCTCAAGCCGATGAACTGCCCTCATCACATCATGATCTACAAGAGCGAACCGCACTCGTACCGCGATCTCCCGCTGCGTTATGCCGAGTTCGGTACGGTGTATCGTTACGAGCAGTCGGGTGAGTTGAACGGCCTGACACGAGTACGCGGTTTCACGGTCGATGACGCGCACTTGTTTGTTGCGCCCAACCAACTGTTGGAGGAGTTCAAGAAGGTCGTCAGCCTGATCCAGAACATCTTCAATTCGCTGGGCTTGGTGGACTTCCGCGCCCGTGTGGGTACGCGTGATCCTGCCAGCGATAAGTACGTGGGTGACGACGAACTGTGGGACAACGCCACGAACGCCATCATCCAAGCCTGCGATGACTTGGGGCTGCCCTACACAGTAGAAGAAGGCGAAGCGGCATTCTATGGGGCGAAGCTGGACTTCATCGTGCGTGACGTGCTCAAGCGCGAGTGGCAGTTGGGTACGGTGCAGGTGGACTATAATCTTCCCGCGCGGTTTGAATTGGAATATGTAGCGGATGACAACAGCCGTCAGCGTCCGGTGATGATCCATCGCGCACCGTTCGGCAGTATGGAGCGTTTTGTCGGTATCTTGATCGAACACTTCGCGGGTGCCTTCCCCGTGTGGTTGGCTCCAGTTCAAGCCATGCTTATTCCGGTGGCTGACCGTCACGTTGAGTACGCTGAGGGTGTCGCCAAGCAGCTTCGGAAGGCTGGCATCCGCGTCGAGATCGACAACGGCAAGTCACGCATGGGCGGCAAGATCCGCGAGGCGCGTGAGAAGCACATCCCGTTCATGCTGATCGTCGGCGACAAGGACATCGAGGCTGGTGCGGTGAGCGTTCGCCTGCGGACGGATGAGGACTTGGGTGCGATGCCGCTGGCGGACTTCATCACGAAAGCCAAGGACTTGATCGACAGCCACTCGCTGGAACTGAAGTAAAAGAATAATTTGAGCTAGGGGTGATGATTTTTACCCCTAGCTGTTTCTCAATAAGGAAACCAATAATGCAGCCTGATGGCGTAATCAGAATTATTGTCATCATCATTCTGTTGGCGGTGTTAATCGTTTGGCGTTTTGCTCCTGCATTACGTAGGCAGACAAGAGATAGATCTCAACCCACTTCTTCAGATCAAGTATCAACTGCCCAGCTTACTTTAGAGAATCATTTTTCCCGCGTACCCTCTCCCTACCCGTCTACAAAACCACAAATAGAACTGCGTAAAGCTATTCAATTTGCTAATCGGCAAGAATTTGAGCCTTCAATTGCCGAGTTTACGAAGTTTATTCAAGATAAAAAGAATCAAACTTCCCCGTGGTTGGAATTGGCGTATATGTATCGTGCGTTGGTGTATCAATCGGTTAACCAGCTTGACTATGCATTAGCAGATTACGATGAGGCCATTCGTATTAATCCGAGTTCAATTCAAGGCTATATAAATAGGGCAGATTTCAAATTACACTGTTTAGATGATGCCCAAGGGGCGCTTGAAGATGCGGACTTTGTCCTCAAAAATGACCCCGATCAATTGGGTGCATACCTAATTCGAGGTGTTGCACGAGCGAAGTTGGGTCTAGATGGGGTGTTTGCCGATTTCGACCGTGCATTTGAGCTTTCCCGCCATATAAATCACGCACCAATTTATGTCCAGCGCGGTCAGGCTCATTATGCGCTTAATAATTTGACGGCTGCATTGAAAGACTTTCGCGAAGCTATTCGTTTAGATTCAAGCCAAGCTGATCACTGTTTAGGTATGATGGCGCAAATCTTTCGGGATAGAGGTGATTTCAAACAAGCCTTGGCGATTTATGATGAGAGGCTTCGACATCAACCTAATAGTATAAATATCTACATGGTCAGAGGGTTTGTTCGGCATCGGTTTGGCGATACAGTGGGTGCCATCGTGGATTATGAAAAGGTGATGGAACTTAATCCTAAATATGCTGGTGCCTATAATAACCGCGCTTGGGTTTACCTTAATGAAAGTAAATTTGATGCAGCACTAAATGACTGTCAAATGGCAATAAACCGTGACGTAAATTTTGTTTATGTTTATGGAACAAGGGCAACCGTCTATTTCTTACTCGGAAAATTGAATGATGCACTTTCTGATTTTAACAAAGCGATTGAAATAAAGTCTGACCACAAATACGCGATCTTGGGGCAGGCTATCACTCTATACCATATGGGTAAGCGGGTTGAGGCTCGGGAGCGTTGGAATACTCTCTATTCAATGGATACGAAATACGCAACAAAAGATAATCTTCGCGAGGAAGTATTGGTACCACAGGCATTCTTAGAGGCAAGCATGAAGCTTGAGGCTGAATTTCATAAATCCGATGAACAATGAGCTTCTCCAAATTCAATTAGAAGATTTATTGAAGAGCCGCGTTATTGAATTGTACCCTCTCTCCGGTGGGTGTATCGGCGAGGTGTATAAGGTCGAGCTTGAGGATGGGCGGACGGTGGTAGCGAAGGTCGCGGACGGCAGCGGTGCGATGCTGGCAGTCGAGGGCTACATGCTGCGCTACCTGCGCGAACACAGCCAATTACCCGTGCCGGAGGTCTACCACAGCGCCGATACCCTGCTGCTGATGGAGTACATCGAAGGCGAGAGTGAGTTGGATGTGGGGGCGCAGGATCATGCGGCGGAACTACTGGCGGCCTTACACAGCATTCGTGGTCAATCGTTCGGGCTGGAACGGGATACGTTGATCGGTGGGTTGCACCAACCCAACAAGCAACATGACCGATGGATACCGTTTTTCCGTGAGCAGCGCTTGCTTTACGCGGCGCATGAGGCGGCACGGGTGGGCAGGCTGCCAGCACCCATCTTGGTACGGTTGGAACGATTTGCGGAGAAGCTTGACCGTTGGCTGGTCGAACCGGAATACCCGTCACTGATCCACGGTGATATGTGGACGACCAATATTTTAGCGACTTATGGGCAGGTCACCGGCTTTCTTGACCCCGCGATTTATTTTGCGCATCCCGAAATTGAGCTGGCGTTTAGTACCTTGTTTGGTACGTTCGGGCAGCCATTTTTCCACCGGTATCACCAGATAAGACCGATTGCGTCAGGGTTCTTTGAAGAACGGCGTGATATTTATAACCTGTATCCGTTATTGGTACATGTGCGATTGTTTGGTGGCGGATATGTGGGCGCGGTTGAACAGATTTTGAAGAAATACGGGTTTTAACCGCAGGGGAAATACGGATGAGGTAGGGATTTGCTGCCGGCAAATCCCCATTGAAGTTCGAGCGTATTAGCTGACGAGTGTGGCGTTGAGGGTGATCGGAACGCTGGCGAGGGCGCGCGAAATCGGGCAGCCTTCTTTGGACTTCTGGGCGAGTTCGTCAAACTTTTCCTGGCTGACACCGGGAACTTTGGCTTCGACATTGAGGGTGATACTGTTGATGACCGGCCCTTTATCGTCGCGACCAAAATCGACTTCCGCAGCGGCTTTGATGGATTCTGGCGGGAAGTTTGCGCCGGTGAGCTGCGCCGAAAGGAACATGGCATAGCAGCCTGCGTGCGCCGCGCCGATGAGTTCTTCGGGGTTGGTCTGGCTCTGATCATCCTCGAAGCGGGTTTTAAAGGTGTAGCCGCCGGAAAGTGCGCCACTACCACCTTTGAATGTGCCTGAACCTTCTTTAAGGGTACCGTTCCAAATTGCTTCTGCTTTACGGATTGCCATGAAATCCTCTTTTCTGGTGAATTAAGGCTGATACGGATACGATACCATAGGCGTTTTCGGTTATCTACTACCAATCACCCAATACTCACAATTCGACGTGATGGAATGCGGTGAGCGTGTTACTATTTGAGTTTCAAGGTACAAGTTTCAAGTGGCAAGTTCGATCATTCACCTGAGACTCATTGGAAACAAGACGGGTTATCCGTTTGGGAGATGATTATGCGGCTGGCGATAATATCAGACATACATGGCAATTTAACGGCGCTGGAAGCTGTTTTGGCGGATATGGAGCAGATTGGCGGGGTTGACCTGACGTGGTGTTTGGGCGACATCTCGGCATTTGGCCCGCGACCGGTAGAGTGCTTGCGGCGGGTTAAGGCGCTGACGGAGGCGAATGAGGGTAAGACATTCAAGGTGATTGGTGGCAACACTGACCGCTACCTGCTGACAGGCGAGCGACCGAAGTTTCCATTTCCGGCGGATGAAGCGGGATTGAACAAGTTTAAGTCGGAATGGCACTCGATTAACGATGCGCTGTTGTGGGCGGTTGACCAATTTAGTTTTGAGGATTACGAATTCCTGAAGAAAATCAATGGGCAGGAACTCTCCAAAAAGGTTGATGGTTACGGTTATGTAATCGGTTATCACGCCATACCGGGAAATGACGAAACCACCCTTTATCCCGATACACCATCGGACGAAGCGGCTGATTTCTTTCTTGATCGTGAAGGTTGGCTGGGTGTGGGTGGGCATACCCATATTCAAATGGATAGAGATTTGGGGCACTGGCGGGCAATTAACGTGGGCAGCGTGGGCGCACCCATGGATATGAAGGGGCAGGCGGGATGGGGATTATTTACCTTCGAGAATGGGCAGGTACAGGTTGATTTGCGGCGAGTGCCGTTTGACGTGGAGGCGGCGATCGCGGAGTTGGGCAGCGTGGGTTACCCATCTGTGCAATGGACGGCAGGACGTTTACGAGCATAACGATTAACCGCAGGGACGCGGAGAGAACCATGAACATGACCTTTGACGATAAGCGCGCGCAACTGTTAGCGGAGTTGGACGGCGAAGGGAAATACGGGATATTTCTAGCCGTGCAGATGGGCGGCGTACCACAGGAACTCCAACTGATGGTGCAGACGGCGGTATTTGATGAGCAGGCACAGGGGTTACGCCCAAAAAGCCAGTACGTGATACGGGCGCTGGGCGTGGTTGAGCATCGTGTTAGTTTGGGTGTGTTTGGTAACCTGTTTATCGCGGATGAGCATCCAGTACTGCTTCACTACAATGCGCCGAGGGCAACCATTCAGTTTACAGGACAGCCGGATGATGTAAATGAGTTGGTGCTCGATATCAATCAGGCATATTTAAGTACGTTCGGGCCGTGGCGCGAACTAGCGAAAGACATCAACCGGACGCAGCCTTTGGTTAACTTGCTGACGAGCGGGCAAGGGGTGCTGGGAACTATGCCTAAGCCGGGTGCGGAACGCATGGTACGGGTGCTGGCGCACCACGGGATGCAAGCGAGTGTGGATGAGAAGCCCCTTTATGATGACGAGGATGAGCATGGGCGCTCACGGAATATGCGCTTGTTGGGGATTGATGATTCGTACTTGATCGCACTGGATTACAGCGTGGATGAGCTAGGGAAAGTCTAGACAGTGCTGAGTAAATCGAAAAGAATTATTTCAGGGAGATTTTGGACGTGAATATTCAAGGGCAAGTAGCCTTAGTGACGGGCGGGGCATCGGGGTTAGGGGCGGCGTGTGTACGGCGGTTTGTCGGGCAGGGGATGAAGGTGATTATCCTTGATCGTGACGAGGTGCGTGGAAAAGCACTGGTCGAGGAACTCGGTGATAGTACACGGTTTGCACTGGCAGACGTGAGCAGTGAGGCCGAGGTTCAGGCGGCGATAGACCTCGCATACAGCGCGTTCGGTGGGTTGGGCGTGGTGGTGAACTGCGCGGGTGTGGCGTGGGCGGCGCGGACGGTGGGTAAGAAGGGTGTGCATCCGCTTGACCTATTCGAGTCGGTTATACGGATTAACCTGATCGGTACGTTTAATGTGCTCCGGCTGGCAGCGGTTCGGATGACCGAGAACACCCCGAACGAAAACGGCGAACGGGGCGTGGTGATTAACACGGCTTCGGTGGCGGCGTTTGAAGGGCAGATCGGGCAGGCGGCGTATGCAGCCTCCAAAGGCGGTATCGCAAGTATGACCTTACCGATAGCGCGTGATCTGGCATTTAAAGGGATACGGGTGATGACGATTGCGCCGGGGGTTTTTGAGACACCGATGGTCGGGGCAATGACACCGGAATTACAGGCTTCGTTAGCCAGTCAGATTCCGTTCCCAAGCCGATTGGGAAAACCGGAAGAATACGCGCAGTTGGCGCAAAGCATTATTGAGAACCCGTACCTGAATGGTGAAGTGATCCGGCTGGACGGCGCGGTTCGGATGGGCATTAAGTAGTTTGAAGTTTCAAGAAGCAAGTTGCAAGTTTAATACAGAATATAAGTCATCAGTCCAATAGGGATACTTGATATAGGGTTTGTTCGATTGCGATTGATATTTGAATGTTATATGAATTGCATTTTGTGCAGAATTTGCAGATTTCCTGCCGAAATGGCGGGCGGGAAGCTCCCGTGTGTCCGCTGAATCGACATTTTATGTCGGCGGATCTAAGGGAGAATGGCGCCGAAATGACACAAATCGGCGGATTGCTCCCGCGTATCCACCGCCGTGCAATTTTTGCATTTGCATGGCGGATGCGAGGGAGGGTTTTGCCGTTTATGACGGCGATGAAGTTGTTAAACTGCTTACAATAAATCGCTTAAAAATGGTTGTTGTGCTGCTGCCGACACTGACTCTTGCGGTGCTGTTGAATGAAACATCATTATAGAACAGATAGGCGAAAAAGTCAAGGAAAAAGTAGGACAGATTTAACCACAGAGACACAGGATAACATTCAGGATTAGGGAAGAAAGGAGTATAGTGGGA
>JAPUDW010000206.1 GCA_027492915.1 Bacteroidota bacterium | reverse complement strand
GCGAACGCCGTTGAACGCGATTATCGGCTTTAGCGAAACCATGCTCAAATTTCCGGCGATGTATGATGATGTCGAACTACCCAAAACCTACCAGAATGACCTTAACCAGATTTATAATAGCGGTCGCCAGCTTCTCAGCCTCATTAACGATATTCTCGACCTGTCCAAAGTGGATGCTGGTAAGATGGAATTGTTTATGCAGAAGGTTGATCTGGATGAGTTGATTCAAAGCGTAACTTCCACTGCTGAAGGCTTGATTGGTACGAAGCCCATAAAATTGCAAAAAAACCTCCCCGACCCTGTGCCGTTTGTTTGGGCAGACGAAAGCCGTATCCGTCAGGTGCTCTTGAACCTATACAGCAACGCCGTTAAATTTACTGATAGCGGCACAATCAGCCTGAGTGTCTCCGAAGGGTCGGATGGGGTGCGCATCAGCTTGTGTGACACAGGTAAGGGTATTGACTCGCGCTTCCACGAAGCCATTTTTGAGGAATTTAAGCAGGCGGAAAACATAGGCCGTGACCCGCGTTCCGGTGCTGGTTTGGGTTTGGCAATTTGCCGCCATCTGCTTGGCCTGATGAGTGGTCGTATCTGGGTTGAAAGCGAAGTCGGCAAGGGCAGCACGTTCCACGTACTCGTATCCTCCTATCGTGACGATGCTACCCGCCCAACCCGCCGTGATACATCGACATTCCCAATTCCTGCTGCACTTAAAGATCCCGCAATAGAAAAGGTGGGTTAACAGTGCGTATTCTCTATGTCGAAGATAATGCGACCAACGTCATATTAGTTCAGCGTGTTGCCAACATGGGTAAACATTCGGTTATCAATTATGACAACGGCGAAGAAGCGCTGGCTAATTTTGAAAAAGATTCTCCCGATTGTGTATTGTTGGATGTGCAGTTACGCGGTGAACTTAGCGGTTTAGATGTCGTCGCCAAACTGCGGGAACGCGGGGTGCGACTGCCCATTATTGCCCTGACGGCTTATGCCATGAAAGGCGACCGCCAGCGCTGCCTCGATGCAGGTTGCGATGATTACATCCCAAAGCCGATTTCTGTTACCGAATTGGTCTCGGTATTCAAACGCTTTAACGATGCAGTTATATCCAGCCGTTCCGTCACAGTTACGAGCAGTAAATCGTCCTTCTATAAGCCACTCACTGCCGAAGAAACGAAACCCGTTCTTGAACCAGTTTCACCCGTTCCAACCGCTGCGCCTGTTGCGGCCAAACCTGCTAATCCAACGACTGTGGTCGAAGCACCTAATCCCATAGCTGCCACTGCCGTAGTAGAGCCGGTAGTTTCACCCGCTGTATCGGCTGCTCCCTCTATCGTGGTGGCAGCAGTTGTCCCCAATGTGGATGCCTCCCCACCGCCTGTAGTTGATTCACCGCAAGCTGTGGAAAAGAAACTTGTTGAAGAATCTTCGGTGTCGCTGCCTACACCTGCCGCTCATCTGCCTGCGGAAAGCACGGCTGTTTCCACCACCGCCACTATTCCAGAACGGATTGAACCATGATCGGGCAAAAGCACTGATGGCTGAACGACTGGCTCTGGTAGTAGATGATGTGGGCGCAAACCGCGAATTTGTGGAACGTTTGTTAGGCGGGGCGAAGTTTAAAGTAGTGTCTGCCAGCACGGGGAAAGTCGCCTTGGAGATCATCTCGCAGCACGATGATATTGCGATGGCGATAGTAGATATGAAGCTGCCAGATATGAGTGGTCTTGAACTCATCACCCACTTACGGTCGAAATTTCCTTCGGCTTATTTGGTGGTTGCCTCTATGTATGACGAACGTTCAACGATGGATAAAGCGTTTGCCGCAGGCTGTAATGTCTATCTGGTGAAGCCGCATGGGTTTATGGAATTATTTCAGAGGTTGGTGAAGTCGGAGTTATCCGTTTTATGTCAGGACCCACGTTCGATCATCGATCAGTACGGTCCGCGTGTATTTAAGCCGCTAGATTCTTCGACCCCGAAGCCCTAAGCCGACTACAGCAGCATTTGCAGCAAACCCGGTCGCACACGGAATACCATCTCCTTGGCGCGTGCAGTTTCTCCATCCAAATCCAAACCGACCGGCCCATTGACACCCGTAATCTGGACTTCACGCGCCTGTGCATGGCGTACGGCAGGGTGTGTCAGGTGGCTGCCGGAATACACTTGGTATAACGCGCTGAGGATAACCGGTCGCGATACCCCGCGCACCAATATCACATCAAAAATACCGTCGTTGGTGTGGGCGTTGGGGGCAATCTTCATGCCGTGGCCGAAGGTGCTGCCGTTCGCTACCGCCAGCAGATAGGTCTTACCCTCGTACCAATCTTGCCCATCCAACCGGATTTGTAGGGGCTGCGGCTTATAGCTCAGGATACTGAGGATTGTGGACTTGAGGAACGTCCACGGTCGGCGTTTGGTGATGTTGTTCACCCGTTCGTTTACCGCGCCGCTGACACCTGCACTGGCGATATTCAAGAAGTAATTCGAGTGGTTGTCGTAGCTGATCTGTCCAAGATCAGTGGGGGTGGGGGTTGCGTTGGCAATCCACCGTGCCGCGTCCTGAATATCGAACGGGATGCGATTATGCCGCGCCCAATCACGACCGGAGCCAATCGGCAGGTTGCCATAAATCATTTTCGGGCCGTCAGGATGTTGTTCGTTGAGGGCTGCCAGCGCATTCACCAGTGAATGGTTGGTACCATCACCGCCGATGGCGATCACTCGCTGAATACCGGCTGCATAAGCTTTATCGAGGTGTAGCGCGACTTCTTCGGTATGTTGGGTAATGGCGACAACCAGCTCACCCAGTTGTTCCCAGAGCAGAGGTTCGAGCGCTTTCCATACCCGTCCGGCACGTCCGCTGCCGGCATATGGGTTCAAGATAATGAGGGTTTTGGACATACTCAGACGCGGCTGAGAAGCATATTTAAATCGTCTAGGCTAAATGGTTTGGGCAGTACACCATCTAAGTTAACGATCACGCTGTCGGTCAGGCGCTCGTCATTCACATTTGCGCTCATAATGACGAAGGGAATGTCCTTCCAGGCGGGGTTTTGGAGCACAGCCTCTAGCAATCCGATACCATCAAGACGCGGCATATTGAGGTCGCTAATAATGAGTTCTGGTAGTGCCGCTGTCTTCTCTAAAACGTCCAGTGCTTCCAGCCCGGTGCGTCCTGCGACAACGGTATGCTCACCATAAACGAGCATGTCACATAGCAGCATTTGCATCGCTGCATTGTCTTCCACCAATAAAATGTGGCTCATTCCTACCCTCAACTACGGCTCAACCCACTAAAATCTCTGCTGCGTCTAAACTATTGTACGCTTAATTTGTCTCTGTCAAAGGTTAAGAAATTCAAACTTTGCGTAAATGTCCCTCAATACTTCAGGCACGAATATGCCCTTCGCCGATGATAACCCACTTGTATGTCGTTAATGCTTCGAGTGCCATCGGCCCGCGTGCGTGTAGCTTTTGTGTGCTAACAGCGATCTCCGCTCCCAACCCCAACGCGCTCCCATCTGTAAAGCGTGTGCTGGCATTTAAGTACACCGCCGCCGAGTCAACTTCATCAAGGAATTTGTTGGCGTTGTTCATGTCCTGCGTCAGTATGCCATCCGAGTGCTGAGTGCTGTGTTCACGGATATGCTCAATCGCCTCGTCAACGCCGCTGACCACCTTCAAGCTCAAGATCAGCGCGTACCATTCGGTGTCGAAATCCTCTGCGCCTGCTAATTGTACGCGGTTTTCGTCATAACCATTGAGTGCCGCCAGCGCCTTCGGTTCAGCACGGAAGGTTACACCGTCTTTCCCCAGATGTTCGACCAATCGCGGTAGGAACGATGCTGCCACATGCTCATGTACCAGTATGGTCTCGACCGCGTTACACGTCGCCGGACGCTGGGTCTTGGCGTTGTGGATAACGGGCAGCGCTGCATCCAAATCTGCCGACTCGTCCACGAACAAATGGCACACGCCAATGCCGCCTGTGATGACCGGAATGGTGCTATTTTCGCGGCACAGCTTATGCAGGTTATTACCGCCGCGCGGGATAATCAGGTCAATATATTGGTGCAGCCGCAGCATCTCGCCTACATACTTGCGGTCGGTGCTGTCAATGTACTGGATAGCATCAGCCGGTAGGTTGTAGTTTTCTAATGTCTCACGCAGCACCTTGATCATGGCGCGGTTGCTTCGCATGGCTTCCTTGCCGCCGCGCAGGATGGCCGCATTGCTGCTTTTGAGTGCCAGCACCGCCACGTCAATCGTCACGTTTGGTCGCGCCTCATAAATAACACCCAGTACCCCCAGCGGTGTCCGTCGCTTGCTGACTTTGAGGCCGTTTTCCAGCATGTGCGCGTCAAACTGTTCCCCGACCGGATCAGGTAAACTTGCCACCTTCCGCACATCAGCAATCATGCCCGTCATGCGCTTGGTCAGGTCGAGGCGGTCTTTAATCCAGATTTCGTCCGTACCGTTGGCGCGTGCGTCATCCACATCCTGCTTGTTTGCAGCAAGGATAATGTCGCGGTTGGCTTCCAGCGCGTCCGCTAGCGCCATCACCACCGCGTTCTTCTGCTCGGTGGTCGCCCGTGCCAGTTGCACACCCGCTGCCTTCGCCCGCTTGCCCATATCTACGAGGTTAATTTGCGTTTCAATCGCGTCAATCATGTGTTTTCATATTCCGTATATAGCGTTCATTGAATGTTTGGACAATACGCTGTAATCCAAAATCCAGAATTAGATTTGCTTTGCTTAAAATTTCAGGTGGAATCCCCTTGTAATACGCTTCCGCGATACTGCCTGTTATACAGGCAATGGTATCACTATCACCGCCAAGCGAAATCGCTTTCCGAATTGCGTCCTCAAAATCATCTGATTCTAAAAATGCCATAATGGCTTGGGGTACCGAACCTTGGCATGAACTATCAAACTGATAACCTGATCGTATATCGTCTAACCTTTGACTGAGATTATAACCGAATTGCTTTTGCACAAAATTCTGAATAAATATTTTATTATGCCCCGTTCGTGCTAAAAATATCGCAGCGGCTACCGCTTGCGCTCCTTTAACCCCTTCATGGTGATTATGTGTCGGTTGTGCGCTGAGTTTTGCCTCATGTAATACAGCATCAAGTGTATCAAACGCATAGGCGATTGGGCTAACCCGCATAGCCGAACCATTACCATAACCGCGATATCCGTGTGTTGAACTGCTTTTGACCCATTCACTGAACATCTGTCCATATCCCGCGTTTGGGAAGCGTTGACCATATTCCTTGAGTTTCAACGCATAAATATGCTGGTTACGTCGATCTTCGATGTATTTAATGCGATGTGTTGTGCGATTCAGTAGGGCATCAGCAATCGCAATAGTGAGTACCGAGTCGTCTGTGAAGCGAGAAAAACGGCTAAACAATGGGAAGGCAGTGGTTTTGACATTTTCATTCTCGTAAACTGAGCCAATGACATCGCCAACAATCGCACCCATCATGGGATTATCACTTCGTGAATATCTCATCAGCTTTCATAATCTTTGCCCTTTCCTCAGCACTAGCAACCCACTACTTTGAACTTGGCGGTTAACTTAAATTTCTCTCTGCTTTCCCTCTGCGTTCTTGGCGACTTGGCGGTTCAATCTGCTTTTGCCTTTCCTCAGTACTCGGTACTCAGCACTTCTTTTTCCTACTTCAATACCACCAGATTGTTCCGGTGGATAACCGCGTCCCCATAACTATACCCTAAAATATCCACAATCTTGACTGACTGCACCCCGCATAACTTACCCACATCGGCGCTGCTGTAGCTCGTCAGCCCGTGTGCGATCACCTTGCCTTCCGGCGACAGCACCCCCAGCGGCTCGCCCCGCTCAAAGCTGCCTTCCACCCGCGTCACCCCCACAGGCAGCAGACTTGCTCCGCCTTTGAGCAGTTTCCGCGCTGCCCCTGCGTCCACCACCACCCGCGCCCGTGGCTTCTCTGAAAGCAGCCAGCGTTTACGGCTTTCCAAGTGGGTCGCCGCCGCTTGGAAGCGTGTGCCAATCGCCTCGCCGTTGACTACCCGTGACAGCACATCCGCCTCGCTGCCGTTGGCGATCACGGTCGCCACCCCGCTGCGGCTGGCAAAATGGGCCGCCTGAATTTTGGTAATCATGCCGCCTGTGCCAACACTGCTGCCAGCGCCGCCTGCCAGCGCGTAGGTCGCCTCGTCAATCTGTTCTACCAGCGGGATCAGCTCCGCCGCCGGATTATTGCGCGGGTCAGCCGTATACAGGCCGGGGATGTCCGTCAGGATAATCAGCAAATCCGCTTCCAGCAGGTTCGCCACCATCGCCGACAAATTGTCGTTGTCACCCACGCGGATTTCGTGTGTGGCGGTTGTGTCATTCTCGTTAATCACTGGAATAATGCGGTGTTCGAGCAGGGTAGTCAGCGTATCGCGGATGTTCAGGTATCGCGCCCTGTCGCCGAGGTCGTCGCGTGTCAGCAGCACTTGCCCCACCACAATCTCGAATAGGTCAAACAATTGGCTGTAAACATGCATCAACCGCCCCTGACCAATTGCGCTCAACATCTGCTTCGCCGGAACCGACCGCGCCATTTCAGGATAGCCCAGCCGTTCACGCCCCGCTGCCATCGCCCCAGACGACACCACCACCATCTCATGCCCCGCCTGTTGCAGCTTGGCGACCTGCTGCACAACCTCAAGGATGCGCTGGCGGTTCAACTGCTTGGTTCCGGCGGTCAGGGTACTGGTTCCCAATTTGACGACGATACGTTGTGGTTGCATACGGCTCACATCGGCTCACGAAAATAGGCGCTGCTTGGATTATAATGGTCAAATGCCGCTTGGGTAGGGGTGAACCGCAGTTAACGGCGTAGATTAGGAAATAATGATGCCCACACTACATGAAGAACGCCTTCGCCGCGCTCGTCTTTCGCTGGAAGGCTTGTCCGTCGGTGATGCGCTTGGCGGCTTTTTCGAGTTTAATCACCTTGCCTCTTTAGCCCGTGCGCTGACGACTCATAAACTGCCGGACATTCAGTGGCACTTCACCGACGACACCAATATGGCGCTTTCTATCTATTGGCTTTTGTCAATTTATGAGCGCATTGAATATGAGCAGCAGGAACTTGCTATAAGTTTTGCTATGCATTTTGATCGCGGTCGTGGCTACGGCCCATCAATTCACCGTTTCGTTCCACGTATCCTCAGTGGCCAGCATTGGCGTGAGGTGTCGAAAGGTGTATTTGGTGGGTCTGGATCATTTGGTAACGGCGGCGCGATGCGTGTTGCTCCCGTTGGTGCATACTTCGCCGATGACATCGACGCCGTTGTTAGAAACGCTGTTGCCTCTGCTGAAATTACGCACTCGCACCCTGAAGGCATCGCTGGCGCTATCGCCGTAGCTGTAGCTGCCGCCTACGCATGGCAGTTGCGCTCCGAAACAGTCCATCGCCACACCTTTATTTCACAGGTCTTGCAGCACGTTCCCGCTAGCGAGGTGCATGAAGGGTTGAAGAAAGCCCGTGCGCTCAAACCAGATACCTCTGTCCAAGAAGCGGTTTCGATATTAGGCAATGGCAGCCGCGTAACCGCGCAGGATACCGTCCCCTTCGTCCTATGGTGCGCGGGAGAAAAACTCGCCAGCTACGAAGAAGCCATTTGGCTCACGGCCAGCGGTGGCGGCGATGTCGATACCACCTGCGCGATGGTCGGCGGCATCGTCTCCCTATATACTGGTCTTGCTGGCATACCCGCCGATTGGATCGCCCACCGCGAACCCTTACCCGCGTGGGCGCTCGGTGACTAATCTTGAATTAAACTTGTATCTTGCTACTTGTAACTGGAGACTACCCCCATGCTCGCTCTACAAGACATCTGCTTACCCACTGGCATGTGCTACGGCTGCGGCTCCGCCAACCCCGATGGCCTGCACATCAAGAGCTACTGGTCGGATGATGGGCAGTTCGTTGTCTGTCAATTTAATCCGCAGCCCAGGTTCTCTTCCGGCTTCAAAAACGCAGCTTATGGCGGCCTCATCGCCTCGCTCATCGACTGCCACTCCAACTGGACGGCCATGGCCTTTGGCTACCGCGCCGAGGGTCGCGAACCCGGCACACAGCCCCTCGTCGCCTCTGTCACTGGTTCGCTCGGCGTCAAATATCTCAAACCCACGCCGATGGATCAAACCATTCACCTCAAAGCATGGGTCGAAGGCGAAGTCGGGCGCAAAACCCACGTCATCTGCGAACTCGGCACTGCGGATCAAGTAACCGCCCTCGGCGATTCGGTCTTTGTTCGCATCGACCCATCCCTGTTTGAATAGCCTATCTAGGGCATAATTGCAGAAGGTTCAGGGATAGAATCGCCATGTTTGATGGCGCTGCCAATCCAAGATGTCATGACCTCGCGTATGACGAGTGGAATATCTTCCTATGCTTGTGCGTAGGTCACGCATCCGGGAAGTTCAGCAATGGCAATGTCAAAACCGCCATCTTCATCGCGGGTGATAATAAAATGATAGGGCAGGTCTAGGTAATCTTCTATTTTTCTTTGTGACATCATTCTAAAAACATGTTTATAAAGGTCGAATTGTGGCCTTATGTAGGGAAGAGGCGTGCCTCGTCCGCCGTCACTAACCACAAATATCTTTTCTTAAATTGTTAGATAACCTATTTTACCCTTCAAATATCATATACGCATCACGCTTCCCGACTATAATAGGGTTTATTAACCGTCCGTGCCTTGAAGGTTGTTCATATGAAATTGCTTATTGCGCCGCCAAAATGGATGCCCGCCGTAAAACTCAGTACTCAGTACTCAGTACTCAGCACTGTTTTTCTCTTACTCCTGCTCGCCGCTTGCAGCCCTGCGTCCGATGTACTCCCCACTGCCATCGACCTGAATACCATCGCGACCAACGATGCCGCCACCCGCGCTGCCAGCAATGAAAGTGCTGCTGCAACCATCGTCAGCCAAACCGAGATTGCCGCCATCACAACCGCCACCAGTATCGCCTTCAGCACGCTCAACGCCCCCACCGATCTCCCGCCCACATGGACGCCATCACCTATACCTCCCATCCCCACCGTGTCCTTTCTGCCAACACAGGAATTTATCACCGTTCCCTCGACCACCGGCACCATTTACTATGGCTTTAACGGCGACTCGATTGCTATGCTTGCCGCCGATGGCTCGACTGATGAACTCATCCTCGTCGGTGGCAAACCGGCTGATATTCGCATTTCGCCTGACGAACAGTGGCTTGCCTACACCGCCGACGATGGCGAAGGCGTGCGCGAAGTGTTCGCCATGTCGCTCCAAACCGAAGGTATTCCTGACGACCAGTGGTATCGCAGCGTGCGTGTCTCCTGTCTCGGCTTCGCCCGTGTAGTCATGCCTGTTTGGTCGGCTGATACCCGCATCCTCGCCTTCGCCGCCTCCGAAACCGTTGATGGTACGCTCGGTATCTACACCGCTGAACTGCTCGGCAGTAACCAATGCCCGATGTCCAATCACCAGCGCGGCTTGGTACAAACCAGTTTCAAAGACATCACGGGCTTAACATGGAATCCCGATAATACGCAGCTTTACCTCACGTCCGGCGCGGTCTATGCGGTCGATACTGCCAATGGCACGCTCTACCCCCCACTCACCCAACCGACTGGTTTCGGGCCGGACTCGTTTCCGCTCTATCGTCCCAATTCAACCGATCTCTACTACCTCAAAATCCAGCGTGACGACATCACCGGTCAAGTCGGCGGTGCATTGGGGCATGTCAATACCGGCGACTTATCAACCCTCCCTCTTCTTGAACAGCGCGGCACAATGGTCTTTGCCAACCGGATAGAATTCAGTCCCGATGGCCGCTTCGTGTTGGCTTCTGGCGCACAGGATGTATCCTTGCAAAATATGGATGCTGGAAGCGCGGTAATCGTCGTCACCGGTGCAAAGTTCACCCCACAGGCCATCCTTAGCCCTAACTCGGAATATATTGCCTATGTGGATGACAGCGCTGGTTCTGAATTTGTCGAGCAGGTGTGGGTTGTTGACCGTCGTGGTAACAATCGAAAGCAGTTAACTACCCACAAAGAAGGTACCATCGCCTTCCTCAATTGGGCATCGCAATGAAAATTATCGTTGCCCCCGGTGCTTTCAAGCACAGCCTCACCGCCACCGCCGCAGCACAGGCCATCGCCTCCGGCCTAGCGAAATCCGGTCTCGGTGCCGATCTAGTTGTGCTGCCCATCGCCGATGGTGGCAATGGTACACTCGATGCTTTTCTGGCGGATGGTGGGCAGCGCATTAACGTTGAAGCCGTAGACCCCCTCAACCGTCCCATTACCGCCCCCTTCGGCCTCCTGCCCGATGGGCAAACCGCTGTGGTCGAGATGGCGCTGGCATCCGGTCTTGAACTCCTCACCACCGCCGACCTCAACCCCTTGCTTGCCACCACCTATGGCACAGGTCAACTGCTTCAGGCAGCGTTGGCCTCCGGTGCGAAACGCATCATTGTCGGCATGGGCGGCAGCGCCACCGTCGATGCTGGGGCCGGGGCGTTGCAAGCGCTCGGTGTCCGCTTGCTCGACTCATCCGGTCAGCCGGTTCCCTTCGGTGGAGGTGGCCTCAGCGCTTTAGCCACCGTTGATACATCGATCCTCGATCCTCGTTGGCGCACGGTCGAACTCATCATTGCCTCCGATGTTACCAATCCCGCCGTTGGTGATGACGGTGCGGCGGCTGTTTTCGGCCCGCAGAAAGGCGCGTCACCCGAACAGGTCAAAGTCTTAGAGGAAAACATTCGCCACTTCTGCACGCTCGTTCGTGACCAGATCGGTGTGGATGTCGTTAATCGTGAAGGTGGCGGCGCGGCGGGTGCATTGGCCGCTGGCTTACTCGCCTTTCTCGGTGGTCGCATCGCCTCCGGTGTTGACCAGCTGCTCGATACTAACGGCTTCGACTCGCATCTTGCTACGGCTGATCTGGTCATCACGGGTGAGGGGCAGATGGATTCGCAAACCGTGTCTGGCAAAGGGCCAATCGGCGTAGCCCGCCGCGCTCGTGAACACGGTGTACCCACCATCGCCCTCGTCGGCAGCCTGAACACCACCGATCAACTGCTGCATGAAGCCGGGATGCAAGCCGTCCTACCCATCATGCCGCGCCCCATGCCCCTCGCCGAAGCCCTGCGCGATGCTTCCGCTTTGCTCGAAGCCGCCGCTCTCCGCCTCGGCTATGTGCTGCAAGTAGGGAAACGCGGTTGATATGGGTCATAATCCGAGCTTTATTGTTCCTATTGGTACGCAGGTTGTCTGTAATGTCGATGTAAAAAACAACGCGGGTGAAGTGCTGTTTGCCAAAGGTGTTGTCGGCATCATCGTGCGCTCACCCGTTGATAACACCCATGCCTACCGTGTTCGCTTCATGGATGAAACCGATCTCATGCTGCCGCGCCGTGATTTTATCCCGCGCAAGCAGTTTCAAAATCCGCTCGAATCAGCCAATACTGTCGATGAAAATGATCTCTATCAACGGGTGATTTATCGCTGCATTACCGGTTCACGCGCCTATGGCTTGGATAACGATCAATCGGATACCGACCTGCGCGGCATCTATCTGCCGCCTGCCGATTTGCATTGGTCGCTCTACGGTGTACCGGAACAGCTAGAGAATGACGAGCGGCAGGAATGCTATTGGGAACTGCAAAAGTTTATTCTTTTGGCGCTCAAAGCCAACCCGAACATTCTTGAATGTCTCTATACGCCACTGGTCGATTATCAAACTCCCCTCGCTGCGGAGCTTGTCGCCCTGCGTGAAATCTTTCTCTCCAAAATGATCTACCAGACCTACAACGGCTACGTCATGTCGCAGTTCAAACGCTTGGAACATCACCTGCAAAATCATGGCACAATCAAATGGAAACATGCCATGCATCTGATCCGGTTGCTGTTGTCTGGCATCATCGCCCTGCATGAAGGCTATATTCCTGTGCGTGTCGAAGCCCATCGTGACCAACTCCTAGCCATCCGTCATGGTCAGCTTCCGTGGGCAGAAGTCAATGCATGGCGCATTCAATTGCATAAAGACTTTGATGCTGCTTTTGAAGTCACCAAACTGCCGGATCGTCCCGATTATGAACGCGCAAACACCTTTTTAGTCTATGCCCGCCGGAGTGCTTTATGACCTTCGATCAGCGTTTGTATGATGTTGTCACCACCCAACCATATCCGCTGCTTTTTACCACCATCAGCGGCGCACACCTCTATGGCTTTCCCTCACCGGACTCCGACTATGATTTACGTGGATCGCATATTCTTCCCGTGCGTGAAATTGTCAGCTTAAACGAATCGCTCGAAACGGTGGACTTTTCGGATGTGGTCAATGGTCTAGAAATCGACCTTGTAACGCACGACCTCGCGAAATACTTCAACCTTTTGCTCAAGCGCAATGGCTATGTATTAGAGCAAATCTGTTCGCCCTTGGTTGTTCACGCCACGCCGGAGTTTGAAGAACTGCGCGCGCTCGTTCCTGCCTGTATCACGCGTCATCATGTTCATCATTACTTTGGCTTCGTCAAAACCGAATGGCGCTTGTTTAGCAAAGAAAACCCGCACCGTGTCAAACCGCTTCTCTATGTATTTCGTGTTCTGCTCACAGGTATTCACCTTATGAAAACGGGTGAGGTTGAATCCAATCTTGTCAACCTAAATGAGATCTATAAACTGCCCTATATTCCTGATCTCATAGCGCGTAAATTATCCGGCGCAGAACAATCCACGCTGCCCGATGATGATGTTTCTCTCTATGAATCTGAGTATCTGCGCCTAACTGCGCTGCTAGAATCCGCCTTTAACGACAGTCAATTGCCAGAAGTGCCCACTGCCCGTCCTGCCCTCAACGATCTCCTCGTTCGCCTCCGCCTCAACAACCTCTAGTCATCACTTTTAATCACGCCATTCCCATCACCCAAACTCGTCACTGTAGTGAGAGCGCCTATGTGTGCTCCTTTTGTCTTTCCTCGCCTTTGCATTAAACTTGAAACTTTCCACTTGTAACTTATTACTACTCAGGTTTACTTTTCGTTTGTGCCACAAACCATTTTCTAACCATCGCCCAACCCGCTTAACATTCCCACTCCCTCAAAAGGGTTAGCGCCAACACCCCTTAAAAGCTACCAAATGTTCTTCCAAATGGTCACCCACAACGCAGCCAATTCGATTATGCTATTGAAAGGACTGGGCACAATGTTGTCTTGGCCTTAACTGTCAACTGAAAACTGTTGACTGATAACTGTTTTGCAGCAAACATTGCAGCGGCAACTCACTCGCTTTTTTGCTGCAAATTATTTGCTTTTCTCTGGAAACTTGAAACTTGTCACTTGAAACTAAAAACTACCGATTG
>JAPUDW010000205.1 GCA_027492915.1 Bacteroidota bacterium | reverse complement strand
ACAGCGAGTGTGATTACGGTGAATCCGCCAAAGTGATAATAGAGTAAGCCTGTTTTTTCGCATATGATATGGTTTGGCAACTTGATATAGGGATGAGATATGGATTCGTTGATTGGCAAGCGTTTGGGACAGTACGAAATCCTTTCCAAACTGGGTTCCGGTGGAATGGCGAGTGTGTACCGCGCACGGCAAACGTCGATTGACCGTGATGTGGCGATTAAGGTTATCCGTACTGATCTGACCGAGGATATGGCTTTCACTGAACGCTTTGCGCGTGAGGCGCGGACGATTGCCTCGTTGAGCCATTTGCATATCTTGAAGGTCTTCGACTATGGGCAGCAGGATGGCATTGCGTATCTGGTGATGGAACTGCTCGAAGGCGGGAGCCTTAACACGCTCATCCAGAAAACGGGCGCACTCCGGCTGGCAACGGCGGCACGTATCTTGAAACAGGTGGCGGGTGCGCTGGATTACGCGCATGACAAGGGGATTGTTCACCGTGACCTCAAGTCGGATAATGTGCTGCTCGATACGGCAGAGAATGCTTACCTGACGGACTTCGGCATCGCGCGGCTGCTGAATGACACCTCCAAGATGACGCAAACCGGCACAATTATGGGAACGCCCGCGTATATGGCACCCGAATTATGGACGGGTAAGGCGGCGGATAAACAAGCTGATATTTACGCGCTGGGTGTCATCCTTTACGAAGCGATCACAGGCAAAACACCGTTTGGCGGGGATACGCCATTCGTGGTGATGTACCAACACCTGAACGAAGAACCCCCGCTGGATGACCTGACACCGGATATTCCGAACGCTGTACAAGCGATCATCTTAAAAGCGATGGCGAAAAAGCCGGAAGACCGCTACCCGTCGGCGGGGGCGTTGGCGGCTGCACTGGACGAAGCCAGCGGCGGGGTGACCGATACCAAACAGGGGCTACCAACTGCGGCATCTGCTCAAGTGAATGACCCCGAACCTGGCTCGCCGACCGAGCGGATTGCTGTTCCCACAGCCGCAAGTAGACCGACAACGGGATTTGAAAAGACGACACTCGGATTGCCAGCGGCGACAACAGCACCCGGACAGTCAAAGAACCGCGCAGTGATTTCAGGAGCAGTCATCGTCGTGGCGTTAGTGGTGTTGGGGTTGATCGGTTATTCACAGATACAATCGCAACAACAGGCAACAACCGCAACCGCGCTGGCCGCAGCAGCTACGCAAACAGAAGCAGCAAGACCAACTGAAACGGCGACACCGACGATCACGCCGACGGTTAGCCCTACCCCACAGCCGAGCGACACACCAGCGCCAACCTCGATTGTGGCGGCGCAGGTCGAGTTTGCCACCTACACGAATGAAGGGCTGAACATTGTGTTTCGTTACCCTAAAGGCTGGGACACAAAAGTCGTGCAGATTAACAACATCTTCGTCACCGAGAATTACAGCAAACTGGATTTTAGTGATCCAGAGACCGGTATCACGGGCGCACCCTATATTCAAATTGCGTTAGGCAGCGCGGAGGATCTTGGCATACTGGAAATGCAGCAGTCGAAAACGGCGGAAGAAGCTCTGATCTCATTCATGGGGCGTGACCGCGTAACCAACCTCGACGCGGTGCCGGGGGCGAAAAAACCAACGGCTACGACAACACGACAGCGATCTGATCTGGGAGTCATACGCTATATCTATGCGACGGTGCTGAGTGAAAACCGATTTGCCGTGGCGGTGGTTCAAGCGCCGCCGGACGAGATACAGGCTTACAACCAGTCAGTGATGCTGCCATTGGTGCGGTCGATTGATAATTACACGACGGTGGTTACACCTGCGCCGAGTCTAACACCAAGCCTCGCGCCAACCGTGTTTTTTGCCACGCCATCAAGTTTTACAACGACGACGATACAGGGGCTAGGGCTGGAGCTGGTGTATCCAGCGGGATGGATTTCGGTGGTGACCCAGACAGCAGGCGGGATCATGCCGATTGAGAGTTCGGACGTATTTGGCGACTTTGCCAACGGCGACTTCGCGCGCCCGACAAACATTTACATGCGGTTCGACGATGAGGGTTTTATCACCGTAAGGAACGCAAACGACAGCATTGAAGCAATCTTCAATGATAATTACGGAGCGTACACCTATGGCGTGACCACGCTCTACGATGCCCCTTTCCCGACTGCCTATGCACGGGCGGGGGATAAACCAGTTTACGGCATAGCCATCAGCGGATGGGTGGCATTGGTCAAGGTGCGCGAGGACTTGTACATCAGCATATTTGCCCATGCCGGCGCGGGTAAAGAAGAAGCGTTCTTGAACGGAGTGCTGCTGCCCATGCTGCGAGGGTTTAAGACGGTTGAGGTCACGAACAGCACGCCAACACCCACACTGACGCTGCGCTCATCATCAACTGCGACCGTGCAGCCGAGCGCCAGCAGTACTCCGCGTTAAGATTCGAGATCGAGAATACCGGACTGCTCGGCCTCGCTCAAGGTGATCGTCCGGGTGTCGGTGGTGAAGTGCGACGGCATGTGAGCAAGTTGTTCGGGGTCAAAGAGGTCATCGGCAGCCATCTCATCGACACCGTTCAACTCATCAAGTACATCAAGATCAAGGGTTGGCTGCCACTCTTCATCCGATTGATAGCCGCCACTGCGTGGGTCGTCAATTGGTGTAAACACGAGGGTTTCGTAATCCTCCATATCATCATCAAGTTCGGATACCGGACGAAACTCGACCGCGAGATTATCAGGGTCGAAGCCGGGGTAGGTTTGCCAAAAGGATTCGAGCGCAAGCCAGACCCGACTGCGTTCCATCGGTTTACGCAGCGCACGTTCTGCCATCGCGCGAATGAAGTGATATTTTTCGGCGGCGGATTGTAGACGTAAGGCTTGATGCGCCTCATGTTCGTAATCATCCAGCGGATACCAGTCGGGGGCAAAACCGGACTCGCGAATACGGCCTAGCCAATCCAGCGCGGCACCCCATTGGGCATGGTCGGCGGCATCCTGATAATGTTGGATAGCCTTCATCACGTCGAACTGGACAGTTTGTACCATCGCCATCACTTTCCACGCATCCAAGCGTTCAAGCTGATGTTCAACGGCGCTCAAGATCATTTCTATGTTATCGAGAAAATGCCGACCAGAGTCGAGATGGGCGCTGTTGTAATCGAGCATCGGGCGCAGATCAGGTGGGAGGTCGCGGCTGCTGGGGATGGGAGCCTTCTTAATACAGATGGGCGCAATCGGTTTTTTGAGTTCGAGGGCAAGGCGAATTTCCGTCCGCACATAATCCTCATCGTCGGCATGTTTGATGCGTTCCTGCAATACTTTGACCCAATCGTTACCGATGATGGCAACCAAGAGGTCACACTCGCGCACTTTGTCGCGGATGAAGTCGGCAAAGGGGGTGAAGGGCGGAATGGTGTCGAAATCCATGAATACGCTGTCACGCCCGTACTTCCACGCGAACCAATCACGTATGCGTTCCACAAAGTCAGGGTTATCGGCGCGGCGGTAACTGATGAAGATTTTGCGCTTACGTGTGGCGGCAGTATCGACCATAGAATCCAACTCTTACGCTGACCATTTCACACGCCCATTGTAATGCCTATTTGGGGATTATGCCGATGGGAGAAAAGATAAGGGCGCTGATGAGCGCCCTTTTGATTTCTACGGCTTACTGTACGGTGTCTTGCTTGGACGGTTTAATTTCATCCGCCCAGTCGGGGATGGGGCGGCAGCAGAGGACTAGCTGCTTGGCGGCACGGACTTCATCCAGCCGCGAGACAGGCGCGTTGTGGGGTGCGCCAGTCAGCAATTCGGGGTTTTCCTTGGCCTCAACCGCGATCTTCTTCATGATATCGATGAATTCATCAAGCGTGGCTTTGTCCTCGGTTTCGGTTGGCTCAATCATGAGCGCTTCCGACACGAGCAGCGGAAAGTAATTGGTCGGTGGGTGAATACCGTAGTCGATCAAACGCTTGGATATATCAAGCGCATGAACACTATCAACACCTTCAAAATGCCCTTCCAGCACGAACTCATGGGCGTTAATCCGGTCATAGGGGACGTGATAGGTATCACGCAGTTTAACGCGGATGTAGTTAGCGTTCAGTACGGCGTGGCGAGTGATGTCTTTGATGCCTTGATCGCCGTGAATGCGAATGTAGGTGTAAGCACGGACATGCATACCAAAGTTACCGTGGAACGCCTTCATACGACCGATGGACTTTTCCGGTGTGACCCAACCATACAGCGGCGAGTCATCCTCGCTGGCGGCTTCTTCAACAATACCGACAATCGGGCCGGGGAGGAACGGCAGAAGCTTTTCGCCCACACCGACAGGACCGCTGCCGGGGCCGCCGCCACCGTGGGGGGTTGAGAAGGTTTTGTGCAAGTTGTAGTGCATGACATCGAAGCCCAACTCGCCGGGTTTGACCGCACCGAGCAGCGCGTTCATATTCGCACCGTCCATGTACATCAAACCGCCGCAGTCATGCACCGCTTTGATGACATCGAGGATTTTGCTTTCGAACAAACCGAGTGTATTAGGCACAGTAATCATCATACCGGCTATGGTGTCATCACAGGCGGCACGCAGCGCGGCGAGATCAACATCACCCTTTTCATCAGCGGGCAGCTCGACGGCGGTATAACCAGCCATCGTGACGGTAGCAGGATTGGTACCGTGGGCGCTGTTGGGAATAAGAATCTTGGTACGTTTGGTATCGCCACGATCTACATGATATTTGCGGATCATGAGGATGCCTGCAAGTTCACCCTGCGCACCGGCAGCGGGGGTCAAGCTTACACCCTTGAAGCCGCTGATTTCCCCAAGCCACTTTTGCAAGTTGTACATCAAAGCGAGCGCACCCTGCGAACCTTCGCTATCCGAAAGCGGGTGATGAGCGGCAAAACCGGGGAGGCGGGCCATATCTTCGTTCAGCTTGGGGTTGTACTTCATGGTGCAAGAACCCAGCGGATAGAAGCCTTTATCAATCGAGAAGTTCAGGTTGCTGAGGCGGGTGAAATGCCGCACCACTTGCAATTCGCTGACTTCGGGGAAGTCGAGATCATCACGCATGAGGTCGGTGGGCAGCGGCGATTCCGGCACATCGCAATCAGGAAGCAATACGCCGCGCCGTCCGGCTGAACCGAGGTCGTAAATAAGAGGTTCGGTCATTGTGTCGCTTCCTTTAAGCCTTCAACCAGCGCGTCAATTTCGTCTTTACTATTCATCTCGGTCACGCAGATCAGCATGTGATCTTTCAGGTGCGGGTAATCCAAACCCAAATCGTAACCGCCGACGATGCCTTTTTCGATAAGTTTATCGTTGATAGCGGCGACAGACTGCGGGCACTTGACCACAAACTCGTGGAGGAAGGGTTTGCCCATATCCACCACGAAACCTTTCAAGTCGTCAATTTGCTTGGCGGCATAATGCGCTTTTTGGTAGCAAAGTTCAGCCACCTTGCGCATCCCATATTTGCCCATGAGCGACATATAGATGCAGGCGGTCAGGGACATTAACCCTTGATTGGTACAGATGTTGCTGGAGGCTTTTTCGCGGCGAATGTCCTGCTCGCGGGGGCGCAGGGTCATGACGTAGGCACGGCGGCCTTCTTTGTCAACCGTTTCGCCAATGATACGCCCAGCAATTTTGCGCACATATTCGGTACGAACCGCGAAGAAACCGAGGTACGGGCCGCCGAAGCTAACTGGAATACCCAACGGCTGACCTTCACCGACGACAATATCGGCACCGAGTTCGCCGGGGGACTTGAGCAAACCAAGGGCGGTAGGGTTAACCACCATCACCAGCAGCGCACCGGCTTGATGCACTTTTTCGGCGAGGTGGACGAGATCATCAATTTGACCGAAGAAATTGGGGTAGGAGATGGCAATCATCGCTGTATTTTCGTCCAGCATTTCGATGAGATCAGGAATATCGGCACGTCCGCTGTCGCCCATAATCTTGATGTTATTGCCCTGATGATAGGTGCGAACCACAGCACGATATTGGGGGTTAATGGCAGGACTGAGGATGATCTTGTTACGTTTGTGCCGCCCGACTTCGAGCGCTACCGTCACCGCTTCCGCCAAACTGGTCGCGCCGTCGTAATGGCTGGCGTTGGCCGCATCCATGCCGGTGAGCGCACACATCATGCTCTGATATTCATAAATGGCCTGAAGCGTACCCTGACTCACTTCCGGTTGATACGGCGTATAGGCGGTTAAGAATTCGCCACGCAGCACCAGATGCCCAATGGCGGAGGGAATGAAGTGATGATATGCCCCTGCCCCGCGAAACAGCGCGAAGTCCCCAGCGTGTTCGTTGGCATCCGCGAGGGCGGAAAGCTCGGCAGACACTTCCATTTCGCTCATCGGTTTAGGGAGGTCGAGCTTCGGGAACCGGTGGCTGGACGGAACGGCTTCGAAGAGGTCTTCGATGGTCGTCACGCCGATGGCAGACAACATTTGCTGCCGTTCGAGGTCGGTATGCGGTGTATAACTCATAGTCTTCCTATCAAGTCTATTCAGACCGAACAATAACTAGGTCAAGTTGAGTGGTTAACGACTGGCACAATATTCAAGGTAAGCAGCGGAGTCCATCAGCGAGTCGGATTCGGCAGCATCAGACAGCTTAATTTTGATCAGCCAACCGTTACCATAGGGATCGGTGTTGATGGTTTCGGGGGTATCTTCCAACGACTTGTTGACTTCAGTCACGGTGCCACCCACCGGCATAAAAATATCGGATGCGGCTTTGACCGACTCAACTACGCCGAAGGTCGCGCCCTGCTTGAGGGCAGCGCCAACATCTGGGAACTCAACGTATACGATGTCGTTCAGCGCGTCTTGCGCGAAGTCGCTGATGCCAATAGTAGCGGTATCGCCTTCAATTTTCAGCCATTCATCATTCTTGGTATATCGCAAATCGGCAGGGGTTTTCAGGGTAGGCATTTTATAGTCTCCATCAATTATGAACAAAAAAAGCGTACAGCCATATGTGCTGTACGCTCTGTCAGTCTACTTCCAGAGAGATCAACCCGCGAATCCTTGAACCTGAGAGTTTCGCCGCCGAGCTAGCATCACCCGGAAACTTGCCCCTTCGGTGTTCCTATTTACACAGGAACTCTCTTCACAGGCTGGTATTTAATTCATGAGAAATATTGTACAAGAGCCACGGCTGATATGCAACCGATCCTATTAAACCATATCACCCGATTCACCAGCAGGCAGCCAAGCAAACAACGCTTCACGAGCGCCGCTGCTGAGGGTCAGATTGAAGCCGAGGTGACCAGTGGCATCACCGACAATGGTAGGGCGCAGGAGTAAGCTGCCATCGGGCTTGAGGCCGACAGCAAGATAAGACTGACCCGTGCCGACCTGACGGGTAGTTTGCAAACCTTCGACTGGCTGCAAACGTCCGAGGACGCGCGCAAGTTCCTGAAAGCGGGGGCGGATGGCAATTTCAAAGGGGCCATAGCTGGCAGAAAATGCGACATAGCCACCTTCACGCTGAAAGGTGACAATGGGGCGGGAGGCTTCGTGTTCTTCGGTGGTAAACTGAATCGACGCGCCATTGTTTTCCAGCACGACGACATCTAGAAACTGAAAATTACGCATCGTGATTTGCTCCAATCTTCACAATCGACGCGGGAGAGTATAACATGGAATTGAAATTTGAAAACCAAGTCATTTCTCAGTTTCCATTCATAAGGTCGCGTTAAAATACACGCTAAAATAAGCATTCCTGTTTGAGAGGTCTTTTACCCCGATGTCCGACAACTCTGCACCACAATCTTCACCCGCTAATAACCGCCTTGTGCTGCTCGGCACCCTGTTAGTAGGCATCATTTCGACATTTGTCGTGCTGTATGCGCTCACCAACCGACCGCGTAATTTTGGAACGCCGACCGTTGACCTGTCACAGGATTACACGGGTGTGCAGGCGCTCACCCCACCGCGCACGGTACAGGACTTCACGCTGGTGGACGATACGAATACACCGGTAAGCTTGAGTGACTTCCGCGGAAAGATGGTGCTGATGTTCTTCGGCTTCACGAACTGCGAAGACATCTGCCCGATTACGATGTTCCAGTTCAAGCAGGTACGCGAGAAGTTGGGCGAAAAGGCGAATGATGTTGAGATGCTGTTCATCAGCGTTGACCCGCAGCGCGATACGCCAAGCGTCATTGCCGATTATATGACGCGATTTGATCCGGCGATTAAGGGGTTGGTGGGTGATGTAGATGTGTTTGAGCAGATCAAGAATGATTACAATTTGGAGTTTGTGCTGCTGCCAATCGAAGGCAGTGAGACCGAAACCGAATACTCAGTCTCGCACACACCAAACCCTTTCTTGATTGACCGTGAGGGGCGATTGGTCGCCAGCTATGCCTATGGAACGACGGTTAATGTGGTCAGCGAGGACATCAGCCAGCGGCTAGGTGCGTAAAATTAATGGCGCGGGATGCGCGGTAAGATGGTCGTGACCACTTCGTAGTTAATGGTGCCGAGTTGGTGGGCAATTTCTTCGGCGGTGATATTTTCGCTGCCCTGCCTACCCAACAATACGACCTCATCACCCACGCTGACTCCGGGAATATCAGTGACGTTGATGGCAGTTTTTTCCATACTCACACGACCGATAACGGATGCACGCTGCCCATGCACCAGCACCTCGCGCCATGTAGTCGGGGCGCGGCGGAAGCCATCAGCATAGCCCACAGGCAAGATGGCGATGCGTTCCTCGCCATTGGTGTAATAGGTACGACCATAGCCGACCGGATGATTCGGCGGTAGAGTTTTGACCTGAGCGACCACTGTGCGCCACGACAAAACGGGGCGAAACTCGGACGGCAGCGGAACAGTTGGTGATGGAGTCAGACCGTAGATCGCCAAGCCAACCCGCACCATATTGAAATGATTCTCGTTAGAGGCCAACGTAGCGGCTGAATTCGCAGCATGGGTGTAGCGAAAGCTGAAACCAGAGGCACGCAGCGGCTTGAGCAAGTCCTTAAATGTTTTGAGTTGGAGTGCGGTGTACTGCGGTTCTTCATCCGCCGACGAGAAGTGCGTATAGACGCCTTCGACATCCAGCGACTTGAGGTTGAGGATGTGGCGGAATAAATTCATGGCATCTTTGGGCATAACACCCAAACGCCCCATGCCGGTATCCATCTTGACATGCACCAACAAGCGCTCGCCCAATTCGCGGGCGGCACGGTCAAAGGCACGCGCCATATCGAGGTCATAAACGGTGATGGTGAGGCGCTGACGGATGGCCTGACGGATAGCGCTAAGGGGGGTGTAGTTCAGCACCAAAATCGGTGCATCTAACCCTGCCTCGCGCAGTTGCAACGCTTCATTGACCGAACTCACGGCAAGATATTCCGCCCCATTGAGCAGCGCTGTACGGGCAACTGCAACCGCACCGTGTCCGTAAGCATCTGCCTTGACGACCGCCATTAAGGTAACGGAATCGCCAACCGTGCGCTTCATACCGCGTACATTCGTGGCTAGCGCATCAAGATCGAGTGACACCCAATTCAACTGTGATGGTTGAGCCAGCACAGCAGTTTCACTAATGGCATCCTGCCGTGTGAGCAAGCCCTGATCGGCTTCATTTTGTAATAGGGCATTGACGACCAATTCCATGCGAGCCGTTTTACCACCGGTCACCAAGACAATATCATTTTGATTGATGATATAGCGTTCACGGATGGCCTGCACCGCATCTTGAATACTATAGGTCATGGTGACGTTACGGGGGTTCATACTGCTATCGAGCGCAGCGCGTCCGGCTAAAGCGGCTTCTGTCCCTTCGGTAATCAGGATGTCAGCAACCTGAGCCGCACGCTGCCCGATCATCCGGTTGGAATGTCCGACCTGACTGCCTAAGTGATCCATATCACCCATCACAAAGATGACACGCTGGTTACCATCCGGCGAAAACTGTGGACTGGCAGCTTCCACCCAATCCAACGCGGCAATCATCGACTGGGGAGTGGCGGCATGAGTATCATCAACAATGAGACTATTTTGGAGGCCGGATAGAGGGTTCATGCGACCGGGTAGATACGGAAGGTCAATCAAGGCACGCAAACCATCATCAAGCGAGACATCGTAATGGAGGCCAACGCACAATCCAGCCAAAGCGACACCAATTTGGTGCCGACCTAACCACGGTATCCAACGTCCCACATGGCGTTCAGTTCCATAACGCAAATCAAATCCCGTTTTATCAACACCACTGAGGACGTTATAGGCGATAACATCCGCACCAAAACTTTCGACACCAAATGTCAATAAACGCGCACGGGTAGACTCACGCAGCAGATTGGACGATTCATCATCGACATTAAGGACAGCCAAACTGGTTGGCGAAAGCCGATCCAACAGCAAACGATTCTCGGCTATAATCTCGTCGAGACTGGCAAAACTATCGCCAACGGCTGTACCCAAGTTGGGTAACACAACAACATCAGGCTGTACCACCTGAACAATTTCGCTCATCATCCCCGGTCGGATAACATCCAGTTCCAACACGACAAATTGATGATCCGGCGTCAAGTGTGCAAGGGTTGCCGGTAATGCAAGGCGACCGGGCAAATCCATATCGACGCTGTGCAGCACTTTGTATTGGGTCGAAAGCACACGGCTGATAGCTTCCACCGCCAACGATTTACCGGCTGTACCGGAGACACACACGACCTGTGCGCCCAACTTATGCAGAATGTAGCGCGTCCAGTTCATAAGTGCGGCTTCAGTATCACGCACCAAAATGACCGAGAGTTCTTCGGTATCGAAGTCGGGCGGGTGGGTGCAAAGAATGCCCGTCGCGCCACGATCAACCGCTTCCCGCATGAATTGGTGTGTATCACCACGTTCGGTTTTAAGGGCGACAAAGATTTGCGATTCGGCGGCATGGCGTGGGTCAAAGCAAAAATCTGTGAAAAGGTGAGCTGCCGGTTCACCAAACAACTGACCGTTTGAGGATTCTAGGATGTCGTAGAGACTTATCAAAATCAGTATCCTGACCGGGAAAGAATTTCACTTTAGGCTCATATGTTATAATAGCATGGTCTTTAAAGGAAACACACTTAAATGTCATTTGAATTTGAAATAATTAAGACGCAAGGACGCGCCCGTGCTGGGATTCTGCATACTCCGCATGGCGATATTCCAACACCAGTCTTTGCGCCTGTGGGTACCCAAGCCACGGTAAAAGCTGTGCCTCCACGCGACTTACATGAACTGAAAGCATCGCTGGTATTAGCCAACACCTATCATCTGCATCTACGACCTTCATCCGAGTTGGTGCGCGACATGGGTGGGCTGCACCAATTCATGCAGTGGTCGGGGCCGATGCTGACGGATTCGGGCGGGTTTCAAGTTTTTAGCCTGGCTGAAATCAACAAGATTGATGATGATGGCGTAACCTTTCGGAGCCACCTTGACGGCAGCAAGCACCGCCTAACGCCCGAACGCTCGATGGAAATCCAGCAAAATTTGGGCGCAGACATCATCATGGCCTTCGACCAATGCCCGACCCCGACCGACCGGACAGTAGTCGAGCGCGCAGTTGAGCGAACAACCGCATGGGCACGGCGCTGCCGCACGGCACACCCCGACGATACGAAGCAAGCATTATTCGGTATCGTGCAGGGTGGCATCTTTGAGGATTTACGAACAAAATCTGCTTCGGAACTTGGTGAGATGAACTTCCCCGGTTACGCGATTGGCGGATTGGCAGTGGGCGAAACGAAGCAGGAGATGTACACTGCACTAGATTTTACTGAGCCGCTGCTGCCATCCAACAAGCCACGCTACTTGATGGGCGTAGGTGAACCGGATGACTTAGCGAACGGTATTATGCGGGGCGTTGATATTTTTGACTGTGTAATCCCAACGCGGTTAGCGCGACATGGGGCAGCATTCACCCCTAATGGGCGTGTGAATATGCGCAACGCAGTCCATACAACAGATCCTGCGCCAGTCGACCATGAATGTGATTGCTACTGCTGTCAAAATTTTACCCGTGCTTATATTCGTCACCTCGTAAGAACCGACGAAATCTTAGGCGCGTATTTACTGAGTATCCATAACATCCGCTTCCTGATTCGTCATATGGAAGCCATGCGTGAAGCCATAATAAGCGGCGATTTGAAAGCTTATGCGGATGGATTTTTGGAGCGTTACCGGAACACAGTCAAGGTAAGATGACAGTATGTGGCGGCCAAAGCACACCCTCGTCATGGTCACATTCGCGCTGGTAAGCTGTAGTACGCCTGTCGCGCCTGCTTCCACGCCAACCCACGGCGCGGTCACGCTGCGTCTGTATGCCACAACCGCCACCATCCCCCTATTGAATGACCTGACAAGCCATTACAGTGAAACCCACCCTAATGTGAGTTTTGAAACCACGACGGGCAACTTCCAAACGATGATGGAACAGCTCCAACAAAACAAGGATGGCTACCTGCTGGCAAGCCACCTGCCAGATGATGATAACCTGCTGGCATGGCCGATTGGTCAGGACGGCATCGCTGTCATCACGAATCCCCAAAACCCAATTGAAAGCCTCAGCAGCGAACAATTACGGAGTATCTATCAGGGGCATGTGGGGCGATGGAGCGACATCGGTGGTTTAGAACTACCGCTAACGGTCATCAGCCGTGAGGACGGCAGCAGCACACGCACCGAGTTCGAAAAACTGTTGCTGGGCGAACGGATGACGACCAAATCAGCACAAATCGCCCCTTCCAGCGCGGCGGTTATTAGCAGCGTAGCCGGAATACCTAACAGCATCGGGTATGTATCCATGAGTTACCTTGATTCCAGTGTGCAAGCGGTAGCAATTGATGGCGTTCTGCCGTCACCCGACACAGTTTATAACAACACGTATCCACTGCGTTCCAATTTATTTATCGTGGGTGTGAGCGAGCCAGCCAACACCTACCGCGATTTTATCGGTTGGATACAAACGCCTAAAGGTCAAGAGATCGTCGCGATGCACTACGCCCCACTACCTACGCCGCTGCGCTCATGAAGGTGAACAGCATCGTATAAAGCAGTGTGACGACCAACAGCCACATGCCTGTAAACGAGAGATCACGAATCATGCGGATGCGCCCGCGCCGTTTTTCCATTTCCATTTCAGGGGTACGAATGCGGTGCAAGGCGCTGGCCGCATTAAAGTTGCCGGGGTTGACGCGCAAAACGTTGTCCAAGCAGATCGAACTCTGGTCAAGTGAATCCACCGCAACGCTCATCCATAACCACGCATCTTCAAAGTCGTTATCTTCCCGAATGAGTTCGCGCAGAATATGAATAGCTTCACGGCGATGGTCAGATTTGACCAGTTCAATTGCATCCATCAGGCGGTCAATGCGCGATTCGGCTGCCGTTTCTGACATGTCTTAGTCCAATTTAACACCCGTAAACAAGTCATGTTCAT
>JAPUDW010000204.1 GCA_027492915.1 Bacteroidota bacterium | reverse complement strand
ACTTGTACCAGCCCGGCTTGATACCCGCCCGGTGCTTTCCCCTTGCGGTTGTCGAGGTCGAGCAGCTTTTCCTTCCGCATGATGGTGAAGTAATCACCCAATTCAGGGTCAACCTTATGCAAAATTGCGTCAACTTTGCTCACCAATTCTTCAACCGTCTTGAAGGGTTGCAGCGCTGGGCGTGACGGTGGGTATACATCGTCGCGGTCAACATCCCACGGGCGCAGGGAATCCACACCCAACTTTTGCCGCTGCCGTTCATAGATGCGGGTGGCGGCTGGCACCGCAACCGTCGCAATCGCCTCATGAAAGCGCAGGCTGTCATCGGGCGTATAGTCAAAGCGCTTGAACTGTTTCCAGCGCAAGTCACGATAGCTGGCGAAGTTGGCGTTTTCCGCCATTTTGAGGCGCAGCGGCAGGAACTTCGTCCAAAGCGTATTGAGGGCAGGACGGTCAGCCAAGCGCCGCGCGGCAATCGCCTTCCACACGGCTTCGCGCACGCTGCGGTCATCCGTTTGCATCTTGAGCTTGACCTGTGTGATGGTCAGTTCTTCGCCTTCCCAATGCACCGTTTGCGCACCGATAATCTTGTTGTACTCGATACTCAGTTCGCGTTCCTGCGTAAACAGCGGCACGTTCGCCTCGCGGAAAATCGCCGCTTCGGAGCGCATATTCCGCAGCGCGATTTCAAAGCCAACCGGCTCCAAACCGCTTGCCAGCAGTTTCTCTTGCAGCTTATTTTCGGCTCTAGCGGTCGGCTCGCCAATATTTACGAGGAAGTTTTGTAAACGCTTGACGGCTTCTTCATCTGCGGTATTCACCGTGGTGGCGATTTCCAAACGCTGGCTCGTCTCACTGATAAGGCGTACCAGCAGCGTCCAATCCGCCAGCCATGTTGCTATCGTCTCGGCGCTCAGCGGTCGCGCCAGTAGTTCATCATAAAAGGGTTCGATCTGCGACCACGACCAGTTCATAAATTCTTCGGTAGTAGTAGGGAGTGTCGCCTGCATTAGACTTCCTTTCGCGTATACTGAAGTCTAATTATGATACCCTAATAGAGAAATGTACGCCGTTATATTGGTCTACGTGGCGTTTAAATAAACGTCGCATATCCAATGCCAACCAACTAGCGATTCAAAATTAGTATAGGATTTCAAACACAAGGTAATCTATACGAATGACCCTACTTCATCAGACACTCTCGAAAACCTTATTTCGCAGTGGGCTGTCTTGGCCGAAAATAATCTTCATGAGTGTGTTAGTTATCCTTTCACTAGTTATGTTTGGTGGCTTTTTTCTAGCATCATTCGTGTTACCAGATCCCACGCCCATTTCAGATACACTTGAACCTTTATTCCTAATATTTATCCTTTTTAACAGCATCTATCACTTTTATTTGATTTGTCAGACCATTTGTCTTGGATCAAATATCGTTAGTGACGAATTTGATCGGCATAAGTATTTGACGAAGGCTGAGGTACATAAAATCGTGCGCGACGCTTGGCGAAAAACGATCCAACGCCAGCTACCTTATTACTTATTATTGGGTTTTTTGCGCGCCGGTGGAACCATTGGAGCATCGCTTGGCATTATCTCAGTTTTTTACCCTACATCAAACTACTACGATCAACAATTTCGACTGTTACATGCATTAAATATATTCATAGTCTGCTTAATTGGAGTAGGCTTTACAATTATCGGTTTAGGTTTGAGTGCTGCCTGTGGGGTGATCGTTTCAGGAACAGGGAAAGATGATTTCAGTAGAATTTTGAGAGGCGTTCGTAACCAGATTGCCATTTCAGTGCTACCTGCATTTGCTATTGGCTGGTTAATAGGGCGTATTGTTGAACCAAGATCGGATACGACACTAATTTATACCATTCTAGCTTCGCTCGGCGATAACGGTATGATGGCAGGCATTTTTTCCATCGGACCAATTGCCTATGATAACTTCAAGCAAAATACTCTACAGCAGATAAACCCAATATCGGTGAAATTAATAATCCACCAAATACTAGCGATGACTGCCTATATACCCATCATATGGTTCGCACTCTGGCGTGCGGAAAAGAATGTCATTTGAGAAACTGGCAACCCCGTTTGATAAGTCCTTATCCGTCATGAAATCACCATAGGTAACCCATGACCTCATCTCTACGCCCTTCATCTTTTTTCACCAATAACCCCGTCAGTCGCGCCGAGCGCACCTACCAGCAGCGTTCCGCCAGGCAGCCTCGACCGTGGCGACGTTGGCTTAACCGCACCATCAAATGGCTGATGATAACCATCGCGCTCATCCTCTTTGGCGGCTTGCTCATCGCTTCAATTCTGCTGCGCGACCCCAGCCCGATTATCGAAAAGCTCAATCCACTGCCCAACCTGCTGACCGTACTCACATTCATGTACCACATCTCATTGATGTTCCAAACCATCAGCCTGACCGCCAACAGCATCAGCCGCGAGAAAGAAGCACAAACGTGGGATATGCTCGTCCTCACCGGCATTGACGCCCGCCAGATCGTGCGCGGCAAATGGTGGGCGGCGGTGCAGCATCAGCTCCCCCAGTACCTCCTGCTCGGCGTGCTGCGCATCGGCGCGACTGCCGGATTAGCCATCGGCGTCAGTTCGTCGTTATATCGCGGCTACAGCGCCTACGACCAACGCATCCTGCTGCCACACCCTGCCAGCCTCATCTTTGCCGCAGTCGTCATTATGGCATTTACGCTGGCGAACCTCGCCTTTAGTGCCGCCTGTGGGGTAATGGCCTCAGCCGCCAGCCAACGCAGCGCGATAGCAATTGCACGCGGCTTCGGCAATCAAATATTGCTGTCACTCATCACCTCCATCGGCATTGTCTATCTACTCTCGCGCATCTTTTCCTACGGCATGTCGGGTTTGTCGTCGTTTTACACCCTCATTATCACCGGTGCAGGCTCAATCATTGATAATGGCCTGACACTCACCACTACCGCGATTTATGTCGATTATTTTTACGCCTACTACGCACAAAACATCGGCTCGCCACGCATCCCCTTGTCGTTGGAATGGCTGGTCGCTGCGCTCATCTCGATGCTGCTCTACGGCCTGCTCATCTGGTTTACACTCTGGCGAGCAGAAAAGAGTGCCATCGCAGCGATGGCAACCCCTGTGTATCAGTCCAAAATAAGCAGTTAACGGTAATATCCTCATGAACTCATTCCTTTTTCGATTAACGTTCGCACAAAATCCAATCACCCACGCGGAACGCACCTACCAACAAGGGATGTATCAAGCGCCTCGCCATTGGCTGCGTACCGTCACGAAGTGGTTAGTAGTCGCCATTAGCCTCATCGTCTTTGGTATGGCGTTCGTCACATCCTACACCGACACCAATCCTGCGGTTTTGATCGAACAGTATGCCCCCTTAATGGCGCTGTTGATTATCGTCGCAGCGGGTTATCACATCTACTTGATGTTTCACACCATGATTCTTGCAGCCAACAGCATCAGTCGGGAAAAAGAAGGCTTAACGTGGGATCTACTCGTACTCACCGGCATCAATGCACGCCAGATTGTGCGCGGCAAATGGTGGGCAATCATTCAATTGCAATTCCGGCGCTACCTGCTTTTGAGTCTGTTGCGTACAGGCGTGGCGATAGTTTTAGGGGTAGCTATTGGCAGTTACACCTATAAATGTACCGTGCTTAACTTTGTCGCACTGCTGTACCCGAATGTGCTAACGCTTGTCCTCTGCGCAGTGTTCGGCACCATTTTCACACTCGCCAATTTGGCGATAACCGCCGCGTGTGGGGTTTTGGGGTCTGTGAGCAGCCGCAGTAGCGCTGCCGCGATTGTACGCGGGTTTACCAACCAGATTTTTCTCACACTCCTTGTCACAGCGCCGGTTATTTACGCGATCCATCAGCGACTCTTTTACTATCCGGCGTGGAGTATTAAGTATCTGAGTTCGTTTGAATTCCTATATGCAGGTCTCGCCTTACTGGACAGCGGCCTCATGGTGGTGTCATCTCCCCTCTATGGCAGCTACAGGCCACGAAAGCAAAACCTTACGGTATCTATCGGCCCAACTTCCGGTGATTGGGTCATAGCGGTGTGTATAGCCTTACTACTCAGTATATTTTTGATTTGGCTAACCCTATGGCGAGCAGAAAAGAGTGCCATCGCAGCGATGGCAACCCCTGTCAACGCATAGGAATAAAAAAACCCTATCACTTGGATAAGGATTTTTATTAGTTTACGGTTTTAGACTATCGTGGTCGGCGGCGGCTTTCACCAATTTGCGTCACCACATTCGTCACAGTGAAGCTGGTGTACTCTGTACCTGCCGCATAAGTGCCGTTCGTATATACGCCATCGGTCGCTGTACCGTCCGAGATGCCGCCAATGAACACGCGGTAAGTCTCGCCCGTCACCAGTTGCGGCGACGAAAAGGCAAACGATTGGTAGGCTTTGCTGGGTGCAAACGTCAGAATGCTTTCACCCGCGCTGTTCTGGATATTAATCAGCGATCCTGCCTGCTGCACCTCGGTGAAGATAATCAGCAGCGAGTTCTGGCTGGATGACATTCCCGGTGACTGTGGCATTCCGGCGCTGCCAGCGGCCACCAATGTGCCGCCAGTAATCGAGAAGCTGCCGTCATAATCCAACGCGCCGTTAAAGTTTTCAGTCGGCCCTTGAACGATGACTGTACCGCCGTTCATCTCAATCGACCCGTTCGAGTCGAGTCCATCTCCAGCGGCATTAACCAAGATGTAACCGCCATTGAAGGTGATATAATAACCGCCCGTGTCACCAGCAGCGTTGATGCCGTCATCGCTGGATACTAAACGAATATCACCACCGTTGAAGGTGATTGTGACAGCTTCAATGCCCTCATACGAGCGAGTAATGTCAATCGTGCCGCCATTAATTTCGATACTCACATCGGCATGAATAGCATCATCACCGGTCGCCAGTGTGAATGTTCCACCGTTGATGACAATGGTGCCATTGGTATGAACAGTGTCATCTGCCGAGTCGACGGTAAACGTCCCCCCGTTAATCTCGATACTTCCGCTGGATTTGATGCCCTTCGCCGAAAGATCATCGCTAATCGCCGCACTGCTGCCACCGCCTGAAACCAGCGTAAAACTGCCTTCGTTAATCGTCAGTGTTGTCTCGGCCTGTATCGCGTCACCACCTGCGGTAATTTGTACCGTACCACCGTCAATATTGATCGTGCCAAGTGCGGGGTCGTCCTCATTATCCGCCTTGAAACCGTCCCCTCCCGCCGTCACCGTAAAGGTACCACCGACGATATGCAGATCATTCTTACCGCGAATACCATCATCCGCAGCAGTCACATTGTACGTCCCGCTGACAATCGTCAAGCTGTCCTTGCTGGCGATACCGTCATTGTAGTTCGCGGTAACGGTGAGCGAACCGTTGCCGGAAATCGTCAGGTCGTCATCACTAAAGACCGCCGCGTTCGGTTCGTCATCTTCCGCATTCGCGTAAACGTAAATCGCCGCATCGGTGATGGTGTTCTGGGTATCATCCATCAAGATTAGCTCGGCACTTTCGGCGTTGATGATGTTAATACCCGCACTGGTCGAGCTGCTGATATTCACGCCGTTCAGGATGATCGTAACACCACCGTCATCCTCACTGTCGACTGCAAGCTGTCCATCAGCAAGCGTTCCGCTCACGATATAGCTTCCCGCAGACGTAATCGTGACGACATTACCATTCACCGTCGCGCCCGTGCCACTAACCGAGATCGAATCGCCATTGAAGGTAATTATGTTACCCCCGTCTTGCGCCTGTATAGCGGTTGCACTGAGCAGCGTCATCATGGTACCAATAAGCAAAATTTTGATCGTTTTCATTCTCATCTTTACATCCTTACGATTTATCCGCAGCAGTTCATCTGCATTTTGAAAGGTCATACTGCCATTACATGATGAAACAATACCGTAGAAATGTTTAGAAGCTGTTCAGAATTCGTCAGCTTTGGATGAGTGGCGCGTAGGTTTGTATATTCCAACCAACTGCTGTTGACACGACTAGCCCTTTTGTTCTACACTAAAGTAATATTATTTTACAAACTTGAAGAACATCCGGTCAATTTCACCAAACCCAAATAGACACGGAACACGAACCACTTGACACAAAGAGAGCAGCTATGTACGGCTTAACTGGAAAAATGATCGCCCAAGAAGGGCAGCGTGACACATTCATCAGTTACTTATTGGAAGGCGCCGACAGCATGACCGACCTCGAAGGTTGTTATCTGTACGTCGTTGCCACCGACCCCGCCGACCCCAACGGCATCTGGGTTACTGAAGTATGGCGCAGTCAAGAAGATCATCAGGCCTCGCTCGCCTTAGCCAGCACACAGGCATTGATTGCGAAAGCACGCCCCATCATCGCGGGTTTTGGCGAACGCATCGAAAATATTCCGGTCGGCGGTAAAGATATTCCGCAAAATGCGGGGAAATAACCGGAAAGTCTCAGCTAAGCCAACGATTTTGCAGCAACCGTTGCAGCGGCAGTCCTTTCGATATTTTGCAGCATTTCCCACCGAGCCAGCCGCCGTTTTGCCAGATTTTTGCTGCAAACAGCTTCTATTCTCTGATCGCTCCGCCTTCAATCCGAAAAATTCTTGGCGTTCTGTGCGCAGCCTCCCATGGGATGGCGACTTGGCGGTTCAATTTCTGGCTTTTCGTTTCTCTCCGGTATGCCAATTTTGGCGGCTATAGTCCCCTTGCGGGGCGGCACACCTTTTGCCAAAATTGCCACACTTCTGACCGAGCCAGCCGCCGTTTTGCACATAATTTTCGCCAAATTGCCATCGTTTTGAACAATTTCTCGCCAATTCACGTATCTAAAATTGACCCACAGCTCAGGCTTGAATATAATCGCCCGTCATAGTCATAATGGGTCAATTCAGTCCCGAAAGGGTGCAAAACACAATTAGAGTTTATTGATATAAATCAGGGTATAGGGGGATATTTATGGGCAGTTGGTTGAGTGGAATGCAAGCCTTTTATCTGGTCGCGCTCGGCCAGTTCGTCTCGATCTTTGGTACAACCATGACGCAGTTCGGCCTGACGATTTGGACGTGGACATTCGTCACCGAAATCCAACCGACTGCCGACCCCGCGACTACCATGGCTTTAGTCGGCTTTTTCAACTTCGCGCCCGAAGTCTTGCTCGGCCCCATCGCTGGCGCATTAGTTGATCGTTGGAATCGCAAACTGGTCATGATTATCTCAGATGTCGCCGCTGGTCTCGCCACCATCGCCATCTTCCTGCTCTATAACAGTGGTCAGCTCGAAATATGGCACTTGTATGTCGCTGGCGCAGTAACCGCTGCGTTCAAATCCTTCCAGTGGCCGGCTTTTTCCGCCGCCATCTCCACCATGATCCCCAAAGAACAATACACACGCGCCAACGGCATCCTCAGCCTGACGGAATCGGTTTCCGGTATTCTCGCAATTCCGCTGGCGGGCTTACTACTCAATAGAATTGGCCTAAACGGCATCATGACCATCGACATTATCACGTTCCTCGCCGCCGTTGGTGGCATTCTGGTGGTCAGCATTCCACAGCCCAAAGTCAGCGCCGAAGGGGAAGCCAAAAATAATATCTGGCGCGACTCCATTTTTGGCTTCCGCTATATCCTCAAACGTCCCAGTCTGCTCGGCTTGCAAATGCTCTTTTTCTTCAGTAACCTGCTTGCCAGCATCGCCGGAACGCTCCTTGCGCCCATGATTTTGTCGCGCACGGGTAACGATGAGCAAATCTTGAGCTTTGTGCAGGGTGCGTTTGGCGCGGGCGCTGTCCTCGGCGGGCTAATTCTGGTACGCACCGGTGGCCTAAAGCGCCGCACCAACGGAATCATTTGGGGTTGGTTCTTCGGCAGTTTATTCGGGTACACATTACTGGGCGCTGGGCGCAGTCTGCCGTTTTGGTTGGTGGTAGCCTTCGCCTCGTCTGTCGTTATCGTTTATATCAACGCTTCCAATCAAGCCATCTGGCAAGCCAAAGTTCCGGCGGATTTACAGGGGCGTGTCTTTTCCGCCCGCCGCATGATCGCCCAAATCGTCGGGCCGGTGGGCATCTTATTAGCTGGCCCATTGGCTGACCGTTTGTTTGAACCTGCCCTGCGCGAAGGGGGCAACCTGACGGGAGCGTTCGCTTGGCTGGTAGGTGTCGGGCCGGGGGCAGGTATGGCGCTCATCATGATTATTTGTGGGCTGGTCATCATGGTCATCTGCGTCATCGCCTATCGCATACCAGCCATCCGCAACGCCGAGGACATTCTGCCCGATCATGATGCCGCCCCTGCCCCCGCCTGAGGCGATACGGTTTATGACAAGTAGGGAATGGTCAAAGATCATTCCCTTTTTCTCCCTTTATTTATTACATGCCCACCTGATACGCCAACGGCATGTAATCACGCTTATTGACCTGCTGAAAGGCTTCTAACAAACCCATGTGGTGAGGTTCGTCGGGGCAGTTCGCCCGCCACCATTCCAAAAACGGAAGCACTTCCAAACGCGCGGAACGGTATTCCTGCACCACCAGATGCCCGACCACGCCGCACTGTTCCGCAAATCGGGTACGCTCGAACTCATCCAACACACGCTGCACATCAAAAGCCACCCGATGGTGGGTCGCTCGCCAGCCGTCACCATCGCCGTCCAATATCATGTAGGAGGCCGACATATCACCATCCAACGGATTACCGACTGTACCACCATTCAACACATGCCAGCGCCCAACCTGCCGATCCAGCGCTAAATGGGAATGCGCCGCGATCAACGTAGTCGCCTCTACACCGGCTAACATCGCCTCAATTTCCGCATCGGTGTTGGTGGGTAGTATTGGCTCGAAGGCGCTGCGTGGGCTGCCATGCACCACTTGAATGCTCGGTGCATCGCGAAAACGCAGGGTGAGTACGTCCGGCCATGCCGAAATGGTGTTCATCCACTTCTTGCCCAATTGCGCCATCGTATAAGGTGGCAGTGTAAAATGCGCCCATGATTTGGGTGCGCGGGGCGTGTTCCAATCCGTCAGGTAAAGCTCGTTGTTCCCGCGAATGATAGAACAGGGTACACACGAGAGCGCTTCCATCACTTGGCTTGAAAATGGCCCCCAGTTAATAATGTCTCCAGCCACCACCATGTAATCCGCATTGAACTGCGCCGCATCATTGAGCACAGCTTCCAGCGCGGGTAAATTACTATGAATATCCGAAAGGACGAGCAAGCGTGTCATCTTGAAACCTACCTTTTAGTGAACTCGATAGCCCGTTCATCATATATCGAGTCTCGCGTGGTCGGTTTACGCTTGCCCACCGTTCAGCCAGCGTTCTAGCCGTTTCTAGGAGAGAATTGGGGCTGCTTGCCCCTTTAAACGCCGTGTATACCAGTGTAACGCTAACCGGCTGATACCCGTCGTAATCGCATAATTGACTATAAAACCAATCACGAGACCGAGGCCGGGAATCAGCTTGGCGAATGCTTTCTCCGTAATCATCGTCACTAATCGTCGAGATAATCCTAAGCCCCATTGCTGGGTCTGGTTACTCAGCATCTCATCCAACTGCCCACCATCGCCCAGCTTGAGCGTTTGGGAAAGGCTGAGGATAGGCGTGGTCGCGGTCGCGCCCTGCGGGTTGAGCGCCCACGCAATGAAGTGTAAAGTCGCGTTTTGGATACGCGCACTGGCATATAGATCAATAGTCATACCAAAGGGTAAGAACGGTAGGCCACCCACGCTGGTGATCGCCCCGATAATCCCGCTGCGGATCGCCTGCCGCCGGATAATCTTATTGACCAACTGCTCAGGCGTGGCAGTCGGGTTTTGGGCTTTAAGCTGTTCAAAACTGCGATGTAAATCTTCAGTTTCCGGTGTCAGGTAGCGCTGCCCGTAACGAATCACCCACGCCGATGCCACGATCAGCACCAGCGTCGGTATAACACAGCACAACGCCCCCAACACCAGCCAATTATTATTGTCCATCTTGCCCTGCCTCCCTGCACCACCGTTATTATGGTCTAGCATAGAGGGAAGCGCATGATCCCGCAAAGGCAACTCAGCCTATTTTGAAATTACTCACACAACTGCCAATGAAAGTTCCGATTGGTGCCCATACGCATTCCGCCGCCGCGCAATTCCTTCTCGACCACCAACCCGTACATCAAGGGGATCGAAGGCATTCCATCCGGTGGGTAAAAGCGATTGTCTTCGCCATCCTTCATTTCACCGAACAATTTGGCACCATTAAAGTACGGATACTCTTTGAACACTTTTAAGGTCAAATCAGCCTGCGCCAGCGCCGTGATAATCTCACTCATACTCCAATTGAACTCATGGCCGGGGTGCGGATTCACAAAATCCTTCACGCCTTCCAAATAGCCGGACGGGGTAAGCGCATCCTTGGACATCGCCACATAATCGCCCACGCCATTCTCAAAGTGAAGCCCTTCCGCACCACCAAAATATGACTGCTCCAACTTCCAATCCCAACCGTGGATCATCGCATAAGGGTGAAAGTCGATGACCACAAACTTGCCACTGGGTTTCAAGATGTTGGCGATGTGTTTACCCCATGTCATCAAATCCGTTAGCCAGATCACCGCGCCATAAGAGGAAAAGGCAATGTCGTAGCGCTCGCTCTTCTGTGCCGCCTGTTCAAACCAATCGTAGACATCACTGCGCACAAACGTGGCGGGGATACCCGAATCCGCGCTCAACTTCTGTGCAAAATCAATCGCACTGTCGCTGATGTCCACACCCGTCACCGTCGCGCCCAGCCGCGCAAGGCTGAGCGTGTCCTGACCAGAATTACATTGGAGGTGTACCAACGACTTGCCGTTGATGTCGCCCAACAGATCAAGCTCATCAGGATACAAAGTGCTGCCCCCCGCGCGAAAAAAGGCCGCCTGATCGACCTTATGGCTGTTGTGGGCATCCGTTGCCACGTTCCACGACTGTCGGTTTTCCTCATGCATATGCTTGCGTAACATGTTCTAATCCCTCTGTTTTCTCCGCGTGTATGCAGTTTAATTTTGTTTGATGCGCCCGTTGGCTTTTAAATAGTCGGTATAGCCACCCGGATACCCGCGCAGGCTGCCGTCATTCAGTTCGACCACACGGTCAACTACACGATCAAGGAAATAACGGTCGTGCGAAATCGTCAAAATCGCGCCTTCGAAATCCTCCAAAGCACTTTCAAGCACCTCCACCGCGTAGATGTCAAGGTTGTTGGTCGGCTCATCGAGCAGAAGTAAGTTTGGCTTCTGGAGAATGAGGCACGCAAACTGCAAACGGCTGCGTTCACCGCCGCTAAACCCACTAATCGGCAGGCGTAGTTGGTCGTACTTAAACAGGAATTTGAGCAAGAACGCGACTGCCTCGCCCTCGTGCATGGGCTTCACATCCCGCACCAGTTCCAAAGGGGAGCGGTGCAAGAAGTTGGTCAGCGTCTGGTGTTCCTGCGAGTAGTAGCCAATTTTATTACTCGGCCCCACTTTCACCTGCCCATCCAGCGGCTCAAACTCACCCAAGATGAGTTTGAACAACACCGACTTTCCCGCACCGTTCGGACCAATCAGCCCAACCCGTTCGCCATGCCACAACTGCATATTCAAACCGAGGAACAGTAGGTCATCGCCAAAGCCCATCGTCAGGTTCGCCAGTTCGAGCGCACGGTTGCTCCCGCGTGAACCTTCAATCTGCAACTCCATCTTTTTGCGGTCAACCACCCGCTCGATCACCTCACCATTGGCTTCCATCCGGTCGAGCATCTTCTGACGGCTGTGTGCCTGCCGTGCATACCGTTCGTTCAAGTCCGCCTTGGCCTTTTCCAGCCATTCTTTGATGTTGGCCTCGATCTGGGTGATCTTCTTTTGTTGGGCTACGTACATCTGTTGTTGACGCAGTCGGCGCAATTCGACCTCGGTCGCGTACTGGCTGTAGTTACCGACATATAGGGTTAGCTGACCATTTTCGAGTTCGGCGATTTGGGTCACCACCTCGTCTAACAGGTAGCGGTCATGCGACACAATGATGACCGCGCCATCGTAATCGCGTATAAAGCCTTCGAGGTGGCGCTTGGCTTCCAAGTCAAGGTGGTTATCCGGCTCATCGAGTAACAACACATCCGGCTGCTCGATTGCCAACTGCACCAGCCGCGCTAGTTTCTTCTGCCCACCGCTCAGGGATTCGGTCGGTAGGCCATAATCGGCAGTGGTGAAACCTAGCCGCATCAGCAGTTCTTTCACCCGTGCCTCATGACGGTTGCCGCCCAACTTCTCGAACTCGGCGAGCGCTTTCTCCTGCCGTGCCAGAGTGCGCGTTAGCTTGCCCTCGTCACCGTACACCGCCGGATCACCCAGCGAGGTTTCGATACGTGTGAGTTCCGCCTCAACCGCCGCGAGTTCGGGGGGTGGTGTACGTGATTCTTCCCACAGCGTTCGCCCTGCTTTGAGTTCGATCTCTTGTGGCAAGTAACCGACCCGCACCCCTCGCAGTGCGTTGATGGTGCCGCCGTCCGGTTGGTATACACCTGCCAGCGCCTTCATCAGGCTGGATTTCCCAGCGCCGTTTGGCCCGACCAGCCCCGTTCGTTCACGGTCGCTGATCGCCCAACTCAAGTCGCGGAAGATTTCACGCCCGGCATGGTTGATAATAAGGTGGTCGATGTTGATAATGTGCATGTCATTAGTCCTCAGTCTTTAGTCAACAGTCTACAGTCAAGTTAGCAGGGTCAGGCCACTCACCTGTGGTTGACTGATTGCTGTTGACAATCGACGAGAATCAAAACGGCCACAGGTGCGCCCTGTGGCCGTCGGTATTACAAATTTCTGTGAAATCTTACACGGTCAATAGGCGCGTTTAACTAAGGTGCGCCCTTGTTGGATGCCTTGCGAACAAAATGCAGTGCGTTATGACCTGTGATAAATATCATAGAAGTTAGTGTAATCGAAAATCTATTTTCCACGCAAGTCCTAAAATCCTGGTATCGCTTTCAGGAGTTGGCGGAAGGCAAAATGCTTCTGCTTTGAAGCGGGATTTCCCCGTGTTAGGTAATAAACTGCACCCGGCCCAACCCGTACCAGCGCGTTAAAACACAAGATGATCTTGTACAAAAAGGCTGATACACGCCCGTAATGCTTGCGGAAGAACTGCACACGCGCCCGATACAAGCGCAGCAAACTTTCAACCTTCACCGTTTTACTACTGCCGCCCCACAGGTGTACACAGGTCACATCAGGATAGAAGTAAACCGCAGAACCGGCTTCTTTAAAGCGGTAGCACCAATCGACTTCTTCCGAGTACATGAAAAACGACTCATCCATCATGCCGATTTTGGCGATGAGTTCACGCCGCACCAGCATGAACGCCCCCATAATGACATCCACCTGCCGTATTGTGTCGTAATCCCAATCGGTCATCAGGGAGTTGCCGAACAAATGACTCTTAGGGAACAGTTT
>JAPUDW010000203.1 GCA_027492915.1 Bacteroidota bacterium | reverse complement strand
CCGAAGAATTCACGGATGGCCGCTACGACCGGACGAATGTTCACCAGTGTTACCGGCGACAGGTTGTCCGACTCGCGGATGGACATACGTTCCTTGACGACACGTTCGGTACGGCGCAGACCGACACGCAGCTTGTTCTGGATGAGTTCACCGACGGTCTTGACGCGGCGGTTACCCAGATGGTCGATATCGTCCTTACCGGCCTGACCATTGTTAATCATGATCATGCGTTCGACCAACTTCACAATGTCGGCCTTGGTCACGATACGAACACGGCGCGGAATCTGGCTGTCCAAACCCAAGCGCTGGTTCAGCTTGTAACGACCGACACGCTCAAGGTCGTAACGGCGCTGGTCGAACAATTGACTAATCAGATATTCACGCGCGTTGTCGAGCGTGGGCGGGTCGCCGGGGCGCATACGACGATAGAATTCCAGCAGTGCCGCTTCAGCAACAGTCTGTTCCTTCTTGAGTTCCCAAACCGGCTCCATCTTAAGCGTCGCCGCCAGATATTGGTGGTCGGGATTGGTATCAACAGCCGCATACAACGACATAAGTTCTTCATCGCTGCCGGTCTTAATCGGCGACCATTCTTCGGGCATACCATCGGATACGGCAGCCAAAGCACGCAGCAAAATCGTGACGGGAATGGTGCGCTTGCGGTTGAACTTGATCGTCAGGTAATCGGTCTTGCGGGTCTCGAATTCCATCCATGCCCCACGGTCGGGAATGAGCTTGGAATTGGAAAGCAAACGACCGGTTGTACGATCTTCGTCCGCATCGAAGTAGACACCGGGCGAACGGATCAACTGGCTAACGACAACACGCTCGGTACCGTTGATGATGAACGTCCCCTTATCAGTCATCAGAGGGAAGTCACCCATGAAGATGTCCGAGATAAGCACTTCATCACCGGCTTCGCGGTTGACCAACGCCACGCGCAGATAAAGCGGCGCGGAGTAGGACATATCGCGTTCAAGACAGACTTCTTGGCTGTACTTGGGTTCCTAGAACCAATACTTCAGGCCGAGTTCTTGCGACTCGCGGCTGGTTCCGGGCAAGTACAATTTAAGGTTATGGTTAAAGCTCTCAATCGGGCTGATTTCATCAAACAGTTCCGCCAAACCATTTTCCTGGAACCATTTGAACGATTGGAGTTGCACCTCGATCAGCGATGGCAGCGCCTGCACATCAGCCGTGCGGGCGTAATTCTTGACATTCTTCAGTCTGTCCAATGGTTCACTCCTTAAATTCAAAACCACTTCATGAAGGCGTTGAGAATCGAAACGTTCCACTATGGAACTTGTGTTAAACGATTGCTGTTGGGGCTTATAACATTTCTACCGCATCATTTCTGCATTGAACGGTCGAAATTGAAAAATGAAATTGCGAGAAAGAGAATTGTATGGAAAATAGGGATGCTTGTCAATACATTGGGACAGTTTTAGATGAGCAGATTATCCAAATGGTGTGTTCTAAAACTCACGGGAGAGGAGTATTCTTAACACTACCCACAAACCTTAAGACTATCTACCATATAAACAACAAATCTTAATGCTTAAGCACCGCGTTCAATCCGCACGCTGCCATCATGCAAACCACGCCGCACCTCATCGGTGTCGAGGTCGATAATGCCCTGCCCTGCAATTGAAATCATGCGGCGGTCAACATTCACCACATAGCCCTGCGCCAGCATATGGTCATTCTGAAAAATTTTAAGGACTTCGCCAACCTTCGGCATCCGGTTTTCGCGGACACGCTGCAACACACTCATCGATTGATCCTTTGTTGCAAAATTTTTACGGTGAGGATAAACGAGATACCAGTCCAGCCCATGTTCATCTTCCATATGCGGCTTTACCCCACCACTTTACCAACTACTATATCACCTCATATGACTTTCCCCAAAGGGCGGTCGTATCGGCCACAATTGACTGTGTACCGACGATGAGAATTGTTCCTGTTGCGCCGACCTGCGCTTTGGCCTGCTCCACCGCATCCGCCAGCGACTTGACATAGCGCACATTGTTGTTATGGCTGCGGGCTGCTGCCAACGCTTCATCCTCCGGCAGCCAGTGCAAAATCGGGTTGCGGTCAGTCTCAGTCAGGATAACCGATTGGCTAACTTTACCCAGCGCAGCATAAACCCCGTTGTAATCCTTGTCATTGGGCACAGCGATAATCGAAACCACCGGCGTGTTCAACCGCCCTTCCAAACTTTGTATGAGCAGGTCTGCCGACTCGGCATTAATCGCCCCATCCAAATAAACGGCGGGGGCATCTTGCAACTTCTGGCAGCGCCCCGGCCACGTCACATCCGACAAACCTGCACGAATGGCCGCGACATATTCCACCGAACCGTGATGCACCCCGCGCAAACGCCCGTGCATGTTGCCTGCGGCGATCACCGCCAGCGTGGCATTAGGAATCTGGTAGCGCCCCATCAATGACAATGTAACCTCGCCGTAACGCCCCATATCGATCTGGATACCGTCGTCGTTCGTGCCAATGTACAGCCCCAAATCACGCTCGGCAATCCAATTAAACTCCGCGCCAACCGTTGTGGCTTCCGTTTCTAGGACATTCAGCACTTCAAGCGACTGCGACACACTGTAGGCATAGCTGTAGGGCTTGATGATGCCAGCCTTGTGCCACGCGATGCGCTCAATAGTCGGACCGATGTAATCCGCGTGTTCCAGCATGATCGGCGTGAACAGGGACAGCTTATTCGGCACGACTGAAATATCGTCAAAACGCCCGCCGCGCCCAACTTCCAGCACCGCCGCCTTTACATTATTTTCAGTAAACCAACTGAGGGCAATCGCCAGAAAAATCCCCTGCGGGCTAAAATATTTCTCACCGGTTAGCGACGCTTCAATCGCGTCAATCTCCGGCGCGAAGCTGTCCAAAAGGCGCAGGAAGTCGGCCTCCGGTATCATACGACCATCAACACGGATGCGTTCGCGCCAGCTTACGAGGTGCGGGCTGGTGATGGTACCAACCGTATGCCCTAGATGTTGCAACAGCTTGGAGGTAATGACGGTCGTCGAACCTTTGCCCTTGCTGCCTGTGACCACCGCATACTCGCGCGGGGTCGCCAGCAAATCGTGCGCCATGAGTAAACGGCGAGTCGGGCCAACATCGCGGGTCAGTTCATCGTATTTACGGGTTTGACCGCGCAGCTTGCGCATTGAGCGGAAGATATAAGTGACTGCTTCTGCTTCATTTTGAAATCGCATCAAGAAACCGACTTTCAGACTATAATGTCTTTCAAAACAAATCTAATTTTGGCTATTTTAACAGCTTATGCCATACCGTATTTTACGACTACTCATACTCTGTTTGTTCGCCGCTACCGTTGTTCATGCCCAAGAGATACCTAACTTGGTCGTGGCATGGGTCGAAAATGGTGACGTGTGGGTGTGGCGAGCCGCAACGGGTGAGTCGATTAAGTATACCAACGGTAAGGTGCAGAACCTATTCCTCTCGCCGGACGGACAGTATATTGCTTTCACAACCATTCCGGTAAGCAGTGTGTGGCTGATTACGCCTAACAGCCCAACACCTGTCGAAGTCGTACCGAACAGCGCCCTTGCCGAAAGTGAACCGGAATCGGTGAATATTCATAATGTGTCATGGGGCAAAAATAACCGATTGTATTTCAGCACGTACTTGCAATCCCCAACAGCATCGACACGCTTACTCGATTTATGGTCGGTTGACGCGGCATCACTTACTTATAAACAACTAACCTCTTTAGGCGAAGCCGGTATTTTCACGTTGAGTCCCGATGGCACTTACATCGCCATTGTGAATCCCGGTGCTTACGAAAAAACTGAGGGGACAATTCGAATGCTCGACCTCAGTTCATTAGAGGAACGTAATCACTTTGCTTATGAAGCTGTCAGCAGCGCGTCGAATGTCGATTTTATCCCGCGCGTTTATTGGATGAGCGACAATCTATCCCTTAGAGCAGCCATCCCTGATAAAGACCTTGTGTATGCCGATGATACAGCCCTTACTACGCTCTGGCAGCTTGGCGTGGATGGTACAAAAAAGCAGATCAGCACGCTTCAAGCCTCATTTTTCAACCTGCCGCAGTGGTCAAGTGATGGCGAATATTTGACGTATATGCGCCACGTCGGCAGTATCAACGACAATCAATATGAACTGATGGTGGCAGACGGCGATGGAAGCAATTCTCTCGTCTATATTACGGGAAGTGCTGGCACCCATGGGCAGCCACAGTGGATACCAGACAGCCACCGATTCTATTTCGCGCAAGGGGAAGCCGGTGAATACTGGGTAGGCGAACCGGAACAGCCTACACAACGACTTGCACAATATGGGGTAGCCATCAAATTCATAAACAGCAGCACCTACGTTTCAGGTGGGCTTTCTAATCAACTATTTGGGATGTTCTACGGCATACTTGGTAATCCTAATTCAACAATTATCGCGCCAGTAGAAACATCCTACCTGACTTTTGATGGGGTCGTACTCCCCTAATCATCCCACCAGTCGAAGCCTTCCGGCAGGTTATCCATCCCCGGTCCATAACCATCTTCGAGCATCGGCGGGGCTAACGGGCGGGCAGCCGTACGCCGCACACCCGGTATCGCCTTCACCCGCAGCGCTGAAGCCGGCACTTGTTCGCGTACTGCGCGCATCTGGTTACTCAGCACAATCAAAATAGAACCCAAGCCCATGAAAGCGGTGATCGCGCTGAAAATAATGCCAATCGCGGGCAGCGACACTACGATGGACATCACCAAAATGCCCACAAAGAGACTAATGAAAGCGACCCGCTGGCTGCCGTCGTCGCCAATTACCGCGCGGACAATACCCCGCCCGATGAGCAGCGCCACCACCACGCGGCTCACAAAAATCGCCGTGAAATAGAAGATGCTCGCCGCGCCGCCCCACGCGCCCAACACCGTCCCGCTGAACAGGAACACAAACAGGCTGTCCAGTTGCAGCACAATTAACGGCACGACCAGCAGCAGCACGATTAAAATGAGCATCACAATCGTAATCGGGAAAGAAACAATGAAGGCCAGCAGCCCCATACCCGCACTTGGCAGCGTCCGGCTTTGCAAAGCGCGCATAGGCATCTGGAACTGGCGCGGCACGATTAACAGGGCGACGACTCCAATCAGCGCCAAAATAGCAAACTCATGGATGGTTTCGCCGATCAGCAGTCGCACACCATCACGGTTCTCGTTCTGGATAATCTCACCTAGGTCAGGCTGCGTCGCCACTTTATTAAAGAAGGTGTCGCCCACCACCTTACCACTGACGGCACCTTCAGCCACCGCCGAGTATTTGAGATCGCCGTTTACAACACCTTTTTCGCCCAGCACGAGGCCGGGGTTTATCAGTTCGACATCCCACCCGAATGGTACGATCAACGTTTGGAGCTGCGAAACACCGGTTGACTGCGGGTCGCCCACCTGCGCATCCACATCGCTACCCACCTCGCCATCAATTTCCAGCGCCGACCCCCAGAAGCTTACTTCGCCGCCAACCCCGCCGTTCAGCACCAACTGGTAGCCAGCCGCCGTCACGCTACCGGGTATTTGCGTCGCCGCGTCGAGTTGGGTACTCAGGCTTAAACTCATCAGGTCAGACGTTTCGCTGCCTAGCGTGGCGGATGGCGTCAGCCGCAGCACCGCCCCCGCGAAATGCACATCCTCGCCCACCTCGCCAGAAATTTCGAGCTGTCCGGCGAACAGGTAAACGTCGCCAGAAATCTTACCGCTGATCTTGGCCTCGGTCGCCGCGCCCAGCACATCACCATTGACGGTACCCTGTATTTGCAGCGTCCGGCACAGCGCGAACAGGTTGCCTTCAATAATTTCGGTCGGGCCAACTAAACATTGGTCACCCTGCCGGATTTCACGGGCAAACGCCGCACCATTGCCCAAAGCCAGCAGCAGGCTAATAAAAAGTAAACCCCATGCCAATCGTCGCATGAACAAACTCCTTACACTGCACCGATTGTACGAGTAATAACCATTGGTTGCCAATTTTTCTATCGTCTGCCACAATTGCGTTTAGCATCTATACGCGAAACTGAAAGCCTATGTTGCCTGAAACTGAGCCGCTAACCAATAGCCCATCAGACGAGCCAATTCATGTGCCAGAGCCAGAGAGTGCAGCGCAGGCAGCAGTTTCGGCTGATGCCCTCACTGATATTCGCGATGGGACGGAACATACCGTATTCCCGCGCGTCGTGCGCCTCACGCTGCAAATCTTACCAAACGCCACCCGTTCACTGCGCTTTCCGCACAACGCTCGTATCCTTGTTGGCCGCGCAGATGATGCCGAAACCGCCAATGACCTGATGCTTGAACTATCCCACTACGGCGGCGAAAACAGCGGTGTCTCGCGCATCCATGCTGCCATCCATGACCAAAACGGCATGGTCTACATCACCGACCTCAACAGCACCAACGGCACCCGTATCAACGGTCTGACACTCACCGCCGACCAGGCTTACCGTCTGCGCGAAGGCGACGAACTGCAATTCGGCAGCCTGACAATCATTCTCACGCAGCTTGCCCGCTAACGGGTAAGGACTTTATCACGACACGAAATTATTTTACACAGATCATATTGCTGCACGACCTGAAACGGATTACACGGGACGCGAAACTATAACTTGCCACAAATTACCCACTGAGGTTATAGTGATGTGACTCAGTTTTATGATGTGCTAAAAGCGAATTGCCGCCTGCCTTGTACGCACGGCAACTACCAACGGATGACTGTTCATTAATGTATCGTAGCTTTACAGATCGTATCTTCGGCGGGGTTTGCGGCGGGTTAGCTGCCATCATTCCACTTAATGTATGGTGGTTTCGCGCCCTCTTTGTGCTGCTCTCACTGGTGACTGTAGGCGCGTTTGCGCTGCTTTACCTGCTGCTGTGGCTCATCATCCCACAAGAGTCGCCAGCCGTGCGCCAACGCGGCGGTTCCGGTCGGCTGCTGCTCGTCATCCTGCTCAGCATCTTCATGCTGATCGGCTGGGTGGCTTCGATCACAGGCAACTTGCAAGGCCCGTCCGGCCAAAACCTGTACGCGCCAATCTTACTCGTCATTCTGGCAATCGCCTTCTTCTTGCGGCAGGTGCGCGCATGAGAGTACCCCGCCGCACGAACTTCTTTTTCGGCCTCGTCCTCCTCGCCGCCGCGATAATCTTCCTGCTGGGGGCGTTAGATGTCATCCCGCCCGGTATTGCTGACCTCATCAACCGGTCATGGCCGGTCGTATTGGTATTGTTCGGGCTGGGCATTTTCCTGCGTGACCGTGTGCGCCTCGGCGGGTTAATCGCGCTAGTCGTTGGCGGGCTGCTCGTCGGCGGCTTGGCGACCACCGCTTTTTCCAGCCGCGCGACGGGCTTGCGGACGGACTACACCGCGCCGATTAACCAACCCGTAACCAATGGTATCAATCTGCTGCGCGTGAGTGTACAAACCCTGAGTACCGATGTCGAAATTGTGCGTTCGCTCGATGCTCGCATCATCAGCGGCGAATTCGTAGGCAGCAGTGAAAGCCTGTTGACCACCACCTACGTCGAAAACGACGACAGCACCGCCAACCTGACTATTGCCGAAACGCAGCCCAACCAATTTCCGCTGTTGGAACGGATGGGGCGCGGGCGCTTTACGCTCGAACTCCCCGCAGATGTCGCTGTTGATGTCGACTTTAGGGGTGGTGAAGGCATCTTGACACTGAATATGAGCGGCCTCGCGCTCGAACGCCTGAACCTCGATCTGGCGAAGGGTGATGCGCTGGTCACTATCCCCGCTTACCAACCCCTCAGCGGCGGTATCGACGCAACCATCGGCACGTTTGTGGTGCGTGATGGTGACATCAACGTGTTTGTGCCGCCCACGGTTGGCGCACGTTTTGAGCTTAATCGCGGTGGCAGCGGCCTACAGCCGATCTTCGACACCCTCGACTCTAATTACCTCGTCGGTGATATTCTCGAAGCGCGTACTTTTGACACGGCGGAAATCAAACTGCGGTATGCCATCACCGCCCCGCGCGGCCAAATCACCATTGAATCTACCGGCACCGAATAGGACATTTAGATTATGCCCACCATCATCCCCGATAATGCCCGTGTCCTGTTTCAGGGCGACAGCATCACCGACCACGGTCGCAGCCGCACCGAACTCGACGACCTCGGCTCCGGTTATCCCCTGTTGACCGCCGGATGGTTCTCGGCCTCTTACCCCCAAAAGCATGTCACGTTTCTTAATCGCGGCATCAGTGGCAACCGTGTCGTCGATTTACTCGCCCGTTGGGATGCCGATTGTGTCGCGCTTCAGCCTACCGTGTTGTCCATCCTGATTGGCGTGAACGACATGTGGCGGCGTTACGACAGCAACGACCCGACCAGCGTTTCCGATTTTGAAGTCAATTACCGCCGCTTACTCGAAAACACCATTTCGAAGCTCAACCCCACCATCATCCTGTGTGAGCCATTCCTGCTGCCCGTTCACGAACAGCAGCGCAGTTGGCGCGAGGATATTGACCCCAAGATTGAAGTCGTGCGCAAACTCAGCCGCGAGTTCAACACCATCCATATCCCGCTCGACACCCTGTTTGCCGAAGCCGCCCAAAAGCGTGAAGCCGCCTATTGGCTGCCAGATGGTGTGCATACCTCACCAGCGGGTGCGGCACTCATCGCTCAAGCGTGGCTCAAAGCGGTCGATGCGCTCTAAACGAGTCATTTTGTAATACCGTTCAGTCTACGACGTATTTACCTGTAACGTTCGCTACCACGCTTTACAGGGATCAATATGCAATCTGTAATCGCCGCGCCGGATAATGAATCACTGCTGGTCAAACAAGCGCAATCGGATACTGCCGCATTCGCGCCTATCTACGAATTTTACTTCCCCCGCGTTTACAACTACATTCGCTATCGAGTGCGTGACGCGCAGCTCGCCGACGACCTGACCTCCCAAATTTTTGAACGGACATTAGCGAACATGCAGCGCTATCGGGCCGAACAAGCCCCATTCGGCGCATGGCTGTTCAGTATCGCACGGAACATCACCAACGATCACTTCCGCACCCAAAAACGCCGCCGTTGGCTCTCGCTCGACAGTCTGTTTAACCACGCCGCGACCGATCCACCGCCCGATGTTCATGCTGCACAAAACGACCAACAGCAGCGGCTTTTAGCGGCGGTAGCCAACCTAACTGAACGTGAACAAGACATGATCGCGCTCAAGTTCGCGGCGCAGTTCACCAACCGCCAGATATCCGAAATCACCCGTCTGACGGAACAAAATGTCGCGGTCATTCTTTACCGCGCCATCCGTCAATTACGTGTGCTTATGAAGGAGGAACTATAATGGACGACACCCAGAAAGCATTGGATTTTTCCAACCAGCTCGATGAACACTTGAACAACAAAACGCTGTCAAACCCAGCATCGGAACATGTAGATTTACTGGCAGTTGCCCAAAATCTATCAACTGCGGATTTCAGCCGCGAAAGCCGCATTAAGCAGTCGTTGTATGCGCGATTGAGCGCCAAAGCGTCCACCTCAACCCGTTCGCCACACTGGCAGCGCCGTTTAGTGACCATTACCGTTTCAATTGTCGTACTCATAGCCGTTATTTTCACCGTGCCGCCGCTGCGTACACTAGCGCAGGAAGTCATCAAGCGCCTGCAAACGCTGACACTGACCAATGCGCCTTCTTATGTGGATGCCTATCTTATGGCAACTCCGACACATGATCCGGCCAATCCGCCTGTATACCAGAATAATCTGCCGCTCCAAGAAGCCATCAAGAAAGCCGGTTTCACGCCGCTGCTTGCTACCTATCTTCCTGAGGATTATTCGCTAGAAGGGTATCGATCAAACGATGGGCAGTTCACAGCCACATTCCAACCCACGAATATGACCTATGAACGATGCTGCGCCGTTCTGGAGGTGATGCAGACGCGCGCTAGGCCGGATCTTCAGCCCTTTCCGATGGGCGATGTACCGATTGAAGATGTAACTGTGCGCGGCGTTGCTGGATTGTGGGTACAAAATTCCCATACCGGCATGACACCGGACGAGAACGGCGATCTTCAAATCATGCCCACCAGCATCCTGACGTGGGAAGCCGATGGCTATCTATTCTGGATGAGCAGCTACGACAGCCAGACCAACCAACCGCTGTCGCAGGCCGAAATGATGAAGGTCGCCGAAGAACTACAACTACCAGCGGGATAATCCGCTATGTGCTGTGGGGCGACAACTCAATAAGCCCCACAGCACATCAATTCCTTTAAGGTTTGGTTAGCTCGCTTGCACCGCGCCCCATTCTCCACTACACTTATCCCAACTTATCGCAAGCAAAATATCCCAACTGGCGTAAAGAGTAATCATGCCGTGGCGTGTACACCTGACCAACCAAGCCATCCAAAGCCTGCACATCCTACCCGGTAAACAAACACTCCTTGCCGCGTGGACTCAACGTGACCGCGCCACCTATTTCGACCTCGACTCCGGCGTCGAAGTCGGCGAACATCTGCACAAAGCCGTCAGCCGCCAGAGCGACAAATGGGTCGATTTCATCGCCAGCCTCGTCGCCCCCAACGGCGCGTTCCTGCCTTACGTCCGTACCGCCCAGATGACACTCTACACCACCAACGATGGCAAACTCCGGCTGTACTGGATGACCGGTGACGAACTGCTTTTAGAGCTGGATAGCAAAGAGATCAAGCTCGAATTGAAGGCCAAAAATCATTTGGTCGCGCTCGGCCTCGACCGTCTGCTCGGTGCCATTGCCGCGCTGGACGCAAAAGGCAAACTGCATATCTTCCAACAGCACATCAGCGTCGGCAGCTTCGACCTCAAACTCAACCTTGATGATGACGCACAGCCCTCACTGGCGATTGCCAACGGCGGCTCGGCGATATTTGTGTCGGATGGGCATGAGATTGTGTTGACTGATACCAGCGGCAAGGTCAAAAAGCGCCAGCCTGTACATTACTTCATCGGGCGTATGATCTGCTCACCGGATGGCAAGCGCATTGTTACCAGCGATACCGAAACAGGGGTGATCCGCTTTTATACCGGTGATGATCTTCAGCCCACCCACCAGCGCCACGCCCTCGACCTGCTGCAAGATGCCGCGCAGTTGCAGTTGATTGCCGACTTGCCGCCATTCAACGCCGCGCCGGGTGCGCTCGCCATCGACGACAAAGGCAACCTCGCCTTCAACATTTCGGGTGTCATCTGCGCCACCACGCTCAAGCAGCTTGACGCGCTCCCCCGTCCCCAGCCGTTGCTGTAGTGACAAGTTGCAAGTATCAAGTTACAAGTAAAGGCAATTCAGTTTTTAGCAGAAATTGTGGACATTAAGCCTGCCAACATTCTTTGAATCTCAATAATCTGTTGTTCAAGCTGGGAATGAACCTGACTGTCAAAGAAATTTAAATCGTGAGCCAATAGCAAGTGGTACTCAACTTCATGTGCCGAGCCTTGCGCAATACGCAAAAACTGAATCATCTCCTTTCCACCACCTCGCCCGGCACCTTCAGCAATATTGGCTGCTATCGAGACTGAAGCACGACGAACTTGATTTGTAAGGCCAAATGATTCTTCTTTTGGGAAATTAGCGGTCACCTGATAAATATGTAAAGTGAGTTGATGTGCCTTTTCCCAAACCGCTAATTTTTTAAAATTGCTCACATTCAGACTTCCAGAACTATCCTAGTCTTTTAACTTGCCTCTTGTAACTTGCAACTTCTAACTACCAAGGTCTTTCTCCGCCAACGCCCGCTGCGGGAACACAAACCGATCCAATGACCGCGTACCATTGCTCAACGAGCGACGATTCGCCCGCTCAAAGTCATTATGTAAATCGCGCACTAACGTCGCCTGTGCCACTGATGGCTCCAGCATGAACATCGCCAGTGTCACCGCGTACTCGCCCAGCGCCAGCACCAACCACTGTCCGCTGCCCATCTCCTTGCGCGCCAACCCGATCTTAGGCCGCTTGCTCATCTGCCACAGCGCTTGCAACACCCCGCTAACCTGATCCATGTTCGGCTGCTGCTTGCCGCCCATCATCAACGGTGTCGCAAAATTGTGCTGGTAGACAAGGTAATAAATCAGCCGTGCTTCAAAATGCTGCCGTAGGAATGAGGTATGCCCCGGTGCAGCCGCCTGCTTCCACGCCGGATTTTCAGGGTTGCGCTTCAGCAAAGTCTCGATGATCGTCCGCTGTTCACCGTAGCGCCCATACATGGCGTTAAACTGGGCGCGGTTAATCTTGCCTTCGCCAAACTCATTCGCCACAATCTCCATCTTCCGCCGCAGCAGTTCCAGCGCCGCCTGCGGGTTTTCCGGCATCACCGGTTCACCATTCTCAGCCTGCGCAATCGCCTTATCCGTCGATATTTGCGTCGCTTTGGCAATCAAACCACTGCGTGCTGGCAATACACCGGGGCGCGTGGGTTCTTCCGCATTCGGGTGTACCGGACGGATAGGTGAACGAAGGCTGCTCTCGTCAGGAACCGGGCTTAAACCGGGTGAAGTTGGCTTTTCAGTCGGGTCTGTCAAGGCAATATCCACTTCGATATTACAAAATTCTCACACAACATCAGTATACACCGAACATCAAATCCCGTTGCATAAATGCGCTATAATCATCACAATTTCAGACACTTTTCACACGGAGGCAAGGCTTCCGCGCCTTTCTAAGCCGCTATTACAGGTTGAACGCATTAAATGCCAAACTTCCAGCACTCCGGCCTCTACTTTACATCTGACCACATTCAAGCCGCGCACAAACATGCCGCCCGTGAACCATTTCAGGCCGCGTGGGCATATCTGAACAACGCGCCGGATGACCTCATCTTGAACGCTTTCCGCTACCGGCTGAACGATGACCATGCCGCAGGCGAGCAGGTCGTCAATGCGCTAGTGGCTGGCTTTGGCCTCGACCTCGCCACTTATACCACCTACTTTGATGCGCTTGCCGCCGCCGTCACCCTCGCCCACGCGGCGGAACTCGTGCGTGACCACGCCGCCTTTGCCCCGCATCTTGACGGATGGTTAGCGAATTACGCCCATTTCATCGACCAATTGCAGCACCCGCCGGAAAACAGCACCATTGTCGATCACGTCTGGTTAGGCTTTTTGACGCTCATCTCCGGCATCGTATTAGACGCGGAAGATCGCTTCGAAGCGGGTTGTAATGTTTTCCGCCACACCATCGAGCAGGTGCGCCCCGAAGGTTATCTCACCGCTGCGGTCGAAGGCGAGGACGAAGCCAGTTTTCAGCGCCAGTTCTGGGTGGTCGCGGCGCTTGTGTGCATGGCCGAAGCCGCCACCCACGCCGGCGTCAACCTGTGGGATTACAACTATCGCGGCATCTCCGTCACCACCGCCGCCGCCTATGTCACCTACTACTATTACTACCCGACGCAGTGGCGCTGGGCGACTATTCCCGAAGAACCGACCAAAGCGCTCTTTAAAGAGTTCGGTAGCCATTTGGAATTTGTTTATAACCGCGCCCGTCCGCACGACCTCAAGCTCCTGCTGGACGAGCAGCGCCC
>JAPUDW010000202.1 GCA_027492915.1 Bacteroidota bacterium | reverse complement strand
AAATGAAGCCTACTTACACACAACCCTAATTGTGCGTGAGGATTCACTCACGCTGTACGGTTTTGCGACAACAACTGAACGGGATGTGTACGACATTTTGATCAGCATTAGCGGCATCGGGCCAAAAACCGGCCTCGCGATCATGAGTACGTTGACATTGGACAGTTTGAAGAATGCGGTCGTGGCAGATAGAGCAGAAATCCTGACGCGCGTGCCGGGAATCGGGAATAAGTCAGCGCAGAAAATCCTTATTGAGTTAAAAGACAAGCTCAAACTCAGCATAGATACTATCCCGGCAACAGCATTCGATGATGTAAACAGTGATGTTCTGGATACGCTGGTGGCACTCGGCTACAGCATTGTGGAAGCCCAAACTGCGATACAATCGCTGCCCAAGAACGCTCCCGAAAATGTCGAAGAGCGAGTACGTTTAGCGCTTAGTTATTTCGCGTAATAAATCTATACAGACGATGAGCATATGGATAATCAATTAATCGGTAAACGTGTTGACGTGTTGGATAAGGGCTGGATCGAACTTGTGGATCTCATGCCCCACCCCAGCGCAGGAATCAGCGGCGACTTAGCCATTGTGAATGCCGCGCGAGTCAGTTTTATGGGTGAGAGCAAGGGGCCAGAGAAGGACAAAAAACTTCTTTTCTATTTGCTCCGTAATCACCACACCAGCCCCTTCGAAATGGTGGAATTTAAGTTTCGTGTGCGAGCGCCATTGGTTACATGGTGGCAGTGGGTGCGGCATCGCACGTGGAATTTTAACGCGCAATCAGGACGATATACGCCCTTTGAAGAAAACGACTTTTATGTGCCAGATGTATGGCGCAAACAAGCTGCAAGTAATAAGCAGGCGAGTGACGGCGAAGTTGATGAAGCGACGAACACGGCGTTAACTGAAAAACTCAACAGCTTGTATAACCAAGGATATGCTGCATATGAAGAGGCACTGAAGGCAGGCGTTTCTAAAGAAATGGCACGGCTGTTTCTACCGGGATTCAGTGTTTATTATACGTGGGTAGCAAAAGTAGATGCGCACAACTTGATGCAGTTCCTGCGGCTGCGCATGGCAAGTGACGCACAATATGAAATTCGCGTGTATGCAGACGCAATTTATGAGGCATTTTTCAAGCCCGCACTGCCGTGGACAGCCGAAGCCTACGAAGAATATATCCTCAAGACCCCTAGCAAATAAAAACTAGGAGAGGTTTTGCTTACCTCTCCTAGCCCGTTCACACTTAAAGTAACTCTCGCAACCACGCTAGCCGGGTGACATATCTCCAGTGACGGCAAGGCACATCTGGCGGAGTAGTGAATCCTCAGGATAAACACGCCATGCATAACGTTGACCGGCTGCAAACTGATCCGGCTTAAAGGTGTAAGTTGCATCAATCGCGTAGTCGAAGAAGATTTCCTCGTTAAACCCGTTGATAACGCCAATCCGGTAGCGCGATGCACCCTGCACGGGTGTCCAGTACACTTGTACAGGCGTCCCAACAACGAAGGTTGCGGCACTTCGTTCACGATCCACATCAAAAGGTCCGCAAGCGACCAAAGTCGGGATTGCAGTAAATAGCGGCACAGGGGTTTCCGTCGGCGGCACAAAAGTTGCGGTTGGTTCTGGTGATGACGTCCATGTCGGAGGTAATGTCGCACGTTCGGACGGCGGATTTGTAGGTACAGCAGTAGGTAAATCTTCAGCAGATGTTGCTGAAGCAGCAGGCAAAAGTGGCTGCCCTGTGGGCATTAAGGTAGGCAACGCTTCTTCGGGCTGGGGCGTACAAGCTGCAACAAACGCAAGCAAGACAAGCAGCAAAAATAATTTCTTCATCAATAACCCCTTGCTAAACATCCGGTAAGGTTGCCACCGAATAACCATTCATAATCAATGTGAGGACAAAAACAGTTAGCACGACGCCGCAAACAAAATATATAACAACCTCGAAACGCTCAGGTGGCTGCTCTCCGCGCGTCCCGACCAAAAACCACCAACCAACAACATACATTATTATACCGACTCCTGCCGCTATTATAGATGGAAGAATGCGGGTTTCATCGGAAAAGAAATTAGCCAAATACACGGAATCGACAACCGGAAAAACAGCGGTAGTCGCAGCGAGCGCAAAAATAGTCACCACGATGATGCGCACCAAGCGTGACCAGCCCAAGATTCGTCGTACCCAAACTGTAGAAGCGGCTACAGGTACAGTAGGCTGCGAACGTTCAATACGCGCCTGCTTAAGCGACTTACCAGATTGTTTACTCATGAAGGTTGATCTTTCGCAGGCTTTTGCCACTGCATGAGATTAGGCGTGTTAGGTTCAGCATTAATCATAAAAGATGAACCCCTTTCAAAATATTCCCGCATCGCACTACGAGCAGGTTCTTGAATGCCGACTTCATCGATGGCTTCACACATATGTGTGTACCAATGATCACGTCCTTTTTGGTCGATTACAAAAGGAGAATGCCGCATTCGTAAGCGGGGATGACCGCGTTCTTCGATATATTGCGAAGGTCCACCAAAGAATTGGATGAGGAAAAGCATCTGCCAATATTTACCCGGTTCCAAGTCATCAGGGAACATCGGTCTTAGATATTCATCGGCTTCAACCCGCTTATAGAACGCATCCACAAGGCGGCGGAAGGTATCGGTGCCGCCGATCATTTCATAAACACTTTGCTCATTTTCTGTCATTGCAAGTATTCCATTGGGCTATTCTCACGGCTTAAGTTTGTGACAAATTACTAATACGACCTTAAAAGTGTGGCTGGACAATTAAGGGCATACGAGTACAATCCTTGGTCTGAACACGTTACGCACTGGCCTTCTGTAAGGAGCATCTGACATGAAAGCATCTCAGCGACGGGTGGGTATTATAACCCTGCTTGCGCTAATACTCAGTTTTAGCTTGACAATAGCGCAGGACGGCAGCGGTAGGTCCGTCGTTGGTTCGGGTATTGTCTCACCGATCTTTGACACGCTGACACAAGCGAGTAACATCACTATTGATGTTACATCGGAAGTTACGGGTACACGAGTTGGTTTTGACCGGCTGTGCCAAGGGACAACAGATGTCGCAACTTCGAACCGTGCCATTTCCACCACCGAGAACAGCAACTGTACAACCAATAATGTTGATTATACCGAATTATTGATTGCACAAAACATTGTGGCCTTTATCTCAGCAGCAGATGCGCCTTTCGCTCAGTGCTTGACGCTTAACGAGTTGAACACTATTTTCGCACCCAGTTCACAAGCTACCAACTGGAACTTGGTCAACGCTGCTAATGCGGATACGGCCTTAAGTGTGATTACGCCCACCGCAACTTCAGCAACCTATTCGGTTCTGGATAGCTTAGTTGAAGGCGATGGTATTCGCATTGACGCAACTGTTGTAGACACCGATAGCGATGTGGTAACAACCGTGACGCAAAACGCGGGTTCAATTGGTGTGGTGAGCTTACCTGCGGCTAATGCGGCTGGTAGCAGCGTCAAAATTTTACTACTCAATGCGAATGACAGCTTTGGCTGCACCTCACCGTCCGCAGAGTCAGTTGAGCAACGTACTTACTCCGCTGCCAGCCCACTATATGTCTATGTAAACCGAGCTAGCCTGAGCAAAGCGGGGCTAACCGAATTACTGACTTATATGATTAGTAGCGAGGCAGCAACGGTCATTAATGATGGTGGGTTGGTTCCGCCCACCGCTACGACCGCAGAAGCTAATAAAACGGCTTTGGATGGCACAGGTAATACGCGCCCATTCAGCGAAGCAGCAACCGCCTTCCAAATTCCACTGGACGTTAATGGCGCAGTCACGATTGCTGGCGCCGCAAGCGCCTCGGATTACCTGAAGAACCTGTCGGCAGTGCTAACGTCACAGTACACAACGCTGACGACGGATACAAAACTCAGTGGACAATTCGCAGGTGTGCGCCGGATGTGCAACGGTGAAATTGACATCGTAGCCGTGAATGGCTCACTAAATACCGACCAAGAAGCGGCCTGTGCAGCTAATAACATTAAAACGCTCAATATTGAACTTGGTAAACAGGCTGTAGTGCTAGTTTCAAACGCCGCGAGTGAATACCTGACGTGTTTGACCACTGCACAACTAACCGTGGCATGGGATGCCGCATCAGCGGATACCATTAGCAACTGGAATCAAGTTGATGCTTCGTTCCCCGATGCAGCCATAACCTTGTTTGCGCCAAATGAAGGCAGCAGCTACACGGATATTTTGCTTGAAACCTCCAGCGGTAAGCCGATTACCGGTCGCAACGATATTGAACTGCGCGATGATCCGTTGTATCGTGCAGCAGCGACCGCTAACGTTGAAGGCGCTCTGACCTATATGAGCTGGGGCGACTACCAGAAGGTGCTTGCAAATAACCAAGAGCGTATCCAACTGGTTGGCGTCGATGCCGGTAACGGTTGTGTTTTACCCAACGAAGCGACCATCGCAGACGCAACTTATCCACTCGTTCGTGACACCCAACTGCTGGTCAAAACCGCCTCGTTGACAAATCCGGCTGTGCAATCGTTCTTGTGGTTCCTTGCAAGTGACAGCAATTACGGCCAGCTTGAAGATGTAGGGTTTATCGGTGTAGGCTTCGGCAGCCTGCCTACACTGCGCCAGACCCTGCAAAAAGCGTTCATTGATGCAGCAACTGATGCCCAAACACAAGCCGAGGCAACGCCAGAAGCTACAGGCGAAGCAACGGCTGAAGCTCCATCGACCGAGGCCACCGCTGAAGCTACGGTAGAAGCGACCAGCGAAACATCTACAGCCGAGGTAACAGCAGAAGCAACCACGGAAGCAACACCTGCAAGCTAAACGCCTATTTCGGCAACCTATCAACACCCTTATCACGCAAATTGGTAGGGGTGTTGTGTTTTAAAGAATGATATACTCTCGAACAATTGACCTATGGTCTTGTTTTTTACGTTGGATTGGAGAACACCATGCGTGGTGAGTTTGTCGCGCTCGATTTAGAAACAACCGGTTTAGATTCAAAAACAGATGCCATCATCGAGTTTGGTGCAGTCCGTTTCCAAGACGGTGTTGTGACGGCTGAATATTCCACACTGATTAATCCCGGTCGTCCTATCCCGCCAGAAATTACGGCTTTAACAGGCATCAAAGATAGCGACTTACTTTCCAAGCCGCACAAACCGGGCGAACCTGCACAACCGCCTGCCCCATTGCTAAGCCAAGTGTTACCCGCGATACAAAATTTCGTCGGGAATGCGCCAATCATCGGTCATAATATTGGTTTCGACCTCAGCTTTTTATATCCACATGGCTTGTTCCAAAATAATCTTTGGATTGAGACCTATGATCTCGCAGCAAGTCTTGTACCAACTGCCACCCGTTACAGTTTGTCGAGCCTTTCAAAGCAGCTCAAGATCGAACTGACCGAAGCTCACCGCGCCTTACATGATGCGCGTGCTTCTGCCCTACTTTACTGGGAAATGTGGAAGCTAGTTCAAGCGCTTCCACGCGATTTAGTTCATGAAATTGTTAACATTTCTCAAGGAATTGACTGGAATGCCCGCATTGTATTTGAGTATGCACTTGAAACGATGAAGCCTACTGCAAGTGTACCCATCAGCTATCTACCATCGCTTTCGGGCATAACGCCTCTAGAAGCGCTCAAACCTTCAGTGGAGGTTCACACGGTAGAAGCACAAGAAATTGACGCTATTCTAGGCGTTGAGGGAGCTTTAGCTCGACATATTCCACAGTATGAGAAACGCTCCGGTCAAGTCGAAATGGCGCAGAAGCTAGCGGTAGCACTGAATACCAGCAGCAACTTGGTAATTGAAGCAGGAACAGGTATCGGCAAGTCTTTGGCCTATCTCATTCCCACGATTGAGTGGGCGACGAGGAATGGGCAGCGTGTAGTTATTTCGACTAATACACTAAACCTACAAGACCAACTCATCTCAAATGACATTCCCCTTGTGCGAGAGATTTTGCCAATTTCATTTGAGGCGGCAGTGTTAAAGGGTAGGAGCAACTACCTATGCTTGGAGCGATTAGAAGAAATGCGCCGACGCCGTCCAACGTCTGTGGATGAGCTGCGCGTTTTGGCAAAAATACTGGTATGGCTGACCCAAGGTGGAAGCGGGCAAAAAAGTGATCTCAATATTCGAGGTTACAACGAGCAGGTGATCTGGCAGCGGTTGAGTGCTGACGAAGAAAACTGCACACCTGACCATTGTGCGCTCGCCAACGGTGGCAAATGCCCTTATTTCCATGCGCGTAAGCTGGCAGAGGCGGCGCATATTGTGATTGTCAACCACGCCCTTTTATTAGCGGATGCAGTATCGGACAGCCATGTCATCCCTGACTATCACCATTTGGTCATTGATGAGGCGCACCATTTGGAAGAGGCTGCAACCAACAGTTTATCTAATCGGCTGGATGAATCAGCAATTAGCTATCATTTCAGCACAATTGCAGGCAAAAACCACAGCACATTAAGCGAACTTATCAGCAAGATTCAAGAACAGGTTCCAGCAAATGAAAGCCAGCGGCTAATTGATTTTATGAAAGATCTACAGACCGCGGTCAAAACACTCGACACCCACTTAAGCAACCTGTTCGCAACCTTTAAACCCTTGGCGTATCGTGGGGAGGCGGAAGGCAGTGTACTCCTGCGAATCACAGACGATGTACGCCGAAAAGCAGAGTTTGGAGCTGTACAGCAGCAGTGGGCAATTGTAGCTGAGTTCATGAGCGCGATTAGAGAAGGGTTGGGGCGGCTGCCAGCGGCGTTGAACCGTTTGAAGCGCTACCCAATAGCGGGGTTCGACAGCCTCGTCAGCAGCCTGGAAGCATCTCTACGCTATTTTGAGGATATTCAGAATGCATTCGAAACCACGATAAAGCATACAGACACAAATGTAATTAGCTGGATACACCTGAGCCAGAATTATGGAGTGTCGATTAACACTGCGCCGCTGAATGTCGGGGCGCTCTTGGAAAAGCATATTTGGTCAAAAAAGCAGTCGGTGACCTTAACGAGCGCTACCCTGCAAACTAACAACAGTTTTGACTTTATCCAACAAAGTTTGGGGACATCAACATTCGAAACAATGGCGATTCCTTCACCGTTTAATTACCGCGAATCGACATTGATTTTTATCCCGAATGATATGCCTGACCCGAACGAACGAGGACGCTATCAGCAAGCAGTTGAACGAGCGCTCATTGAATTGACAGCCGCACTAGGCGGGCGCACGCTGGCATTGTTCACCAGCTACACGCAACTCCAGCAAACGGCGCAAGCAATTCGTGCGCGATTAGCACTGGGCGATATTACTGTTTATGACCAACTAGACACCAACAACCGCCAAGCCCTACTCGAAAACTTTAAGACCACAGACAAAGCAATTTTGATGGGTACAAAGAGTTTCTGGGAAGGTATTGATATTCCGGGTTCGGCATTGAGTGCGTTAGCGCTAACAAAACTCCCCTTCCCTATCCCGACAGACCCCATTATTAGTTCACGCTCGGAAACATTTAGTGACCCGTTTAATGAGTATACGCTGCCAGAAACCATCCTTCGTTTCCGGCAGGGATTTGGACGGTTAATTCGGAAACAGTCTGATCGAGGGATTGTAGTGCTGCTAGACAAGCGCGTGATGAGCAAAAGTTATGGGCAAAGCTTTTTGGACTCGCTGCCAGATTGCACTATTCAATATGGCACCCTGCAAACACTGCCTGCTGCTGCACAAAAATGGTTAAATTCCGATACGTAGCTTATGCTGCTTTAACCCATAACTGCTAAAATAGAGGAATTAGTTGTTTATGAGGTAGGAATATGCGTACACCGGCGGGCAAAGAGTGCCAGCATTATCACGAAGACTTTCATCGCGGGAAAAATGTACAAGAATGCCGGTTAGTGAACGATAATCCGGCATCGCTGCGATGGAAACCCGGGGACTGTAAAAGTTGTCCTGTACCTGAAATTTTGAATGCTAACGCCAGCCAGTATTTGGAGCTGAAGCTCACAATTAAGCCAAAACTGCTTGGTTTAGGTCGGCAAAATGAAGTAAAAGCTTCGTGTATCAAACACCGTAGTGAGATCGCTGACCCTTACGTGGGCTGCCCGAAGTGCAATGCGGAACGCCCCGGCCTCAACTTGTTTTGGGAAGCACTCCAGAACGACGAAGAGACATAAGCGCAAGATAGCAATGGTCATCTAGCACGTGCAATCTTAAACCGCCAAGGTTGGAAGTCCGTATGGATGTCATATGAACGCCGTTTGTCGGCGTTTTTTGATACTATAATGGATACATGATGGATAATTACTCTACCCTCCAACCCACAACAACACGCGAAAAGTTGACGATTCTAGTCATCGCCCCGACACCTAAGATTATCACTCAGTTGACGCACAGCGGTATCTATTCAGCGCACAGCACGCTGGCTACCACGGTTGATGATGCAATAGCAGCGCTGCACGACCAAATACCCCAGCTAATCATTACTGAGATTGAGTATGACGAGATTCTCAGTTTTTCCCACAAGCTTACGATGAATTTGGAAAATGGGGAGCGCCCTTTGTTGGTTTGTGTAACGAATACACCCGACAAGGAGTTATTTGAGGTGGCTGATCAAATCGTTGCGCACAGTCACCTGCCCTATATTGATCAGATTATTGACTCGCTGTTGCGTGGAACTGCAAAAGTCAAACAAGCTGAGCAGCGCTGCGCTAAGTTAGAAGCCGACAACCAAAAATTTCACAAAGAGATTGTCCGGTTGAGCAAGACTTCTAAAGAATTGGGATTACTCAAGCAAGCTATTGTACATAGTGTTGGACACGAGTTACGTACGCCAATGTTGCAGGTCAAGTCAGCGGTTGCACTCCTCAAGGAAGATGAAGGGACAAACCAAACAATTATTGAGTTGGCTATGGGCGCGATCACACGGCTCGAAGGGGGTATTCGCAACGTTACACTTCTCAATGAACTCATGAGCGAGAGTCTTGATCGGCAGTCATTCATGCCGGTTCCAATTATGCAGATTCTTGAGGCGGCGCTCCGCAATTTAGGCCGATCATGGGAACACAGAGCTTCAGCAAGCCGCGTCAAGGTTCATGTTGCTCCCACGGCAACAACCGTTTTTTGTGATCGGCAGCGCATTATTATTGCACTCCAACTGTTATTGGATAACGCGCTTAAATTTAGTGAGGGTGAGGTTGAGATTAATGTCACCGATGCTGATGAGTTTGTTATTTTGAGCGTGAAAGATGATGGAATTGGTATTCCTCAAGACCAGATTGACCTCATCTTTGATGCTTTTTATCAAGTTGACAGCTCATCAACCCGACGATATGGTGGAATAGGCATCGGGCTGGCTATCGTGCGGCTAATCATGGAGCAGCATGAAACGAAAGTTGAAGTTCATTCGACCGAACGACAAGGAAGTTCATTCACATTTGCGCTTTCTGCTTACGATTATATGAATTCCAACAATGCATTATCAACCTAGCTGATCATAGTGAGCCTTGCTTGACAAACGAATCGGCATTCCCTATACTTGCCACCTAATTTGCAGCCTTCAGAAACTTGCCCCGTTGAATATTTCTCCAACTTATTGAGAGAGAGTTTTCATGTCTGACAACATACAAAACTACATTGGTGGAAAGTGGCTACCAGCCCAATCTGGCGACACCTTTCTGACCTATAACCCTGCAACAGAAGCGGCGATTACCAACGCACCCAAAAGTGCTGCTGAGGATGTCGAATCAGCCGTGCAAGCGGCAAAAGCAGCCTATAAAAATTGGCGGTTAACACCAGCCCCACGCCGTGGTGAAATACTTTACCGTGTGGCTCACTTGCTAACCGAACGAAAAGAAGAACTTGCGAGCTTGATGACCCAAGAAATGGGAAAAATCCTCGCCGAAACACGGGGCGATGTCCAAGAAGCTATTGATATGGCGTACTATATGGGCGGCGAAGGACGACGCTTACTTGGTTATACTGCGCCCGTTGAAATGCCGAACAAATTTGGTATGGCGATGCGCGACTCGGTTGGGGTAATCGGCCTTATTACACCGTGGAACTTCCCGATTGCGGTGCCGAGTTGGAAGATTCTGCCAGCGCTTATCGCGGGTAACACCACTGTATTCAAACCGAGTGAAGATACGCCCGCAACCAGCGCAGCTTTCGTGAAGGTATTTGAGGACGCAGGGCTGCCGCCGGGAGTACTGAACCTCATAACGGGTGCTGGTGATGCAGGCGCAGCATTGGCTAACCACCGTGATGTGCGAGTGATCTCGTTCACAGGTTCAACCGATACGGGGCTAAAAGTCTATTCACAAGCCGCCAGCCTTGGCAAAAAGGTGGCGCTGGAGATGGGCGGCAAGAACGCGATTATTGTATTGGATGACGCGAATTTAGAACTCGCGGTTGAAGCCATTACGTGGAGCGCCTTCGGTACAACCGGTCAGCGCTGCACAGCGACAAGCCGATTGATCGTCCAAAGTGGTATTAAGCCCAAGTTGATTGAAGCGCTGGTTGCCAAAGCTAAGACGCTAAAAGTTGGGGACGGTCTGCAAAGCGATACTAATGTTGGCCCACTCGTGAATGCCAAAGCGCGTGACAAGGTTGAAAAATACGTCGAAATCGGTAAAGCGGAAGGTGCGAAAGTTTTGGTCGGTGGGCAGCGTGCCGACTTTGACAAAGGTTACTTCTACAGCCCTACGCTATTTAGCGATGTGAGCCGCACCATGCGCATTGCGCGTGAAGAAATCTTTGGGCCGGTCTTAAGCGCTATTGAAGTTGCCAGCTTGGACGAAGCTGTTGAAGTCAACAACGAATCTGCTTACGGGCTTTCAAGCAGTATCTTCACCGAAAATGTGAATGCAGCGTTCCGTGCCATTCGCGACCTAACAACCGGTATTGTCTACATAAACCACGGTACAACCGGCGCGGAAATTCAGTTCCCGTTTGGTGGCACACGCGGTACCGGAAACGGTATGCGCGAGGCAGGATTAGCGGGCATGGATTCCTTTACCGAGTGGAAATCGGTATATGTGGATTACAGCGGGCGGTTACAACGCGCACAAATCGATACGGAAAGTATCCTCGGAGAAACATAATTTAGTCATATTTCACCGGGTTGGTAGTCGTAATTTACGGTGTTTTGCGGTAAGCTATACTGTATGAATGAAATTTCACAATCAGGGAATTTATATTGGGATGCGACCTACGAAATTGTCTTAAGTTTAATAGAAGCGTATCCTGATGTTACAGTTGAAAATGTTGGTTTGAACCAGTTGTATCAGTATGTAACCACGCTGCCGAATTTTGCAGATGACCCGCGACTAGCAAACGAGGGCATACTCAACGAGATTTTGCGGGAGTGGTACGAGGAGGTCACCCCATAATGGCTCAACTCGACCTGCGTGAACTAAACGCCACCGAGTTTCCCATACCAGACGAGATGCAGGGCAATGTTGCGATCACCAGTTTGAGCAAGATTTACAACTGGAGTCGGCGTTCTTCAATGTGGCCTATGTTGTTCGGTTTGGCGTGCTGCGCAATCGAAATGATCGCGACGGCTGCGGCACGTTACGATCTGTCACGATTCGGCATGGAAGTCATGCGTGCCAGCCCACGTCAGTCGGACTTAATGATTGTTTCAGGAACCGTCACGAAGAAGATGGTGGTTCCCATTGTGCGCCTGTACAATCAGATGCCGGAGCCGAAATATGTTCTGGCGATGGGTGCCTGCGCGAGCGGCGGTGGCCCTTTCAAAGAAGGCTACAATGTCGTTTCGGGTATTGATATGTATATTCCGGTTGATGTGTATGTTCCGGGGTGCCCTCCTACCCCACAAGCGCTTTTGCATGGTTTGATTTCGCTACAAAAGAAGATTGACGGGCAATCATTGGCAAACCGCGATGATGTGCCGTGGTACGGAGTTGGGCCTTCTGAACCGACACCTATTCCGATCCTTGGGCCGGATATTATCGACCCGCGCCAAATGGATTTGATCCGTCGTCAGGCTCAACTTGCTGCTGCTGGTCAACCGTTCGGTGTCCGCGAATTACCACCGCTGAAGCCCGTTGGAACGCCAAAAATGGCTCCCAAGACTAAGGCCGGTGCAGAACCTGCTGCGAAGCCTGTAGCAGCCGCAGCGACTGAAGCCGCACCAGCGCCTGTTGCAGTAGCCGAAGCTGCTCCTGCCGCCGCTGGCGAAAAACCGAAGTTTGACAAACAAGCAATGCTGGCGAAGATCCGCGAGAAGAAGGCGAACAAGGGATAAATATAATGACCGATAACGCCATTATCGAAACAACCGACATACAGTCAGCCATTGCTGCACTTAAAGACCGTTTTCCTGATGCGGTAAAAGATGATACCCGCCAAGGTTATTCGGGCATCATTGTAGATAAAAACCGCCTGACCGAAATTGCAACGGTTATGCGTGATGAAATGGGCTTTGATTATCTTTCCAGCGCGACTGCCGTTGACTATCACGGTATCGCCGATGAAATGGAAATGGTGTATCACGCCTACCGAACAACGGGTGGCTCGGCACTGCTGTTCAAAGCCCAGACTGACCGCAACAACCCCGAAATCCCATCGCTGATTGATGTTTGGCCCGGTGCTGATTTCCAAGAACGTGAAGCCTATGACTTATACGGCATCAAGTTCCCCGGTCACCCCAACCTCAAGCGCATTCTGCTGTGGGAAGGCTTTAACGGCTACCCCATGCGTAAAGATTGGCATGAAGCTTATTATGAAGAAGACCACAAGCCATTCGAGAGCCGTTGGCCGGATGGTTGGGTACGCCGTGCTGAAGAAACCAATGTCTATGGCAAGAATGTTTCTTACCCCGCAGACTTTGACCTTTCGAAGCTGAACGACACCTCCGAAGAGTCGCTTTACGCTGACCTTGGCCTCGGTGTGAGCGTGCAAGAGTTGGATGGTGGCGAGGCTAACCTCAAGACAGATCGCCTCGTCGTCAACATGGGGCCGCATCACCCCAGCACACATGGTGTGTTCCGCATGATCGTGACGCTCAACGGTGAAACGATTGAGTCTCTCGAACCGGTTATGGGTTACCTACACCGCAACCATGAGAAGATCGGCGAACGCAATACATTCCTGCACAACATGCCGTTCACAGATCGCCTCGATTATCTCAGCAGCATGGGTAATAACCACGGCTATGCTCTGGCGGTCGAACAGTTGTTGTCGAAGGGTGCAAAGTACCAAGTACCGACCTATCGTTCCGAAGTGATCCGCGTGCTGATGGTCGAGCTTACGCGTATCGTTAACCACTATTGGGCAATCGGCTTCTTGCTGAACGACCTCGGTGCGTTCTTTACGCCTGCCCTGTACGCGATTGCTGAGCGCGAGAAAATTCTCGACTTCTTCGAAGCAACCGCAGGCAGCCGCATGATGTGCAACTATATGCGCTTCGGCGGCGTGTTCAAAGATATTCCCGAACGTATTGCCAGCGTGATGAACCTCGTGAATGATAAAGTTCGCGACTTCAACACGATGGACTACTTGACGGAACTGATTAACGAGCGTATCCCGCGTTCAATTGATGAACTTGACACGTTCCTGACCGCCAGCGAAATTATCAAATCGCGC
>JAPUDW010000201.1 GCA_027492915.1 Bacteroidota bacterium | reverse complement strand
GAAGCGGCAGTAGAACTGGAATCAATACGTTACAGCAGTATTGGTGCGGTGTATTTAGCATTTCATCAGGCTGAAGTTCAACACGCGCTTGATGGGTTTGGTGTGGTTATTCCCCGCAGTGAACATCGTCAGATTGATGGGATTACATGGGTGAGTTCCAAATGGAATGAGCGAGCGCCCGCAGATTGTGTTCTGCTGCGCGTGTTTTTTGGCGGGCCAAATACCCGTGCTATGATGCACTTGGACGACAGTGATTTGATTGCTACCGTTTGTGCTGAGGTACGTTCGCTACTAGGTATTGATGCAGAGCCTATTTTTAACCGCATCATTCGCTGGCCCGAGGGCTACCCCCAATATGAGCTAGGGCATTTGGAACGAGTTAGCGCGATTGAGGCAGTATTGCCAGAAGCCATTTATGTTACTGGTAGTTCTTATCGGGGTATTGGCGTACCGGATTGCATTAAGCAAGGGCAAAACACTGCCCAACAAGTAGTTATGGATTTAGCCAAGAGACAGAAATCAGCGAACTCGTCACCTGCTAAAGGAGCATATTGACTTTGAAAACGACTCGATCCGAAGCCTTATTTGCTGAAGCACAAACGCTTATACCCGGTGGAGTGAACAGCCCCGTTCGGGCATTTCGCAGTGTTGGTGGAACACCGCGATTTATTGAGCGAGGTGAGGGCGCTTATATTTGGGATGCTGATGACAACAAGTATGTTGATTATGTGTTGTCGTGGGGACCATTGGTATTGGGACATGCGCCCCCGCAGGTCGTTGCTGCGCTGCAAGCGGCACTGGTAAATGGGACGAGCTACGGCGCACCAACAGCGCTTGAAAATGAGTTAGCACAACTGGTTATTGATCTTATTCCATCTATCGACATGATTCGTTTTGTCAACAGCGGGACTGAAGCGACGATGAGCGCCTTGCGGTTGGCGCGGGCATATACGGGACGCACGAAGATTATCAAGATGGCAGGTTGCTATCATGGACATGCCGACCTCCTGCTCGTACAGGCTGGCAGCGGGGTTGCTACGTTGGGGTTGCCCGATTCGCCGGGTGTACCTGCTGCAACTGCTGCACAAACGCTCACAGTGGAATTTAACGATCTTGAGGCTGTGCGCCATCAATTTGAGCAGTATCCTGATGAAATCGCAGCGATTATTGTTGAACCGATTGCAGCAAATATGGGCTTTGTCCTACCCGCCGAGGGTTACTTGAAGGCGCTGCAAGACCTTTGTCATGAATATGGCGCACTGTTCATTCTAGATGAAGTAATGACCGGTTTTCGGGTTGCTATTGGTGGAGCACAAGCGGCTTGGAACCTTGACCCTGATATTACGTGTTTAGGCAAGGTGATCGGTGGCGGGTTACCTGTTGGTGCCTATGCAGGCAAACGTGAAATTATGCAAATGGTTGCTCCGTCAGGCGCGATGTATCAAGCCGGAACACTGTCGGGCAATCCTTTGGCGATGGCGGCTGGATTAGCTACTATTCAGGCACTCATTCAGTCCGATGTGTTTGAGAATGTGGCAAGAGCTGCCTTGTCCTTAGTAAGCGGGATTCAATCGGCGGCAGCTAAAGCAGGAATTCCTATTCAGGTTGCTTCAGCGGGGACGATGTTTGGCTTCTATTTTTTGAACGTGCCGGATGCGCGGATTACCGATTTCACGACTGCCAAAAAGTATGCTCATACACAGCGCTACGCTGCTTTTTTCCATGCAATGCTTGAGGCTGGTGTTTATTTAGCTCCTAGTCAGTTTGAAGCGGGATTTGTGAGTGTTTGTCACACTAAGGAAATTATCCAAGAGACCTTATCGAAAATCGCGACTGTGTTCTCGCAACTCGATATTGGTTGAGATCTTTCACTTGTGGATGTGATATCTCGTTTTTAAGCTGCTAAAAATTGCATATGTTGCAGGATATTGCAAGGGTTGTGACATTTGTGCCGTAATTTGCCGTTTATCCGCCGAAATGGCAGGCGGTTGGCTCGGCTGTATCCCCTGAATTGTCATTTTGTGACGGCAAACATTTCCCTCAACGGCGACAAAGAAACTGGTTATGTAATTGTTGCCAAGTGATATGCGAATTCGTTATTTTGGGCATTTCTTATGCCAACCATCTAACGTTGATAATAATTGAATATTAGGACAGAATCAGCCCTATACTATAGAAGGGTTTTGTTTATGTATTCACCGACTACACGTTTGCTCACTGTGCTGGAACTCCTGCAATCGTACAAACAAATTAGCGGCCCCGAGCTAGCACGGCGGTTAGAAGTCGATGTGCGAACGGTTCGCCGTTATATCGTGAATTTGCAAGATATGGGTATACCAGTCGAGGGTGAGCGAGGCCCATATGGGGCGTACCAATTGCAGCGCGGTTATAAGCTGCCGCCACTGATGTTTACGGACGCCGAAGCGATTGCGCTGACACTCGGCTTGCTGGCGATACGTGAGTTTAACTTCCCAGTTGAGGTGGCAGCTATTGAAGGGGCATTGGCGAAAACCGAACGGGTGATGCCTGAAAACTTATTTGCGCAGGCTCGGGCTTTGCAGGAAGCCATCACGTTCAATGTTTCGTCGGACGCGGGCGTACTCAATAATGATTTTATTACGCCGCTTAGTGTGGCGGTGAGGGAACAACGCCAAGTCCAAATGCGGTACGAGTCGTGGGCTGGGGAAGCATCTGAGCGCGGGTTTGATCCTTACGGCATCGTTTTCAATGAGGGTTTCTGGTATACAGCGGGTTACTGCCACCTTCGACATGACATCCGCACGTTTCGGCTCGACCGAATTTCAGAACTTCAATTGACGACTGCTGCTTTTGACCGACCCATTGAATTTAACGTTCTGGAAAAAGTTTTGGAGTCGGTTATGATGATGCCCGGAGCAATGCAGGTTGAAGTTTTTCTCAAGACGACCCTTGAAAATGCTCAACAGGTGGTGCCTGTTGCCTTCGGCACATTGGAAGAAACAGAGGATGGTGTTATCCTTCGCCGAGGGACAGCGGAATTAAATTGGGTTGCATTTTTTCTCCTTTCAGTAGACTTTCCCGTGCAAGTCATCAAGCCGGTTGAATTAATTGACACGATTAAAAATATGGGGGAACGTGCTTACCAAATGGCAGCAGGGGTGGTCTCGTAGCTCTCAAGCATTCGGACATTATTTTTACACAACCGAAGGAAATTATTATGGCGAAGATTGGTGTGGGTGTAATTGGCTTAGGTCGTATGGGGCAGGTATACGCTACGTTTTCGGCCAGCCAGCTTGCTGATGCGCGGTTAGTGGCGGTTGCGGACATGCGTAGTGAAGTCGCGACGCAATTTGCCGACCGAGTAGGTGGTGCCAATATTTATACCGATTATCACGATTTGCTGGCTGACCCGGCGGTACAAGCTGTTATTGTTACCACGCCCACGAGTACCCATCGTGAAGTCGTTATTGCAGCCGCTGAAGCAGGTAAGGCGATCTTCTGTGAAAAGCCTACCGCTCTAACGCTTTCGGCAACGGATGACATGATCTCATCTGTAGAAAAGGCGAAGGTGATGTTTCAGGTCGGTTTTATGAGGCGCTTTGACGCGGGTTATGAGGCGGCAAAACGGCAGATCGAAGCTGGCGCCATTGGCGATCCTGTTACAATTCGCTCGATCGGGCGTGATCCCTTTCGCACCAGTCTTGAATATGCTAACCCGGCGGTCAGCGGTGGGTTGATACTTGATATGGGTATTCACGATTTTGACCTGCTGCGTTGGTTAATGGGCGATGAAGTCCAGCGTGTATACACCGAGGTTGCTTCGCTGGTTTACCCTGAATTGTTGGATGTAGGCGATGTAGATAATGCGATGATTAATGTGCGCTTCGAAGGAGGTGGACTGGGGAATGTCGAAGTCAGCCGAACGGCTAATTATGGCTATGACATCCAATGCAACATTATTGGCACAAAAGGTGCGTTACAGGTCGGTTATCTGCAAGAAACACCTGTTTTGCTGCTTACGCCTGAAGGGGGGCGCTATGATGTCGTCCCGCATTTTCCACAACGTTTTGGTGCAGCGTACACCGCGCAAATTGCTCACTTTATCGACTGCCTGCGTGAGGATAAGTCGCCGAGCGTCACCCATATTGATGCGCGCGCGGCTTTACAAATCGGATTGGCGGCAACCCGTTCACAGCACGAAGGCCGTGTTGTGTATGTCAACGAAGTTACCGCCTAATGTGTAATTCTATTGTCCGAAAAGCACTGGTATCGCGCATGTGGCTGTGATCCGATTATCCTGTGCAATGACGGTCAGTTTAATCCAATAAATACCCGGATTAAAGATTCGGGTATCGATTTGACCGAGTTCGCCGCCTGCGACAGGATTGATATAGCTGTTATAGAGCGTGTAAACATTTGCACTGCTGGAGCGGATTTCTAGCTTATACACAGCGAAGCTGCCGGTGTTTGCTGTACCTTGCACGCTAATGACGCCGCTCACCAGCTCACCGAGAGTTGGGCTTAGGATTTGCGTATTGGCATCCGTACAACCTTCTGCCGTGAAGGATGATGATGTGGCTGTATCCAGCGGGTTAGGGACAAACAAGGCTTGCCCGACAAAAATATTGTTAATGTTTGACAAGCAGTTAATGGCTTGCAAAGCTTCGGATGAGGTTCCTCGTGCTTGCGCTAATTTCAATAAGGTGTCGCCATTTTGTACTGTGTAGCTCACCCAACCTACAGGCGCAGTACATGGCGCAATAGTATTCACGACTACGATGGTAGACGTTGGCGGAATGGCTGTTTGGGTTGGAGGAGCTGCTGTAGCGCTTGGTCGCACTGTCGGTAATGGTGTTGACGATGGTTGCGGCGTATTGGTTTTAGTTACCGTTGGTGTAAATGTCGCTGAAGGACGAGGTGTTATCGTTTTGGTTGGCGGTAACGTTGCTGTTGCTGAAGGGCGTAGAGTACTTGTGCGTGTTGGTAAAGGGGTGGACGTCGGTGGCAATGATGTCGCTGTCGCTGACGGTACAAGAGTCGGACGTAGGGTAGCTGTTGCGGGCTTCGGTGTGCTGGTGAATGTGCTAGACGTGGCAATGGTTGGGCGTGTCGTGCTGGTCAACGTTGCTGCTGTTTGTGTTGGCTTTGTGGTTGCTGTAGCTGGTTGCTCGGTTGCGGTTGCAGACGGGCGGACGGTTGTGCTTGTCGGGAGTGAGCTGGGACTCAGGACTTCTTGGGTTGCTTTGATGACGGTTACGGTGAGCGTATGAGTGGTAGTCGCGATTGGGGCGACGGTGGTCGCAGTAGGCGATAATAGGGTTACTGAAGGTGTGGCAGTCGCTACCACTTCAATCACTGTTTCAACCATTTCGACGGTGCTTGTTGCTGCGGTTTCCACAGCAACGGTGGGTATATTGTTGCTAGTCGTGGCCGTTGCTGCTATCTCGGTTTGCGAGGTGGCTTCTATGACTACTTGTGTCGTCGCAGCGGACTGCGGGGTAGGGGTGCCATTTTGACCCGCGCCACCAGATAGCGATAAGATGATCGCAAAGGCTACAGCAAAGGCCAGCACACCCACAGCTACAATTGCTACAATAAATTCGTTCCCGATGTCACGCTGCATGTTTTACCCTTCAGTCTCAAGCATGTTGGTGATGGGAAGTGCGAAGTAGAAAATGCTGCCAACATCGGGGCGGGTTTCAACCCACAAACCGCCACCGTGCGCTTCTACTAATGTTTTGGCAATCGACAGTGCTACGCCGTTATCGCCCAGCCCATTCACAGGCACATTCTGCGATTTGTATTTCCGTGCAAATACCCGTGCAATTTCTTCTTGAGGAATGCCACCACCGCGATCTTCCACCGATACAAGGATGCAATCCGTAGGTTGAGCGAGGTTGCCGTTGGTAGAGAGCTTCACTTCCTGCTGGTGTGCCGTAATGATGATTTCGCTATCGGGCGGGGATACTAAATAGGCGTTGTTTAAAATTTGGGTAATGACTTGACTTATGGCATCCTGATCAGCCTGTATATTTGGCAGATTGTCATCAAGATTTAGATGGACAATCAGTCCTTTTTCGCGGAATTGATAGGTCGAGTTGCTAATTGTGTCTTCGATTAGATTGACGATATTTACCGCGCGAGGAACCAAGATTAAACGGCTGGTGTTCATGGCTGTGATGCGCGTCAAATCATCAGTTATGGAAGACAGGCGCGTTACATTTGCGGCTACTCGTTGCAGGAATTTACGCTGCATTTCGCCCAATATACCGGCAGATTCATCCATGAGCAGATCGATATAGCCGATAATTGATGTGAGAGGCGTGCGGAATTCTTGTATGACGTTCAGAGTCAAATCTGATTCATCACTTTGTTTTTCTGTTGATGCTTCACCATCAAGATTTTTGGCGGCGGTGAATTTCATCGCGTCTGCTTTGTTTTGGGCTTCACCGAGGGCGGTACGGGCGGCACTGAGTTCTTTTTCTAAGCCGCTGCGCTGTGCTGAAAGTTCCTCAATCATCCTTGTCAGAGTGTCAAGGTTTTCACTACCGACCTGTTGTAGTGAAACCGGATCATTTTGTGTTTGGGCGATCAGCGCATCAAGTTCAGCCTGAAGTTTTTGTTTCTCAGCTTCCAAGCGGTGCTGATGGCTAACAAGGTCACTTTTTTCGTTTGACAAGACTTGCAATCGTAAACGCAGTTTTGCCTGTTCCTGATGTGACTCGGCTAATTCAAGTTGATAGCCGGAAGCTTCGGCAAGTAGACGAGCGCGATTTTGTTTAATGCTATCTTGCTTCGCCAAAAGTTCATCACGATGGCTGCTAATTTGGTCGCGTTCGACCGTCAGCGCTTCACGGTCGGATGCTAGATTGCGAATTTCTGTTTCGAGTGCTTGAATGCGGCTGGCACGTTCTTTTTCCCGCTTAATCGAATCCTCGTGTTGAACTCGTTCGTTCAGAAGGGCATTTCGTTCCAGACTTAGGCCGTCAACCCGCTGCTGAAGCCCAGTTCGTTGCTCGATAAGCTGAGTGATAAGTTGTGCCATGCCCGATGTACTTTGTTCGATCCCCAATGCTTGAAGCTGTGATGAGATGTCCTCGAGCTTACCCTGTAATTCATCGCGTTCTGCCGCCATACGGCTGGTATCCTGATCCATACGCTGGGCAACCGTTTCCATTGCCTCGGCGGCATTAATCTGCTGGTCGGCACTGCGAATTTCGATGATCTGTGTTTGAAGGGTATTGCGCTGGGCTATCAGGTCTTCTTTTTCACGCCGCAGCACCTCGACCATGTGTTTATAAACGGATTCGTTGTTATTGGCGGTTGCGCCTGCCAGCGCGGTTTCGGCCTCTTGCAACCGTGACAAGAGTTGTTCGCGCTCGGTACGCATATTTTGCTGTTCATCGGTTAGTGTCAATATGCGCTGCGAAACCGACATGCCTTCTTCTGTGTCTCCTAGCGATGAGGTGACACGATTGCGCTCGGCATCGAGTTCAGTTTTGAGCTGTGCAATCTGGCGGCTAAGATCAGTAATTTGTTCGCGGGATGCTTGCAGGTTAGACTGCATTTCTTGTCGCGCTGCGAGTACGCTGCTATCTTTGAGGTCTTCTAATGGAATCCCTTGTACTAACGCTTCAATTGCACGTTCTTCCGCTTTAAGACCCGCATCCCGTGCAGCGTAACTTAAGCCTAATAAGTTACCTGCGATGATCCCAATACCTTTCAATAGTTCACGCTCTGCCTCGTCAAGTTCGCGCTGAGAATAGGGATTCGCCACCAGCAGTACCGCGATCATATCCTTGCCGCGCGTCAGCGGTTGAAAGTAAGCCGGACCTGTTTGTTCAATATCGAGCCGGTTATAAAGATCGCGAAGCTCGTTTGTGTTGCGGTCGTCATACAATGGGCGCTGTAAACGGCGTTCAACTGCATTCACAAGGGTAGGTTGATTGTCTAAATTAATCGACATACCGGAGATTCGGCGTTTCATCGACTTGTCGTAGGCATTTGAGACATCGGCATAGTTCGCATCTTGAAGGTTTAATACGGCGCCAATATCTGCCTTTAGACTTTCCAGCACAGCCGAAATGATCTTTTCGGGAATGCTGGTAGGAGAGGCTTCTTCAAGGATCAACCCTAAAATTTTGAGCAATTGAATAGAGTCGCGCTGTGCGGGTGAGACACTGGGCGTAAGTGTTCCGGTAACGGATAGTTCACCGGTTGATGTGGTATCTTTTTGTCGCGAGGTTGGTGCAGGTGCTGTTGCGCGCATCGCTGCTTGCTCATTGGCTTTCAATTCACTCTGCAAACGGTTCATCACCATTCGGTAAATCAGTACTGGTAGAATGGCGAGTGCTGCAAACAGGGCTAGGCGAGCTGTACCGGAATAATTGCCAATGATATTGAGTTGGCTTGCCTGAATTAAGGTTGTGCCGAAGCCCAAAATGAGGAGTACAAAAAACAGTAGCTTGAGCGGTGCATCGGTGATACGCTTGAATGCGATCACCATTAATGCCGCGCCAAAAATGGAGACAATGAGTGTGACAAATGTCCACGTTACGCCGAGGCTGCTTAAATTGAAGTTTGTATTGTCAGATTGGGCTGTCCATTGAATGCCGGTCAATACATAGCCAGCAAAACCCCCAATCATCAGCACGAGGAGTATGATATTGGCAGCACGCCCCCACTTAGCATCTTCCGCTGTAAAGAACACCCAACCAATGAGTAGTATAATGGTGAGGGTGCAAACGCGTTCAAGTGGTGGTAGAACAGAACTGATGTTCTGTCCCGAAACCACGCTGTACAACGCGCCGAGCATAACGACGATCCATGCGGCAACAGTGCCCAGCATCGCCAATGTATACTGACCTGCCCCCCGATTTTGCGGCCTGCGCAGCCGTTCTCCCAATGCCATGAAGAGACTGGCTTGGCTGAAGGCAATCGCAAGCAGAAAAAAGATGAGATCACCGGGCGATTTGATGAACAGGTTTAGAAAATCGAGTGACGTTTGAGACAATTTGCTAACCCTGCTGAAACTTTTACTAATAGTTCTCTTAGTATAGCATACTCATTCTCTCAAGGTGCGCATGATAAGGTTTGTATAATTAAACTTTCGCTAATCTGCGAATGTTGACCAAAGCACATTTGCTGGATTAAACTGTTACGTCTTGTCATCAATGAGAACCTACTTGATTGAAACTCCCGATGCGGCGCATACAGCAAGTACTTCAAAAAGCCCCTTGGATCATTACCAGTGCAAGATTGATCTGGCGTTTGGGGCAGGCCAAATTCACAGCCGGTGTTGTTGGTGTCGTTTTTAATGCTCAAGGCCAAGTTCTGCTGGTTGAGCATGTGTTTCACCCTTACGCGCCGTGGGGTTTACCCGGTGGATGGGTCGATAGACGGGAATCCCCTTTTGAAACTGTCAGCCGTGAATTACAGGAAGAACTTCAATTAATAGTTAAAGTAGGCGAACTCTTGTTGGCGGAAGTTGATTTTGGTGATCATCTCGACTTTGATTATTTATGTGAAGCAAAAGGTGAGGTTGGACGCCTTAGCAGTGAACTGCTCGATTATGGTTGGTACGATGTCGATGCGCTGCCCAAATTACAACGTTTTCACTATCGTGCGATCCAACGAGCTAAAGAACTCAAAGCAAAAGAGCAAGTGACAGGCGTACTATGACTACTGCTACTTTAAGTAAACGACGCAAGCGCCGGGGTTTGCCCGTTGTGCAAATTATGTCCGTTTTGATGATCCTGTCGGCAATCGGTTTGTTTGTGTTTTATCTCGTTCGTTTTAGTCAACAGCCAGACAAGCTTCCGTCTGATGTTTCGGTCGGTGGTGTTTCGGTCGGTGGCCTTGCCAAACGGGAAGCACTAACCAAACTCGTCACAGTTTATCAAGAGCCTGTGACCTTATATTATGCCCAAAACCCTATTCAGCTCGATCCCGCGACTATTGGCTTTACGATCAATGGTGAATCTATGCTGACGGCTGCGAGTGCCGTAGGCGACTTGTCGGGTAGTTTTTGGACGCGGTTTGCAAGCTTCCTTTTGGGACAGGAAACTGAACAGCGTGTGAATGTTCCTTTGTCCGCAGACTACCGTGCTAATTTAGTTGAAAGCTTTTTGCAGGATGTGAGCGCACGATATGACCGGCAATCGGGAGCCGCCAGTTATGACCTTAGCACATTGACCTTGAGACCGGGGGCGACAGGTTATACGCTTGATGTCAAAGCTGCACTACCATTAGTTGAAGCTGCCTTACGCAGCCCCAATAATCGTGTTGTTCAATTACCCTTTGTGAATTCGAGTGGAAATGCGGGGAATATCGCCACGCTTCAGGAAATGATTAAGAGTTATCTCGACTCAAAAGGTTTCATCTATGATGGGCAGACGACTGTCGCCTCGGTATTTATCGAGGATTTAAGGACAGGCGAAGAAGTTAATATCAATGGTGATGTGGCTTTTTCGGCAGCCAGCACGATTAAAGTACCGATTGTGCTCGATTACTTTCGCCAATTATGGGTAGCTCCAACTCAAGATGAAGCATGGTTGATGGCGAATTCGCTTCTGTGTAGCAATAATTCATCCTCAAATTTGATGATGCAAATTACGGGTGAGCGTGTAGCGATCCAACAAAATATGGCACCGGGCGATGACAACACCAAATTGTTTGCAGGTATTGGCGATGTGACGCGAAATGTTCAGTATATCGGTGCTAACAATACCTATATCACGGCGCCGTTGGTATTGGGGGTACAAGGGCAAATGCTGGGTTCAATTGCCGCTCCTCAAACGCATCCGAACCCGACTATTAAAACCGAGTCTGACCCATATAATCAAACCACGACCGAAGATATGGGAACCATGTTTAGTATGCTTTATGATTGTGAACACTATGGCTCTGGTCTAATGACGGCTTACCCGAATGGTGAGTATACTCAAAATGAGTGCAAGCAGATACTGGAATTGATGAGCGCCAATGATCTGTTGCGAATGTTGCAGGGTGGTATTCCAGAAGGTACGCGTATTTCGCACAAAAATGGTTGGGTATCCGATATGAGCGGGGACGCGGGTATTGTTTACCCGCCGAACGGTCGCGATTATGTTATTGCGGTTTATTTGTGGCAAAAGACAGATTTTCAAGACTATATGACATTGTGGCCGATTATCGAGGACATATCTCGTGCCGCATGGAATTACTTTAGTCCAGAAAATCCACTGATTGCTGCTCGAACTGATTTACCGATTACTGCTCAGGAGTGTGAGGGCAACTTTTTGCCGCCGCAGGGGCAGGTTGATTTAAACAATATAAATGGATGGAAACAACCGATACCAGCACCGGCTGGCTCATAGCGTTATGAGGCTTTGAAGTATTTGCTTAGGGAAAGCTGATTGTAATTTCCGTCGCGGAAGTACTGGACTTCATCCATCACTTTTTTGGTGAAGAATATACCCCAACCGCCTTCGCTGCGTTCTTCCAAATCGGCGGTTGGATCGGGGTCGGGGCGAATGAGAGGGTTAAAGGCTGGGCCTTCGTCACGAATGTGAATCATCAAACCATCACTGCTGCTCTGACAGATGATTTCGATAGTTTTGTTCGCTCCATCGAACTGATAACCGTGTTCAATAATGTTGGTGCAGGTTTCGTCAATCGCTAAGGCACAATGATGAATCGCTTGGTCGCTCATGCCGACCTCTTGGGCGATGGCTGTTACAAAATCGCGTATCCGTGCGATTTCTTCCAGCCGACCCATTATGCTCAGACGATATTCGCGAGGATACATCAAAAATTACTTTGCATCCCCCGCCCAAAGGCAACACATCATCATGAATAGCTGCTAATTGCCAATGACTGATCGGGGAATATTTGGAAGATTGTATCCAAACCGGCCATTTCCAACACTTCGAGCACCCGCTCCGAGGGTTGTGCGAGCCGCAAATCACCTTTGCCGCGTACTTTTTTGAGTGCTGAAACGATCTCGCGTAAGCCTGCGCTGCTCATATAATCGACACTGGCGAGGTCAACCACAAGTTGCATATTGCCCTGATTGATCTCACCCATGAGTGCTTCGCCAAGGTGGTTTGCATTTGTGCTATCAATACGCCCACTGACTTCAATCAGGGTCGTTTTATTATCTTTTGACACATTCACATTCATGTATTGTCTTCCTTGTTTCTCCGTCGTACAGTCCGATTCTTTATCCGACTGTTGACCTAGATGAGTATACACTAAAAGCTAAATATTGGTAAACGAAACCGTAACTTGAAGGAGTATAATCAGGGCTGAAACTGCTTACTATAGAAGGCTGTACGTATATGGACGCTGGGATACTTGCGTTACTAGTGCTGAGTTTAGGAACGATTCTTTTTGTCATTCAAAGAACCGAAGCGAAACGGCGACGTATTGTCTATTTTGTGATGTTTTTTGTGGTTGTTGTGCTGATTTGGTTGGTTAATATTCGAGGGGCATGGGGAGAAGCCGTTGTCGGTTTTTTGATTGCGGCGGTGTTGAATTTCCTGTTTTATATCTTGATCGGTCGTTATAACCCTGTGGGTAGTAGCGACGATATTCACGTATTGGGGATGGACGACTAAAGGCTCATACCGACGTTTACTCAAGTATGAGCCTTTATAAATTTCTTGGTTAACCGATGACGTTCAACGGAATGACATCACTAGATTGCAGCATTACCACGCTAACACGGGCTGCGATTGTCTCTGCCATATGCTGGAGTGCAACCGCTGCTGGATTTTCCGGCTGGGTAACCACAATCGGGCGACCATAGTCTCCACCTTTGCGGACTTCAGCATCGAGCGGTATACGACCAAGGAATGGAACGCCACGCTCGGTTGAAAGCTTTTCACCGCCACCTGTGCCGAAGAAATCACCCGCCATATTTTCCACAACACCCAAAATCGGTACATTCAAAGTCTCAAACATTGCAATACTGCGAAGTGCATCTGATACCGCCACATCTTGAGGCTGGGTAACGATTACTGCGCCGGTTAGCGGGAATGATTGTGCGAGTGAAAGTGGTGCATCGCCCGTTCCCGGTGGTAGGTCAACGATCATATAATCGAGTTTGCCCCAGTTGACATCCATGAAAAGCTGGCGGATTGCACTGTGCAGCATTGGCCCACGCAAAATCATCGGCTTATCTGGGTTTGTCAGGAATCCGGTGCTCATCACTTTGAAACCATAGGCTTCCATCGGGATCATTTTGCCGTCTACCACTTTGGGACGACCGACACCTAGTCCAGTCATTGTCGGTAGGTTGGGGTTCAGAATATCGCCGTCGATTAAACCGACCTTTGCACCAGCATTGGCCAGCGCGGCAGCCAAGTTGGTTGATACGGTACTCTTGCCAACGCCGCCTTTACCGCTCGATACCGCAATTAAGCTGCGCATGGGAACATCCAGCCGTCCGTGAATTTTACGGTCAGTTGGCACTTGGGAGTCCCAGCTAATATTTAATCTGTTGATGCCGCTAATTTGGCCTATGACGGCTGCATTACAGCGGTCTTCAAAAACATTTTTGAGAGGACATGCAGGAGTCGTGAGGACGATTGTGAACTTCGCCACATCGCCTTCGATTGATAAGTTGCGAACCATATCCAGAGACACAATATCCCGATGGAGTTCTGGTTCAATAACGGTACTGAGTGCTGCCATAACCTGCGATTGTTTATCGCTCATCTATATATCCTTCGCTTCGTCGATCCTAGATTGGAATAATTATAACGCTGATGAGAGAAATTGGTCAGTATCTTTTGTCATATATATTGGTTAATGGACGACTACAGGC
>JAPUDW010000200.1 GCA_027492915.1 Bacteroidota bacterium | reverse complement strand
CCTGCCGGATTTACAGCCGATATGATACTGCTGACGCTGCTTTTGGACTGCGTTATTTTTGCGATTGTCGGTTTTTTTACGGGTTACTCGGTCTACAGTTTGAATAGGGCATTGACCCGCGCCCAAACTAGCGAACAAGCCCTGACCAAGAATAACTCGCAGCTTCTCGCAGAGATAGCCACCCGCGAAAGGGCAGAACACACGCTGCGTAAAACGCAAGAACAAGGGCGGCAGTTGCAACACCGTTTGCGGATGTTGAACGGTGTGAGTAATGACTTGAGTAAAATCTCGACACCTGATGCTTTATGTATTAAGGCTGTGGAGTGGGCACATGAACGGTTGGGTTTCGACCGTGTGGCATTATATCTGGTAGATAACACCAAAACGACGATTACGACGACGTTCGTGACGACCAAGGCAGGGCAGTGTACGGTGAAGCGCGAGCTGGAGTCGATACCGCCGGACTTGCTCGAACGTTTGAAGCCCACCGTTGACCAATCGGCTGTCGGTATATATGTTGATGAGGATGCAATGTTGCAGCCAGTGGAAGGGCAGGCCAGTGTACGTGGATGGAAGCTGACGAGCGCACTTTATGACGACAAGGGCATGATGGGCTGGATCAGTGTCGATAACTTGTACCAGCAGCAGCCTCTTAACTCGCAAGACAGCGAAATCTTGCAGCTCTACCGGATTACACTGGAGCATCTTTACAGCCAGAAGTGGGCAGAGCAAGCACTGGTCGAGATGGCAGTGAAGAAAGAACGGGTCGAACTGATTAACGAGCTGGTCAGTAACTTGTCGCACGATTTGCGAACACCGTTGTCGATTATCAACAATAGTTTGTACCTGCTGCAAAAGCTGGAAGAACCGGAACGCCAGCGGGAAAAGGCCAAGGTCATCGAAGTGCAGTCACGCCGACTGGAACGGTTGATTAATGACGTGCTGATGATGTCCAAGTTGGAACAGCAAGACGTGATTACCATGCGTCCGCTTCAACTCAATGATCTGGTTATGCTCATTAAGCAGGGCTTTGAGTCAACTTGCGAGACACGCGGTCAAACGCTGACTTTGACGTTGGATGAGGCGCTGCCGCAGATGTTGGGCAGCCATGATGGTTTGGAACGCATCATTTCGAACCTGTTGGAGAACGCGATTAATTATACGGCGGATGGCGGCAGTGTTACGGTTCGCACTTATAAGGCGGGCGAGTATGTGGTTTTTGAGGTGAAGGATACCGGCATCGGTATTAGTGAGGATGACTTAAAGCATATTTTTGACCGCTTCTTCAGGGCTGATCCGGCACGGTCACTTAAAAGCGGCGGTACCGGTTTGGGATTGGCGATTACTAAGCGGCTCGTCGATATGCATAAGGGTAGGATCGAGGTCGAAAGTGTTGTGGGCAAGGGAACCACCTTCTGCGTGAGTTTCGTGCCGAGTTACACTTCAGCCATAGCTACAGCGCCGAAAGCCTTATAAATAAAAAGGTCTGCCATAGGCAAACCCTTTCGATGTTCAGTACAGATTTAGTTTAGCGTTCGTTGATGACCGTGAAAATCATCGGTCGGCGGCGGGTTTCATTGTAGAGTACCCGACCGAGGCTGTCTTCTAATTTGTCGCGCCGGTTGCCGTTCTGTGAGTGGGCGAACACGTCATTGATGGTTGCTTTGACCGAGCGCATTAAGTCGGTAGCATCCTTCAAATAGACGAAGCCACGCGAGATGATTTCCGGTTCTTCGATCAACTCACCGCTCTTTTGGTCAACGGTTGCCACGACCATCAAGAAACCGTCACGGGCGAGGATTTCACGGTCACGGATGACCGCTGGCCCGACATCACCCACGCCGCTGCCGTCGACAAATACGTAACCACCGGGGACGCGTTCGGTTGTGCGGACGCCGTTTTTGTCGGCTTCAATGACATAGCCATTTTCCACGACAAAAATATTCTCGTGTGAGATGCCGCAGCCCATCGCCAGCTTGGCATGAGCGCGGAGATGACGGAGTTCGCCGTGAACGGGCATAAAGTACTTGGGATGCGTCAGGTTAATTAGCAAGCGCATTTCTTCCTGACGGGCGTGACCGGAAACGTGTACCTGCGCGATGGGATCATAAACCACATCGGCGCCGCGCTGGAACAGGCGGTTGATGGTGCGGCTGACTGATTCCTCGTTGCCGGGGATGGTGTGTGATGAAAAGACAATTGTGTCGCCCGGTTTGACATCCAACTGGCGATGACGACCGGTTGCCAAACGGCTGAGAACGGCGGACGGTTCACCCTGCGCACCGGTGACGAGGATAACGACTTTGCTATCCTGCACCTGATTGATGCGGTTGATGTCCATAAACATATCGTCGCGGATGTTGAGGATACCCAACTCGCGCGCCATTTTGATGTTGTTAGACATGCTGTGACCGGCGACCGCGATCTTGCGCCCATAACGCTCGGCGGCAACCGCGACCTGATGGAAGCGGGAGATGAGCGAGGCGAAGGTGGCAACCATGATACGGCCTTTGGCGTTGCGGAACACCTGATCAAAAGCGTTATCAATCACACTTTCGGAGGGTGTCCAGCCGGGTTGGTCGGCGTTGGTGCTGTCGCCCATGAGCATCAGCACGCCGCGCTTCGAAAACTCGGCAAGTTTAGCGTAGTCGGGTTTCTTACCGTCTACGGGCGAGTTATCAAACTTATAGTCGCCACTATGCACCACAATCCCATAAGGGGTATTGATGCCAAAGCCGACACAATCGGGAATGCTGTGGCAGACGTGGAAGCTTTCGATCACGAACGGGCCAATACGGATGATGTCACCCGCTTGGAAAACGTTGATGGTGGTTGTTTTATCGAGCTGTGCTTCACCTAGTTTGAGCTTGATGAGGCCAGCGGTCAACGGTGTTGCCCAGATGGGAACTTTCGGGAAGGCAGCCACCACATGCTGGGTTGCACCCGTGTGGTCTTCGTGACCGTGGGTGTAGAGAATGCCATGAATTTTAAGGTCTTTACGGTCGGTGAGGTATTTGAAGTCTGGAATGATGTAATCAATTCCCAGCATGTCGTTTGCGGGGAACATGATGCCAGTATCAAGGATAATAGCATCGTTACCGAGTTCAAATACGGTCATGTTTTTACCGATTTCCCCCAGACCGCCCAAGGGAATGATTCTTAGTTTTGGTTGTTTAGCCATATAGCGCAAATGTGCCGAGCACCACCTGTAGGCGCGCGGCTGTTTCCTTTCTTAGCGTGTTTATCGTTTACACTCTTAAATAGTTCAAACAGGTCTTGTAATAAACGTAGTATTTTCGGGGCATATTTTTTATCTGATGGCATTATACCATAGATTCTTACAGCGACGCATTTTTGAGGAGGAATATCTGAGCATCTGGTTAATAAGTTTGATGACTTCTTCAGGTGAACAGCGAAGGAATAATGGTGGGACGCAGCCGAGCTACGCCCCACATTATACACCTGTTGAAGCGAGAATTAGCTTTCCAGATAGCGCGTGCGCAGGGCATCGTGCATCTGGTGAACGATCTTCAGCACGATGTCGGGGCGGTGTTCGCCGGGGGTACCGCCCATTTCGATGAAGGCGTTCTTCAGGATTTGCCCCCAGTTGCCGGTACTCTTGAGCTTCGGATCAGCGATAAACTGCTTGACGGTCTGTGCGGTGTGACCGTGTGGCGGCTCTAGCATACGGGCGAGGCTAATGTACACATCGTCAATATCACGCGGCGGGATGCTGACATCAATGTCGTAAAGCGCTTTGTGCATGAAACGGCGCTTCATGTCGTAGAATTCGGTCAGCGTCATGCGGTCGCCGGTGGCGGTGGTGACGAGCGCATCGGTGCAAAGGCGGTCGGACTCGTCCTGCGCGGCGATGAAGGCTTTGGTATCCAGCGGGCCGAGGATTGACCACATCTGCTTGTTGTCGTACATCGGTTCAAGGTTGCAGCCATGCTTGCGGAAGTAATCCTCAATGATGATATGGCTGTACTCAAAGTCGCACAGGACGGATGCCATCCGCGACGCGCTGACGGAGGCGGGCATACCGGTGCTTTCAAGCGTGCAAATGCGCTTGTTGGTCGACAAGTCAGGCCGGATGCGCCCGATGGGATTGTGCATGACCGAAATCATCTGGTCGAGGCCGTCGTCGTACAGCATGGCGCGGGCGGGTGAATTGACCCGTTCCGAGCGCAATAGGGTGCTGTAGCGTTCCAGACCCTGATGCGTCAGGTGTGGGCTGGTGGGCAGATCTAAATAGCGGCCTGTGGCGGTGACACTGCGTAAGAATTCACGCGTGCAAAGAAGCTCAGGGTCGAGCGTACCGTTGACGAACGGCGAGCCTTTCAGGACAGCGGCGTTGGCGACTGCCGAGGCGCTGCGGAGCATGGTGTAGAAGGCCAGCAAACCGAGTGCTTCGCAGCGGCCCGCGAGGTCGAGGTGAATGTGGCAGCCTTGATTGCGGAACATCTGCACATAATTATCGTTGGCGGGGCTGACATGGTAGCGTGTATGGGCTTTATGCAGGCGTTCGGCATATTCCGGGAAGAAGCCGTTAACTTCTTGCATCAGATCAAAAGCTGTTTGTACTTTGGGGTCTTCAGTCAGTTTGAAGTCCGAGTCGAATGGATAAGTTGGCATGATGGCAGTAATCATGCCGGTTTCTTCGCTGGACATCGTGAGTACTTTAAGGATGCCGCCCAAGGACGTGCGGGTTTTGTGGTAGCCAAGTACAGGCGATAAGTGCGTTTCTACCTGATATTGACCGGCTTCACGGTCGATTTGTGGGGTAAAGCCTAGCTTCTGTGCGTGCCCACGATACACTTGCATAAAATGCTGCATATCCGGCTCAGATGGATACCCACCGTCACCGTGTACCAAGCCCAATTCGATTTCCGCACCGAGGTAGCGCAGTTTGGTGGTCGGGTCGTCGGTTTGACTCAGGTTGGTGTGATTGACGCTAGGGTTAAAGTTATAGGGGACAATGCTTTGCGGGAAGGTTTTTTTACCCCGATAGCGGGAACTGACCGCAGAACCAAGCACATGTTTAACGCCGTTGACTTCCGCCAACACAACGTTCGCTGCTTGAGTATCATCGGGATTATAGTAGGTGGAGACGGTTGCACCTATTGTCTCTGACAATTGCTCCAGCGGCAGCGATTGATTGTAGTCAAAAGCAGCTATATCTTTGAGCGCTTGGTTAAACTTGCGTTTTTGAGCCTCAATTTCTTGCCACGGCACGCTGGCACTGAAATCTAACAGCTCTTGGTTGCTTGGAAGCGGCGACTCCATCATAACGATACTCCCCAAAATGGCGCGATTGATGATCCCCTAAAGGTACACCCATTGTCTCCTATACATGAGTTTCCTTCAAGTCTGTTATGTAAAATAATAAGCGGTTGGAAAAATAAACCGATTCGGTCTATAGTATGGGAATGTTCTGACCTTATCTATTCCGCATGGAGCGCCACATGGAAACAATCTGGCATTTACCACGGATTGAAATTCGTGAATTAAAGTCTGTGACCGAAACCCGCCCGACCGCCTTGCTGACGGGTGCTCATTCGTGGGACGTGGCTGGTAAGTTCCTTAATTTGCCGCTGGTTATTCAAGCAGAACCACACAAAGCTGACCACGATTTTTTCAAAACATTAGCTTCGGATTTGCCGCCGCAGGTTGAAGTTATTTACGCGGTTGGTGGTGGTTTGGCTTCGGATGCCGCCAAGTACATTGGTTGGGTGAATAAGCTGCCCGTGGTGACTGTTCCAACAACCTTGAGTGTTGACGGTTTCTTTACGGCGTTGGTGGCGGTGCGCGAGAACAACTGCGTGCGTTATGTGACGACTGGCCCGGCTGAGTCGGTGATTATTGATTGGGATATTATTAGCAGCGCACCAGCCCATCTGCGCGGCACGGGGATTTGCGAACTGCTGAGTATCGTGACCGGTTTGCTTGATTGGCGTTATGCTGCCGAGCGTAACAAAACAACGCAGGATACACGGTTCCAACCGTGGGCAGCGGGTTTGGCGGCGGGTATCGCCCAGCAAGCCTTTAAGATTGCTCAGGGTGTCGGGCAGGGCAAGGTAGAGTCGCTGCGGAATTTACTTGACCTGATGTGCACGGAAGTGGCGCTGACCAACCAACTGAACCACAATCGACCGCAAGAAGGCAGTGAACAGTACTTCGCGTATGCCATCGAAGGCAAGACCTCGAGCGGCTACGGTATTCCTTATGCTGATCTGGTCGGCCCCGGTATTTTGATCGCGGCAGCGTTACATGGGCAGGACATCGCCCCGATTCGCGATACGATTGAGTCTGCGGGTATCCGGTTGGACCAGTTGCAACCGGGCGATGTACGCACGACTTTGCAGAATATGCCGAGCTATGTCAAGGAAAATGACCTACCGTACAGCATCTTCAACGAAATCAGCCTGACGGATGATAAAATTGCGGATGTGATGGCGAAGGCCGGGTTGGATATTCACGGTTAAAACGGATTGCCGATTTACTGAACAAGATGACAAAAGGAATGGCTGCACAGTCATTCCTTTTTTATTTGCAAGCACGCCTCATGTACAATACATAAATGCCGAATAGTATTAAAGGATTAATAACGTTATGATCCGGTTTGGGACGGATGGTTGGCGAGCCGTTATCGCTGATACCTTTACTTTTGAAAACTTACGCTTGATCGCGCAGGCGGTTGCCGATTGGGTGAATACGAACCACACGGGCAGCAACCCGCCAGAAGTGGTGATCGGTTACGATACGCGTTTTTTGTCAGACCGCTTCGCAGCCGAGGCCGCGCGGGTGATGGCTGGTAATGGTATTGTGGCATGGTTGACTCGCACTGACTCGCCCACGCCGGCGGTTTCTTACAATGTGAAGGCCAAAGGGGCGAACGCGGGTATCGTCATTACCGCCAGCCATAATCCGCCGCGCTATAACGGCTTCAAGCTCAAAGCGGCCTATGGCGGCAGCGCGGTTGCCGAGGACTGCGCACAGGTCGAGGAAGCGCTGCAAGTTATGGAGCGCGAGGCACGCGGCCCTAACCTGATGGATTACCAGAAGGCGGTGGATAAAGACCTCATTCGCACCTTCGACCCGTCATGGACATATTATCAACATCTTGGCACGCTGGTTGACCTTGATAAGATTTCGGCTGCCGAACTTAATATTGTGTCGGATGCGATGTGGGGCGCGGGGCGCGGGGCGTTTTCCAGCATCCTATCGCGTTCACGCTGCCATGTGACCTCGATCCGCGACACCCTCAACCCCGGCTTTGGTGGTATCCACCCTGAACCGATTGCCCGCTACCTGAAGGATTTGGTTGCGGCGGTACAGCGAACACAGGCACACGTTGGCTTGGCAACCGATGGTGATGCTGACCGTATCGGCGCGATTGACGCCCTTGGTAACTTCATCGACCCGCATACGGTGTTTGCGCTCACCCTGCGTCAATTGGTCGAGGGAAAGGGACAGCGCGGCGATGTTGTTAAAACGGTTTCGACCACCCTCATGATCGACAGCATTTGCGAGAAGTACGGGCTGACGCTGCATGAAACACCGGTCGGTTTTAACCATATTGCCGATTTGATGGACAAGAAAGATATATTGATCGGCGGCGAGGAAAGCGGCGGTATTAGTGTGCGTGGTCATATCCCCGAAGGCGACGGTATCTTGATGGGCTTGCTGCTGCTCGAAGTAATGGCCGAAAAACGCGCCCCGCTGCACGAGATCGTTGCTGATTTGCAGGCGACCTTTGGCCCCGCGCTCTATGACCGGATTGATGTGCGGCTGGCGCACCAAGTACCGAAGAAGCAGATGGTACAGCGCCTCGTGGATGCCGCACCCAAGCAGGTTGGCGGGGAAAGCATCGTCAAGGTGGATACACTGGACGGCGTGAAGTTCTACTTGGCTGACCACAGTTGGCTGCTTATTCGCCCCAGCGGAACTGAACCTGTACTGAGGATTTACGCCGAAGCCCGTACTGCCGATATGCGCGACGCGCTTTTGAAGATGGGCAGTGATTTGGGGCAGCAGGGTATTGGGTAATTGATGTGTGACGCTTACCGGGGAGAATGAACTGGTTCGCTTGTGGCATACATAATAAGGACGGAAACAATATCCGTCACGGACATTTTGCGCGTTTAGCCAAAATATGCTCGGTTTGGCGGGCTTATGGTTAATCACAGCCCCGCATCATATGGGCGCTCGAAGCCGTTGAACCAGTATCTTTATCTGATGAGTAGTAAAAGTATGCGAAAATAGGCATATACCATTAGAGCTGTTAAACGGCTATGGAGTGCTATTATGCGACGGATGTGTTTTTTCGTCCTTGCTCTTTGTATCTCAGTCAGTTTTGGTAGTTCGCCGTACTCCGTACGCGCACAACCGACATCTTCTCTGTTGTCTATGCTGCGGTTTATTCCAGATACGCCGGAGTACAATGGCGCTGTTTCGTTTGGTGATATTGCGGCTTGGAAAACAAGCTGGAACATGCCGCCGATTAGCACTTATGCCGATGTTGAAAAGTTGGATAAGTATCAACGTGCTTACTGGGCAAGTATTCTTCCACGTCAGACTTTTCCTCCCTCTGCACTCAGCTACCTGCCAAAAGGTCAGGTTCAAGAAACGTACGGTTTTGATCTCCAAAACATCGAGCGTTTTGTCGTGTCAGGAGCAGGTCTACGCGGCCTGATGTTGGCTGAACATGCAACTACGACTCAAGCAATTGCCTCGAAGTTGGAATCTGCCAATTATTTCGCGCAGGACTCGCGTTTGGGTGAGCTTTACAGTTTGGGAAACCATTTGGCAGGACTGAACAATATTTGGCTCATTCCAGATAATCGGTTACTTGTTTCAGCAGAAATTGACGCTATAGGTTTGTCAAATGCAGCATTGAATAAACAAATACCAAGTTTGGCGGATAACGCTGATTATCAGGCAGTTGCAACCTTCCTCGAAGATGAAACTTTAACTGGCTTGGGCGAATTGACAATGGCCGTATTTATGAATGGCGATAATCTTTCCGCTGCTGGTCCGGCATTGGTGTTAAAGCCCGGAACGATTCCTGCCAAGGCTCAATCGGAAATTGAACGCATCACACGGGGTTGGCTGCCGCTGTCGCCTTATGATTTGGCAGTGTTCGCAACATTTCATGGCGATGGCTACAGCTATCAGGTGGTTTTGCTGTCATTTTCGACAGATGTCAACGCAAAGCTACAAGCGGATGCAGTGATGGCGCGGATAAAGGAACTCAAACCAGATTTCTTACCTAAGAAGTATATGGAATACTACGAACTAGATGCATATGATACGTTTGGGTTGGAGTCACAGGATAAACAAGCAGCGGTTGTAATCTTGCGCGCAGCTAACCCACCGCTCGAATTCCCTGCGGGCAGCTTAAACCCACCCAACAGCGTACCAACGCGTGTGCCAGCGTGGGAAGAGATATTGCTGAAATATGAGTATGGTTTCTTAGCAGTGACCGATATAGGCGAGGGTATTTCGAGCTGAATAAACTGCTTTCCCACTCGCTTATTTAGAGTGGGAAAGCATATAAACATAAGGGGGAACTTACCCCACGTTGGTATCGTCTGGCATGAGGATGTCACTGCTGACACGGTAAATTGGTTGTACGGTTTCCTGCGGCGGCGCGGCGGCGGTTATATTCACTACGGGCGCGGCAGGGCTGGGCGCGGTGACGTTGATGACCGGCGCGGCTTGGGTGTTGGCGCTGCTGCCACCGGTCAGCCGCTTGAGCAGGTCGAACCAGAAGGGCGCACCTTGCGCGGCGGCAATCGCTGTGACCACGATGCCGATAATCTTCCAGATGAGGTTGGTTAGCCAGTTGCCGCTGCCGGGAAGCAGCGTCCAGAAGTTGCGGCTGTTTTCACGCGGGTCGGGCAGGCCAGCAGAGAGCTGCGTTTGAATCGTTTGTTGCACACAAGCATTAATCATCGTATCGTCAGCCGTAGCCGAGCCAAATGATGTTATACACTGCTGACGGAGTTGGTCATTGACGTTGGTGTATTCCCATCCAATCGGTAGGTTTAACGATAGTAAATCGCTCAAGGTCTTTTGTAGATCAGCGGCGGATTCCATCGTTGCAGCTTGGGCTTCTTGCGAGCCGGGTTCGACGGGAGGCGCGGCATCCGGTATCGGGCTGACCAGTGAATTCCGTTCGGCTGTGGTGCGGGCAACGGTTGCCACTGATTCGCGCAAACTCTGGTCGTTCCACAACGAACGTGCTAGCTGCATCGTGTCGATATTGAGCAGCGCGGCAATTGTTAGGCCAACGGCGAAGGATACCCATGCGATTTTGCGTTTGTAGTTTTCGCTGGTGCGACCCATGCCGTCGTTAAACCAATTTTCGAGCTTCACCCTCGCATCGTCCATATTTTGGGCGGTCGTTAAAATCGTTTGGATCGCATCGCGGAAAACTTGATCTTTGATTTTATTGATGCCTTCCAACAATGGAATCATTTGACCGGATTTCACCGACGCCCGACCGAGCGCATCTTCGGCGCTTTCCAACGCATAAGAAAGTAAATTGCGCTGGTCATTATCTTCAATCGTAAGAATGGACTCGCGGAGTTGGGTTGTATCGGTGTCGCTAAAACTTTTGAGGTCGCGCAACTGTTGGCGTAGTCGGAGTTTATGCTCGTCGTTCGGCAGCGCGTCAATCCCTTGCTCGACCAGATCAAAGATCGCTGTGCCGCCCTGTGCCGACAGGATACCCATTAGTGCTTCGACGAAAGTGCTGGGTTGAATATTGGATACTTTGGTCGTTGGTGCGTTAATAATGTCGTCGTAATTATAAGTTGTGCCTTTGTCCGCGGTTTGTGCCGAGGGGTCAGCCAGTGAGAGCGTTCTTAATTTCGCATCAACAAGTTGGATCAGTGGATGTGCAAGCACTTTAGCTTGTAATTCGCGGTCGCTGACGAGCTTTACAACCCCTTCCTTGAGGTTTTTGGCGCGCCAGTTCAGTAGATTGCCGATAAACGTGTTGGTCTGTGTGACAAGCAGACTCAACAGGCTGAATACAAATAAGATCCCAATTGCAACCTGAATAATAGGTGCCATATGTGGATTGCTCCATTTTGCAGCAGGATAGCGAGCTGCTTCGCCTATCCTATCTTCCTTTACCGAAAGCGTAGTTTAGCACCAGAACCGCATTTGGAAAAATGGCGATAGATGAAACTGCTCGATAGGCGTATAATTCCCCCGTTTTTAACTAACCGAATTCGTCAGGCTTTAAGGAGATAGTAGACTTATGGCATTCGACAAGATCGTTGTCCCACAAGAAGGACAAAAAGTTACCGTCCAGAACGGCAAGCTTAATGTGCCGGATAATCCAATATTGATGTTTATTGAGGGTGACGGTATTGGTTATGACATTATGACCGCCAGCAAGCGTATTTGGGACGCAGCGGTTGAAAAGAGCTACGGCGGCAAGCGCAAGGTCGCATGGATGGAAATTTACTGCGGCGAAAAGGCAGCCGGTATCTATGACGGAAACTACATGCCGGAAGAAACCTTCGACGCGCTGCGTGAATATCTGGTCGGTATCAAAGGACCCTTGACTACCCCTGTGGGCGGCGGCTTCCGCAGCTTGAACGTAACGCTGCGTCAGGTGCTTGACCTGTATAGCTGTGTGCGCCCGGTACGCTGGTATCGCGGTGTCCCCAGCCCATTGAAGCACCCTGAAGAAGTCGATGTGGTCATCTTCCGCGAGAACACCGAAGACGTGTACGCCGGTATCGAATATGAAGCCGGTTCGGAAGAAAACAAGAAGCTGGCGAAGTTCTTGCGCGAAGAACTCGGTGCAGAATTCTTCGAAGATGCCGGTTTGGGTATCAAGCCCATCAGCGCATTTGGCAGCACCCGTTTGGTACGCGCTGCCATTCAGTACGCCATTGACCACAAGCGCAAGAGCGTGACATTGGTACACAAGGGTAACATTCAGAAGTTTACCGAAGGCGCGTTCATGAAGTGGGGCTACGAAGTCGCCGCTGCTGAATTCCCCAACGAAACTATTTCGTGGGCAGACGTGGAAAAGAACCACGGTGGTAAAGTGCCGGAAGGCAAGATCCTCATTCAGGACACCATTGCCGACATCAGCTTCCAAAAGATGCTGCTGCGCCCCAGCGAATTCGACGTGCTGGCAACACCCAATTTGAACGGTGACTACCTGAGTGATGCGATTGCCGCCGAAGTCGGTGGTGTCGGTATCGCCCCCGGTGCTAACATCGGTGACGAAGTTGCGCTCTTCGAAGCGACCCACGGTACTGCGCCCAAGTATACCAACTTGGACAAGGTAAACCCCGGTTCACTGCTGTTCAGTGGTGTGATGATGCTCGAACATATCGGTTGGCAGGAAGCGGCAGATATGGTCACCAAGGCTTATGAAAAGACTCTCGACCAGAAGGTTGTGACCTACGACTTCGCCCGCCAGATGGACGGCGCGAAGGAAGTGAAGACCAGTGAGTTCGCGACCGCTGTGATCGGTAACATGTAATTTGGCTTAAAGCCAACCGCTGCTTTTACAGTAAAAAATGCCCTAAGACACGTCATCTGTCTTGGGGCATTTTTACGTATAATCATCGTACGCATTGCGGCAGACCGTATCCTCTTTACCTTTTTTACGGTATATCTATTGTAATAGATGTTATTTTTGCACTCATTTTGATAAAGCGGGCTTATACTATAATAAGTAAAGCCAACCTATGAACGAGAGCGCGATGGATCAATCGAATAATCTAAAAAAAGTTCTCATCGTTGATGATGAAGATATGACACGTGTACTCTTGACCCATATTTTGCAGCGGATGCGTGTCGATGGATTAGAAGTGCTGCTGGCAGAAGATGGCGAAGAAGCTGTACGCATGGCAAATACCGAACGCCCCGGTTTAATCCTGCTGGATGTGCTGCTGCCGAAAATGAATGGCTATGACGTGTGCCAGCGGGTGCGCCGGATTGCCGACTACAGCCCTTACGTGGTGATTTTGACAGCGCGTGGCAATAGTAACGACCGCCAGCGTGCCGAGGCCATCGGAGCGAATGATTTTATGACGAAGCCTTTTAATCCGGCGCGTTTGATGAACCAGCTCAGCCAAATTTGGGGCTTATAATAATTCATACTCGCTCTTTTAGCTTTGTATAAGTAAGTTGCCAGCCGCGTACACTTTATCTAAAAACCTGATGAGCCAAATATGTACTCGACTATGACGAAAGCAGTTCGTGTGACCATTTCTGATGCAGTGCTGGGCGACCTCGTAGCCCGTTTTGAGGCGATCTTTGGCATCGAGCATTCGGTTGCCATTTTTGATGCCGATGACGTGCTGGTTTTTGGCACAGAAGCAAATGGTCGTTCGCCGAATTACCGCGAAGTTTATACGGTCAATAATTTGCCAGCGGGTTCAGTCGCGATTTACTGCGAATCGCCAGAGCCGATGTTGGAACGCGGGTTGACGTTTTTCATCACCTCGCTCTCCCAAATTGCGACCGAGATCCAACGCCGCGATCAGATGGCTGATGAAGTCCTGTCGCGCTATGATGAACTGAACCTCATTTATGAATTGGGAACCAAGTTCGCGCAGGGGTTGGGGCAAGAAGAAATTGTCAAATTCGTTTTGAAAGAAACGAACCGTTTGGTGCAAGCCGATGCTGGTGTGATCTATGTGTGGGACTCGGAAGGGTCGAGTATCATTCCGGTAAGCCACTTTGGCAATAAGACCAACGCCGACTTTTGGAGCGGTCGCATTCGTGAACTGGCACTTAGCACATTATATGCGTACGATCAGGCGCAGTTGTT
>JAPUDW010000199.1 GCA_027492915.1 Bacteroidota bacterium | reverse complement strand
TCGAGCGAGACCTCTTGTGCGCGTCCGGTTTCAATATCCACCAGCCGTAGATCACCCCCGATAGGCGGTGTAACTTCATCCGGCGAAAGCACCTGTATTAGCCCGACCTCATAACCTTTGCCGAGCAGGGCGTTCACACCGTCTTGGAAACCGGTAGGACTCATCAAGTCACTCAGGATGAAGCACAAACCCGGTCGTCCACCACGCTGCGCGTAACTTTTGAGCGCGCTGTTTAAGTCTGTAGTGCCTTGCGCTTGTAAGCCCCTGACGTAATTTAACATCGCCATCCCGTAACCGCGCCCGCGTATAGGCCCATACTGCGCTGGCCGCCCTTCACCCAATGTCGAAAGCACCAGCCGGTCATTCGTTGCCAGCGAAATATACGCCAACCCCGCCAACAAACGCTGTGCAAACAAGAACTTGTTGAGCTGCTTATCACCGTCTTGCGGCCATCCCATGCTGGCGGAGGTATCCAGCAGCAAGTGAACTGCTAAGTCTTCTTCATCTTCCAGCAGTTTGATAAATGGGCGTTCCAACCGTGCATAGATATTCCAGTCCAACCGCCGTAGGTCGTCACCCCGTGCATAATCACGATAGTCCGCGAACTCGATGCTTGTGCCACGTTTGGTTGACCGCCGTTCGCCTTTCATCGCGCCGGCTCGTACCCGTGTCGCCACCAGCATGAGCTGCTCAAGTTTGCGCCGTGTGCGTTCATCGAACAGTTTGTCGTCAGCCATCACTCCGTTCCTAACCTCTTAATCCCATACGGTAAACGGCTTCACCTTCTTCAATCTCGCCCGTATCCTTAAATCCCAAACTCGCATACAGGTTTCGTGCAGCTTCGTTTTCCGGCACGAAGCTAATCAGGATGGCGATGTAGCCCTTTTGTGCGCGTAGCTGTTCGATTAGCACCGACAAGCCTGCCCGCCCATACCCTTTACCTTGATATTGCGTACCAACCATCAAACGTTCAATAAACCAAATTTTTGCCAGTTCGTAATCTTCGGGGTGATACATGATGAACCCCACCATCGTCTCATCATCATAGATGCCGAGTGGGATGGATTCCGGTTCAAATTTGGATTGCGCCAGCGAAAATGCATTGTCGGCGACAAACTGGGTTTGGTTTGCGGCTACCTTCAGCCTTATACACTCTAGCCAGTTATCGGCGGTAATCGGTCGCAGTGTAATCGTCATCTTATTTCACGACTGCTTTCAATAAATCGCTAATAATGTCGTCGGTAGGAATGCCTTCCGCCAACCCCTCGAAGTTCAGCAGTAGGCGGTGGCGTAATGTAGCCGAAGCGACCGCCGCAATATCATCGAAGGACACATTAAAACGTCCTTCGAGCAAAGCATTGATCTTGCCTCCCAATATCAAAGCTTGTGCCCCGCGTGGGCTGGCGCCGTAGCGCACAAACTGTTTGACCTTCTCCGGTGCGCTGGGGTCGTCTGGGTGTGTCGCCACGATCAATCGCGCTACATACTCGTTCACATGGCTGGCGACCGGCGTATTCAGCGCCAGCCTGCCCATGCTGATGATCTCTTTACCGTCGGCTACTTTTTGCGCGTGGGGTGTTGCCGCGCCCGTGGTTCGTTCTAAAACCGTCACCAGATCACTCGCCGTCGGGTATTGGACGTTGACCTTGAACATGAAGCGGTCAAGTTGGGCTTCCGGCAGGGGATAGGTGCCCTCCATCTCCAGCGGATTCTGCGTCGCCAGTACAAAGAAAGGCGGTTCGAGCCGGTAGGTGCGGTTGGCGACCGTCACCGATTGTTCCGCCATCGCTTCCAGTAGCGCCGATTGTGTTTTCGGTGTGGCGCGGTTAATTTCGTCCGCCAGCAGCAGGTTTGCGAATACTGGGCCGGATTGAAATTGCTTTACTTTTCGCCCATTATCGTCTTCCTCAAGAATATCGGTTCCGGTGATGTCGGCAGGCATCAGGTCGGGAGTAAATTGGATGCGTGCGAACTTCAAGTCGAGCGCGTCTGCCAATGATCGGATCAGCATTGTCTTGCCAAGCCCCGGCACCCCTTCGAGCAGCGCGTGCCGACCCGCCAGAATACAAATAATAACTCCGCGCACTACATCCTTCTGCCCGACGATCACTCGTCCGACTTCAGTTTCAATCGCCTGTGCCAGCCTGCTAAATTCCTCAATGTTAATGTCTGCTATCGGCGCGTCAGTCATATCGACTCCTCAATTTTCCTGTTAAAAACACGTTGCTTCGAACCCTTTAAGGCTTTTCCGGTACTGGTATTACGGAATTTACGCGAGAAACTAATATCACACTTATTCAAATTGGACATCAGTCTGTTTTCTAGTGGCGAAAATTTGCCTTTGAAGTCGCTTTAGCAGACTTGTCTGGCCGTAGGTAGCATGATGGCTTTAGCCTCATGTGAGGCATCAATAAACATTTTTGAGTGCCGGACAACGTTCTTTCCCCCGTCATTACGGCGTGCTGGTCGTCGTTCTATTTCGCCCCGGCTCAAGCGACGAGAAATAATCCCGTACCACATCGCGCAGACCCAGAGGGATATAGTCATTCTCTAACGCTTGGTTTGCGGTGTTGCTGTAATCGCTAAAGACTTGCGCGTAGGGGACGCTTTGATTACCAGTCGGATTGTCACTAAAGTTGCCCTCTTGAATCGGTTGGTCAGATGAGTTGGGGTCGAGCTGTATTTGCTCGGTGCCTTCGCCGCCGATCCGCTGCGGTGCGTATATCGCGTCGTATTGCCCTTCACCCTGACCATCGGGGTTGTTATCTTGGTTTACGCTGCCGCCCGGTTGGTTCGTGTTCTCGCTGCCTTGTGCATCTCCCGCACCGCCACCTTGTAATGACTGCCCCGGTTGGCTGGAGCCTTGTCCCTGCTGTCCTTGTTGACCGCTTTGCCCCGACTGACCACCGGGTTGGCTGCCCTGTTGCTGCCCTTGGCCTTGCTCCCCCGGCTGTTGCCCATCTTGCCCCTGTTGCCCTTGCTGGCCGTTCTGGTTTTGCTGTCCTTGACCTTGCTGTTGCCCTTGTTCTTGGCTTTGTTGCCCGCTCTGGTTTTGTTGCCCGGACTGATTTTGCTGCCCGTTTTGATTCTGTTGCTGGCTTTGCTGCCCATTCTGGTTTTGTTGTTGGCTCTGCTGGCTGTTCTGGTTTTGCTGTCCTTGGCCTTGCTGTTGCCCTTGTTGATTTTGCTGCTGGTTCTGCTGACCGTTTTGTTGCCCCTGCTGCGGTTGTTGACCTTGCTGGCTCACTTGGTTCGCCGCCTGTTGGACGTTCTGTGCTGCTTGGTTCATCTGCTGCGCCGAGCTTTGTTGATTTTGTGCGTTTTGTGCCGCCTGCTGCATCTGCTGTAAGGCTTGTTGCATCGACTGCTGCGCCCCGCTAGTGTTACCTTGCTGTAACTGCTGCGCCGCCTGCTGCAAGGTTTGTGCGATCTGAGGGTTTGATTGTTGCAGTTGGTTCGCCGCTTGTTGTAGCGCTTGGGCAGCCGCCTGCAATTGGGCATCACTCATGTTTTCCAAATTCTGTTGCAGGTTATCCAGCGCTTGTGTCAGTTCTTGTCCGCTGCCTTCCTGCTGCCCACTGGCTTCAGCTTCGGTCGGGTTTAGGGTTTGCATCGCCGCGCTCATTGCTGCTTGTTCGGCTTGCTGCTGCTGGTTCATCTGGTTGGCTTGTGCTTGTAAGGCCGACTGTGCGGTTGAGAGGGTTGCCAGTGCTTCTTCCGGCTGAATATCCGGCTCTTTCAAAGTATCTGCGCTGGCTTGCAAGGCTTCCAGCAGTTGTTCACGTTGCTCCTGTGACAGCGCCGGATCAGCCGCTACATCCTCGGTAATTTTCTGGATTTCCTCTCGTGCACTTTGTAAGGCCGCTTGTTGGGCAGTATTCGCCGCAATTGCTTGTGTTTGCGTGTTGGGCAGCAGCACCGCCACCAATAATAGGACGAGCAGTACGGCAGCCGCTCCCCATTCGCGTTTGTTCCAGATCAGCGGTAAATGCTGCGAGGGTTTTACTGTTTTGGCCTGTTCCCATGCATCTTCAAGTTGTAAGCTGAGGAGTTCATCGCTGGACTGTATGCGTCCTTCGATCAACTCCAACGCCGTCGAAACGCGCTCGTTCAGCCCGAACGTCACATCAAACCGCCGTGCCGCGTTGATTTGTGGTCGCGGCCATAACCACACCGCCACCAGCATCCCTACCAACCCTGCCACTAGCAGCGCACCAGTCACCATCATAATTTGTTGGGGCAGCATAAAAGGCCGCAGCCGCGAGATTACCGCCAGCAGCACACCAATCGCCAACCCCGGTATCAGGCAGCGCGGCAGCCACACAAAAATGTGTTGAATCCGTAAACGTCGATCCCATGTACGGACGATCTGACCTAATGCACTGCCACGTTCGTGAATGAGGGATTGTGTCGTCATTGAGTACTGCCTTTAGTTTCGGTGTCAGGTGTTATACACCGTCGGGCAAAACTAGGTTCATGCCTATTGCTCAATCTTGCGTGTGCGCTGTATCGAAAGCACCACCAGCACAGTCGAAACCACAAGATAGATAATCGTAAATGTGATCCACGGGGAAACGCGCGGGATAGTCGTGCCGTCGCGCAGGGTGTCTGTCCAAAAACCGATGCCGCGTTGCTGGATGAGGAGTTGCTGGGTCGCCAGCGCCGTAGCAATCGGGTTCAGGCTCGTTAGGAAGTCGTTGAGGTAAATCAGGATCGCCTCGATAGTCGAGGACGCATTTCGCAGCGTCACACTCAGCACATTGACGATAACTGCCAGCACGAGCGGTACACCAAATGTCGTTACCAATGTCGTCGTATAGGCGCGTACACTGGCCGATAACGTCCGTGTTGCCGTCGCCGAAAAATAAATGCCTACCGTACCGAGTGCTACTGCCGTGACCGCCAGTATCACCAGCGACAGGATAAGTTCGAGTTCCGTCACGCCGCCGAAAAGGAACGCGATACTTTGTAATGGAATCGCTGAAAGCAGCAGCAGCAGCACGTATCCCAACGCCGACTCCAACTTGCCGATCACGAATGATGGACTGGCGAGCAGGGTAGTCTTGAGCAGGTCATAGGTCAACCGTTCGCGCTCACCCGTAATCGCCCCTGCCGTAAAAGCCGGTGCGATAAAAATAATGAGCATCAGTTCGATACCCACGATACCCATAAACAGGATGCGTCCGACTTCACCCGCCGCCGCTGACCCGCTGCGCTGGTTAATTGGCTCGTAGATGAGGTACAGCAGCGCCAGAAATGCGCTCATCAACCCCAAATACACACTTAACACCACAAACGCCCGTACCCCGCGCATCCGTCCGCGTAATTCCTTCAGCATCACCGGATTAACCCGAAACGCCTTAACATCGCGGCTGACGATAACACCTGACCATATGGCCGCCACCAGTGTGACCAGCGCGGGCGTAAAACCGAGCAGTACCAGTGCTCCGACGTTGATCGCAGCCAGTACCCAGACGCCCACCAGCGCCCAAACTTCCCGTGCCAGCAAACCGACCGCCACCACCAGCAAGAAGCTGACATCGAGCAGCAGCAGCAGGATAACCGTCGCCACTGCTGCGTCATCACCCACGCCCACACGCCCTAAAAGCAGGTTGTGCAGGGTAGGGAATAGATTAGGGATTATCCGCAGCCCGCCCAGCAGCGCCAGTATGAACACCAGCGCCGTTAGCCCACCGTTGATGATTGCTCCCCAGCGCAGAACAGCCGCCCCATGCTCCAAACGCAGTTCGCGCGGGCTAAGTGCTTCTTCTGGCGAGTCGACTAACCGAACGGATGCAATGTCATCGACCATTCGTGTGCTTCCTTCAAACCGTTATTCTATGGACGACCAACCGGCTTAATGAGTTCCAAAAACGATCTACCACTTAGGTAACGATACCCTTGGTCACACGCATGAACATCGCCTCAAGGTCTTTGGTTTCTTCGCTGAAACCCAAAATAGCGATTCCTTCGGCGCTGATCTTCTGGTTGATCGCTGCCACACCATCATCATCACCGGTGAAGTCGATCCGTACCCGCGACCGCCCACCCTTCGGTTCCAAAATTTCGGTGTTGACCACACCCTGAATACCGCTGACAACCAGCGACTTCACTTTTTCCGCGGTCTCATTGTCTTTCACGGTCACCATAATTTCACGGTGAGGCATCAACTGCGCCCGCATGCCGTCCATGCTGCCCTGCGCCACAATTTGCCCGCCCTCGATAATGCCGATGTGCGTACAAATTTCGCTCACGTCCGCCAGAATGTGGGACGAGAAGAAGATCGTCTTGCCCATCCGTGCCAGTTCCACCAGCAGTTCGCGGATTTCAACACGCGCACGCGGGTCAAGGCCGGATGCCGGTTCGTCAAGGATCAGCACTGCCGGGTCGTGCGCCAGCGTTCGTGCCAGCGATAACCGCTGCTTCATACCACGGCTGAGTTTATCAACCATATCATCGCGGCGGTGTGTCAGGTCAACCAGTTCCAGCAAATCTTCAATCAGCTTCTTGCGGTTGCCCTCTGGGATGTCGTAGCATGCGGCGAAGAAATCGAGGTATTCCCACACGCGCATATCATCGTATACACCGAATTCATCCGGCATGTAGCCAATCGCCCGCCGGACTGCGCGTGGTTCCTGAATGACTGAATGTCCCGCTACCCGCGCCTCGCCGGAGGTCGGTCGGGTGAGTGTGGTCAGCATCCGCATGGTGGTTGTTTTGCCGGCACCGTTTGGCCCCACGAACCCGTAAATTGAACCCGCAGGCACTTCTAACGAAACACCATTAACAGCTTGAAATTTACCGTAGCGCTTAATCAAGTCTTTCGTTTCAATGATCGTGTCCATTTAGCATCACTTTCCCAATACAATGACGGTTATTTGATGATGACAGACGGCTGTAATTTAATATACGCCAAGTTGTTCGATGCTCAAGTCGCTTAACCGCGGATACCCGCCGAAAGCGTCTGATGCGATGCGGATTTGTACCGCGTTCTCCGGCCCGATAAATGCGGCGGGGTCGCTCAGAATAATCTGGTTGCTGCTGTTGGTGGTTTGTTCGACCCAACTCTCGGTTTCCCAATTCCACAATTCCAACCCCACGTTGCGGCTGGTGTTCAAGTTGCGGTCAACATACACCCGCAGTTCATTCACCGCGCTCAAAATGGCATCCGGCAGCGGTGTAAATCGCAGCACCGTTTCATCACCGGGGTTGAGTGCAATATCCAGCGGGCCAATATCCGCCAACGAATTGCGGCTGGGTGCGAACCATGTGAACTGATCAGCCGAAATCAATGTTTCACCGCTGGGGTGCGTGGCTTGTACATCTAATTGAATGAGCAGTAGCGTACTATCGAGTGTCTTAACATTGCCACCAATTACAGATGTTTCCAGCGGTGCTTGGTTCGTCCACGCTGCCAGATACGCATGGTTCCCGCGTCCGGTCAGCCGTTTGTACGGTTCATCAATTAACCCGCTCAAAAATAGGCTGCGCCGCAGGAATTCTTCTTGCTCTGGCGTTCCGTTCAGGTTGCGGAAAGTATAGTTGTTAGTCAGGACGCTAATTTGTCCGCCGAGAATATCTTCCACACTCTGCGAAGTATTGGTGTAATAGTTATAAATGCGGCTGTTATAGGACGTATAACCGCCGGATGTATAAGCGATTGGGGAAGGGGATGGCAAACCTTCACCGGGCAGCGTTAGCTCAAAAGGCACAAGATCACCCGGCGCAATCGGCTGTTCAATCACGAATGATTGTCCGCGCACCAGTATGATTGCGTTGGTTAATGTCTGGTCACTGTCGTTCCGCACCGAACCCCGCATCGTTTGCATACCGTTGCCGTTTGAAATCAGCGTGACTTGTCCGGTCACTGCTGGCTTGGTAATGCTGGTCTCGCTGTCGAAGCCGGCAATAAAGCTCGCGTCTACAGGGAAATCAACCGCCCTAAAGACATCCGTCTGTTCAATCGTTGTACTCGAAAGGATACTGTTACCCAACAACGAGGCTTGGATGCCGCTGCTCGGCAGGGTTCGCAAGAAGCTGTCACTGGTCGTATTAAGGCTGTATTGTGTCCGGCGCGGCGACAGTAAACCGATCACCTGTTGAACCGTGGCGCGTTCAGAATCTGACCACGATTGCACAATACTCAACCGGCTGAGTGTGACCTCGCTGCCGCGCAGGTTAAACCCGTATACCCATGCTAAAGCACTAAACAACACGATAAATATGGGGATCGTCACCCATGCGTATTCACGACGGTTAATCTTATTCAGCACCATGTAATTCAACGGGCCAATGAGTGCGATATACAGCGCTAAGAAGCCGCACAGGGGCAGGATGTCTGGCAGCAGGTTCACGCCGGGTAGGATGTTGATCGCGCTCGCAATCTGGTTCCAATCCGCTACCCCGTATGACCAACTTGGAATGGGGTTGACGCTTGTTGCCAGCGTCAGCCACATCTCACCCATGCCGCCCCAATCACGTAAGGGGAGGGCGCTCGGCGCTGCGGTTATGTAATCGACCGTTCCAGCTCCAAACATGCGTCTTGCGATCAAGGGCATATCATCGCTGGCGGTCGTGATGATCCGTGAGCCTGTTTGCAGGCTGCCGGTTGCAACCACGGTTTGTGCATTGAGTGGATCGCCGCCGAAGCGCAGCCAGTCGGCCATCGGCGTTAAATTGTCTACCGTAGTGCTGTTGTCTGGTTGGATAGGCAAAAGGTTGGTGAATCCCGCTGCTGTACTTTGCCAACCGACACCGCCCGTCACGATCAAATGACCGCCCTGTGCCACCCAATCGGTAATGGCCTCTTGCTGGCGGGTTGTTAAGGTGCCGCTGTCAACATCGCTAAACACCATTGTGTCGACTGCGTTCAAGGCTACCGCGCGGTCAGGAATGTTTTCGATGCGCCAATTGGTTTGGAAAGCGGTATAGCCGCCATCATGGACACTGCTCAGGTCAATTGCGCCGTTAGCAGAGTCAGTAACCACCACATGAATCTGGTCGCGTGGCTGTACTGACCGCAGGCGTGTGGGTTCTGCCGTCAATACACTGCCGTCATTGGCGATAAATTCAACGCGGATTTCACTGGCGAAAGATTCAGCGGTGATATAGAGGAAAACAGATTTTATTGAGCCTGTCGGCAGGCTAATTGGTAGGCTGTAGGTATCACGGACGCTGCTGGTTGATGTTTCCGGTCGCACCACCAACCGCCCATCCACGCCCTCACCATCATTGGTTGCACGGATGTACAGCGGTAGCCAGTTAAATTCTCGAAAGGTGCCATCAAAGCCCGCTTCGATGCTCAGTTTGACCGATGCGGGTGAGCTTTGTGCTTGTACGAACCCTGTGATCATCACTAAACAGATAAGTAGCCCCACAAACCGTTTGTACATGCTTCTATCCCAACATCGTCTGAACTTACAAGAAACCCCCACCGTCATCTGCTCACACAAAGAGAACCAACCACTTAGCCTAAAAATACAAGTGCCGCATTCGTAGCTTAACACACCGATGCGGCACTGCACAAATGATCTCATTCAGGCTTTAGCGCGTTTTTAATCTCAAGATGGGTTAATAATCGGTATAGTGGCGCAGTCACCGACCGCGCTTACGAGATCTTCTCTCACCCACGTCTCATCTTCAAGCTGCCACCACATTTTCCCTATCTTGCCGTAAAAGTGCTATTTACGATGGGCGGAACACATAACCCACACCCGGTTGTGTATGAATGTAGCGTGGTGTATCCGGTGTCGGCTCAAGCTTCTTACGTAAGCGGCTCACATTAACCCACAAATACTGGGTTTCAGCTTGGTACTCTGGCCCCCAAACCTTTTCGAGCAGTTGTTTGTGTGTCAGCACTTGCCCCTGATGCACAGCCAATGTGTGCAGCAGGTCGTACTCAATCCGCGTTAGTTCCAGTGGTTTGTTATTCAAGAATACTTCGCGGCGGGCGAAGTCCACATACAGGTTGCCCAGATCCAGCGGCTCGCGTGTGCGGTCGGGTATCCGGCGTCGCTTAAAGATTACATTGATGCGCGCTAGAAATTCCTCATCACCAATCGGGTTCGCGATGTAATCATCTGCGCCGATCATGAACGCCCGCACTTTTTCCGCCTCAGAACCCTCGTCCGTCAACATAATGATCGGCACTTCGGTCCGCTTACAAATGCGCTCGCAAATGTCCAACCCGTTTGCGTCCGTCAAGTTCGTGTCGAGGAAAATCAGGTCGAGCCGCACAGTGTTCAAGTCACGGATAGCATCTTCTGCCGAGTCGTAAGGGATGATCTCGTATTCATCGACTAGCATCGTGTGTAGGCGCTCGGTTATCTTCGAACGCCCTTCGATAATCATAATCGTTTGCATCGGTCGTTCAGAAACGCGCCGTCCGGTCGGTACTCGTTCCACCACCGGCGGCGTAACCACAGTCGGGCGTCGCAATGCCGTTTCGTGTACCGGCAGCGGTACGACCTTGACCTCGGTGTTCGCCACAATTGGGAACGCCATAATCACCAGTGTTCCCTTGCCGGCTTCACTTTCAACGCGGATATCGCCCCCGTGCCGTGTCACTACTTCCCGCGCCAGATACAACCCTAACCCTGCGCCTTCATCACTTGTGTTGTTTGTCGCTTGGAAGAACGGCTCGAATAATCGGTTCATTTGTTCCGGCGGAATGCCGATACCCTGATCTTGAATACTGAACTGTACGCTGTCGCCTAGGGTCTCCATCTTGACACGCACTTGCGCCCCACGCGGCGAGAAGTGAATCGCGTTGTACAGCACATTCGTAATCGCCTGTTCCACCCGCAGTTCGTCAATTTCGATCAACGGTAAATTACCCGGCGCTTCAACCTGCACCTGTCGGCGGTATTCGGCGAACGAGCGGTTGTCGAGGATGCGCTGCACCACTTCATACAGGTCAACTTGTTCGGGGTTCAGCGAGAGTCCCGAAGCCTGTAAGTTGTAAGTCTCAAGAATGTTGTCCCACAGGTGTCCCATTCGCTCGACACTATCTTCCAATTGCTTGAGGAAGTGCGCCCGTTCGCGGTGGGTGAAGCGGCTGTGCTGTTCATTTAGTGTATAAATAATGCCGCGTAGCTGTGCGTACGGCACCCGAATACGTTCGGACATCATATCCAGCAGCAGGCTTTCACTGCTGAAGTTCTGCTTATAGCGTGCGTTATCGCGGATCATCCCCGCCCAACTGGTGAACTCGCCTTCGGTATCCCCGATTCGCATAAACTCGACATCAATATCGCGCGTTGGGTTGATGAGTTTAATTTCCACAATTGGGTAATCTTCGCGCCCCGCTGGATCGCTGCTCAGTAACCGGCTTACACTTTCGCGGAGCTGCGTCAAGGTTGCGGCGGGGTCTTCGCTCTGGTTAGAGATGCGCTCCAACAGCGTATCGGGCGCTTGCCCCAGCACTTCCGAAGGGTTAACCCCGGTGAGTTCGGTAAACTGTGGATTGCAGAACGCGATCAACCCATTATCGTCAAGGAAGAATATCGCTTGCGAAGTACCTCTGAGTAGCGCTTCCAGTCGTCCATTTTTCTGTGTCGTCTCTTGAATCAGCGTCGAACGTTCCAGCGCCAACCCCGCCACATGGGCGATACCTGCCGCAAGGAAAATACTGTCCTCGCTGCGGTACTGGGTGCTGTTTGTCACACTCGCTAGAATGCCGCCGATAAACCGCGCCGAGTCCATAATCGGCACAATCATCATCTGCTGACCCGCCAGCGCTTTGTAGAGCGGTGAAAACGGATCTTTTTGTCCGGCTTTCTCTTGGAAAATGGTCGGCTGCATCCCTTGTTGGTCAAGGTTGCCCAGTAGCGCCGCCAATTGTCCGTTGTCCTCAAACTGCCGGAACACGGCTGTCAATTCTTCGTGCGATGCTTTGACGATACTTTCCATCGCGTTCGGGTTGCTGTTGTACATCCACACCAGCGACCGCGTAATATTCGGCACATCCGAAATGAACTGCTGCAAACTTTCCGCGATCTCATGTTCGGTGTGAACTTTACTAAAGCGGTGCCACCCTTGCAGTAGGTGTTGGCTCGACTCGGCACTGATGCGCTGGTTGTGGTAATGCTGGGCATTGTTCAGCGCCACTGTGAACTGCGACGCGAATAATTCGTAAATCAGGAGGTCATCATGGCTGAGCGGGTTTCGTGCAGTTCCGAATACCCCCAGCGCCCCAATCTTATAATCTTGGAAAGTCAGCGGCAGGATGATGGCTGATTCTGGACTGGGGAAGCTCGGTATCGGCACATAATTCGGGTCGGCAACGATGTTTTGCAGCACCTGTACGATCCCGCTTTGGATCACTCGCCGGAATGGATCATAAGGTTCGAGTTGCAGTCGATCCTCGTAATACCCGTTCTTGCCTGCGCCGCCTTCCCGTCCGGCATACATCTGGTACGCCTCACCGTCCGCCAGCACAATCGCCATGCCGTACAGTTTGAAGGTGCTGCTTGCGCGGTCGAGCGTATCTTGGATCAGTTCCAACGGTTCAATCGCGCTGTGCATCCGCCGCGCCAGAATGTTGATCGACTGCAAATTTTGTGTCCGCTGTACCAGCGCTTGTGCCTGTCGCCGCTGCCGCAGCACCAACCGCAGCCGCCGCTGTAACTCTTGCGCCGAAAGTTTTGCGGTCAATACATCGTCAGCACCCGCTTCCATCAGGCTTGTCTCATAAGCCGTGTCAATCGTCTTGGAAAACACCAGTACCGGAACCAGCGGCACTCGGCGTTTTATTTCTTTAACGGCGCGTGTAATGTCGTTGCTAAAAACCTCATCCTCAATCAAAATGAGGTCGAATTGGGCATCGCGCAGCTTTTCCATCGCCTGCACTGGCTCAGTTGCCTCATGCACATGGTAAGCGTTCGTATCCAGTCCTTTTACCAGACTGCTTCCCGCTCCGCTAACCATTAAGGTTTCAATAACTTGGGGGGCCATCACTGACTCGTTTCTAAAGTTTTGTACCGCACACACCTATTATAAACAGAAGATCATAATACACACACTTGACGAATACATCACTAAGATTACAAATAATCGTTATATGGATTACAATCATTGTTAATGGACTTGGAGTATTGTGTTGATGTAGTATATTCTTGATGATGTGGCTTATGGCAGGAGCATCAAAAAATGTCAGGTGAAACACGCAAACTCGATCAAGATCATAACCTTCAGCTCTCAGCGCAGCCCGAAATTACAGCCATTGACTTTGGGATGCCGCGCCCGTGGCGGATTGCCCTACGTCTTGTCGATTTTCAAATGCAAATGGTATTCGATCTTGCCGGAACTATTCTGGTCGGTCGTGCTAATGCCGAAAGCGGTTTTTATCCTGATATTGACTTGGGCGGTTTCAAAGGCGGTGAAATGGGTGTTTCCCGCGAGCATCTGTATTTTAAGCTCGATGGCGACCGCGTGACTATTGTTGATAATGAAAGCGCCAACGGAACCCAGTTGAATGGCGAATGGATAAAGGCCAACGAACCATACCCGATTCGCCACGGCGATGAACTGACACTCGGCCTCATGAAGTTGCAGGTTGAACTGCTCACTAATCCCTACGCCTGAGTAATTTCCCTCAATTTTATCATTCGCTCAGCTATTTATTACCGCGCCGAAACATCCTTGCGCTATAATGAGTCAACATATACATAATTGAAGCGCACTGGATGCTTTAATTTCGATTCATCCATTATTTCTATCGCTAAAACAATCGTCAGATTCTATTTTGGTTTCAAGGATGGCTCTTGTGGATTTTCTCAATCGACGTAAGCAGGAACAGAAGATCAAAGAAGAAGGCCGTTTACCCCCCGGTCAGTCACTAACACAAAAATTCCCCGTGCTGACCTATGGCCCGAATCCTACCTTTGACC
>JAPUDW010000198.1:12800-13889 GCA_027492915.1 Bacteroidota bacterium | reverse complement strand
CTGCGACCGAACCTGTATCGCTTAGAATTGGCGTTGAACAAACTTTTCACGGATGGTTTGCAAGTCGTTGAACCCCGTGCGGTACTGGCCGAAATTAACGCGACACTTGACCGTATCGCCCAATCGAATACCGCGAGCATGGTTGAACTGCGGGATGGCTACCGGCAGGTGGTGGATGGCTTGACCGCCATGAACACGCTGGTGGATACCATTAACCGGCGGCAGATGCTGCCCGACCATCAACTGCCGGTATCAGCGCTTGAACGGGCGATGAACGCGGCGATGGCGCTGGCAGACAACATGCATGTCATCGGGCGGCAGGCGACTTCCAGCCCGCGTGACGCGGTACATGCACTCGACAGCAGCCGCGCGATTGACCCGACTAATCCGGCATGGGACGGTTTGGGGCGCATGTTGGACGGGCTTTACGAACTACTCGGTTCATACCAGACGTATGTACCGGCGGCGGATGGTTCGGATCTGGCAAACTGGCTGGAAACCACATCCCGCGATTTGCTCCCCTTCCGCGAACGGTTGTTTGACGAACTGCTGGTACGCATGATCGGCGGGTTGGAAACAGCACGGCAGGCGTGGGCAACGTATGCCGACACGACCATTCAAGGCGACCGTTTGGGGTCGATTGAAGCACTCACGGACGCGATTGATGAAGTCAGCACGATTAGCCCGACGCTGGCAGGTTGGCTCAACCAAGTACGGACGATTATCACCAACGCGCAGTATATCGAGCGGCACGCGCTGTTTGGTGGGTTGGGGCGGGCGCTGGCAGATGGCTGGGAAGCCTATGACCGTGGCAAGCTGGCGGATGCCGAACGGCTGGGGCAGCAGGCGTATGAGATCGCGCGGGATGATGCGCAGCGCTTTGCGGCAGGGCGGCTGCGCGAACTGAGTAAAATTTCCCGCGATTGGGTGGAACGCAACGGTGCGAATAATGTCAAGGGGACACAGGCGGCGGTTGTGGGCTTGGAACACCTCTACACACCGGACGAACTGACGATCCGCGATAACTTCTCGGCGCAGATGCCGAGCAAAGACGCAGACCGCACGGCGAGGCCGCACGGGCGGGGGGGG
>JAPUDW010000198.1:0-12790 GCA_027492915.1 Bacteroidota bacterium | reverse complement strand
ATACCTCAAGGCGATGACTAAAGGGCTGGTTGAGTTATTCGGGCGCAACAGCACGGCTGCACCGCATATCCTGTTCGCCAACTTTATCCTGCTGGGTGTGCTGGACGCGAACGAAAGCCGCTTAGAAGATGCGGATTTCTGGAAGGAAGCGGCGATGCGGACACTGGGCGAGTATGCTCAACGCCACACGCTGACCCGCGCCCTGACCGAGTTTATCGACCGGCGGCGTGAGTTGAATGCGGGGGCTGACCTCATCAACGGTGTGAATCATCAGGCGGCGATGCCAACGGTTGAGGTGACACGGCGCAAGCTGGAAGACAACCCGCAGTCGCGCACGTTATCCGCCGGTATTTACAGCCTCCGCGAGATTGAAAACGCGCTGCGCGATTGGTCGGATGGTGAGTTTCGGTCAGCCGGAATCAAGATCGAGAACGCGATTAACGCCATCAACGAAGTCGAGCAAGCGGCTTCTATCACACTCACTCCCTACCGCACATGGCTGATGGAACTGCAAGCCGGGACGGCGGAACTGCACAACCAATCGCGCCTGATGAACGCTGCCATCGACAACAAACCTGCCGAGCCACAAGAAAGCATCCTCAGTGCGATGAAGCGTATGGTGGATGTGACGGTGCGGCTGCTCGGTGAAAATTATACGCCGACGCTGCGGGGTTGGAGCGATACCTATACCTCGTTCCTTGAGGTGTATACCGACGGGGTACGGCGGAGCGAAAAGCTCAACCGCTTTAACCAGTTGTTCCGCGCGATGTTCATTGACCGGCATCCGGCTTATCCGCTGTATCGTCACTGGTACGACATCACGGACAATGCGCCGGAGTTCCCCGCACCGCCCACCAGCGAGCCGACGCCGCGTGTGGATGTAGACGCGGAAATCCCTGAATATACCTACAAAGGTTCGCGCTATAGTGACGAACCGGAAGAAGATGTGGTTGAACGGCGCACGCGCTTTTCGGGCCGTATGCTCATTATCGTGGGCGGCATCATCGGGTTGGCGATTATCGGGTTGGCAGCCGTCGCACTGAGCGGCGGTGGTTCACCAAACGTAGCGGTGACCATTACAGCGACGGCGACCGACGGCGAAGCGACACTGCAAGCCGGTGTGCCGACTGAAACCACGACACTTGACCCCGAAGCGGGAACTGGCTTAAACACGACACTATCGACGCCAACGCTCATCTCCTTATTGGGCGACCAATCGACACCCACACTCATTCAATTGGCGACCGAGCAGCCGAGTTTGGCACCGCCGCCGATAGCAACCGATGTGCCGAGCGCGACACCTATACCCGCCAGCCCAACGGCTACGCTGACGGTCACGCCGAGCATTACGCCGACGTCCACGACTGTGCCGACGGCGACGAACACGCCAACCGCGACACTGCCGCCGCAGGGCTTACAGGGGCCGCAGGATTTGCTGCGAACTTTCGATACCATGACTGACGTTCCGTGGGATAAGAATGCGTTCTTCAAGGTAACGGCGCTGGACAATTCCTACTGGCGGTTGGGTTCGGAAGCCGAGGGTGATGCCGAGACACTGTACCTGCCGATCCCTGCCGGCTTGCTGGAAACCTACTATGGTAATAACGCCGCCAGCCGCATCCGACGGGTCGAGGTTGAGCTAACACTGACGACTTTTAACCCTGTTGCCGTATCGCCGGAGCAGGTGTACTTTGGTGCGGAACTGCAAGCCGCCAACGACTCATCGCAGACGGCGGGTGTTAACGTCCAGTTGGTGCAGCCGGGGGTGATTAAGCTCGGTCAGCGGGTGGGCGAAACCGTCACCAACTTCAGCAATCAGGCGGTCAACGTGGTGGTGGTGCGGGTGCGGCTGGAACGCGACGCGACCACTGGTGCGATTACGGCTTATGCCAACGGCGCACAGTTGGGACAGCCGATCCCGTTTGTCAGCGCGGATGCACCTGTGCTACCGGTGCTGTTCGTTAAGAGCGGCGGGGTTATCGTCAGCGTGACGGGCAGTGGTTGGGTGATTACGCTGCGATAATTACACTTTAGAAGGCACGATGAAAGAGTGTAGGCGAAAGCTTACGCTCTTTTTTGTTATGATGTTGTGCGTAAATGACTAAAAAAGAGCTTGTGGCGACATTAAATTATTTGTACTCACACAGACGAACAAAACCTGAGGGAATATGACCTCGTGGTTGATTACATGAACATGAATTAGTGCTATGATGATTTTCCTACATGTATTGCATTTACGTTGGAGAAGCTATGCTACACAAATCGCTGCGCCTCATCCCGTTGGTGTTTCTCTTTGGCGTCATGATCTTTGCCTACCGCAGTGCCCACACCCAAAATCCGGCGGATACTTGCGATACGGTGGTGAAGCAAGCGCTGGTCGAAGTTGGCACGTCTTGTACCGACCTCAGCCGCAATTCTGCCTGCTACGGTTATAACCGCCTTCGACCGATTTTTAATACCGAGGTCGAGACTGATTTCTTCACCCGACAAGCTGATCAAACCGATGTAAGCAAGCTGTTGTCGCTGCAAACCTCGGCGCTGGATACCGAAGCAAATGAATGGGGTATCGCTGTACTGAACCTGCAAGCGAACCTGCCGGATACGCTGCCCGGTCAATCACTGCGGTTCATTCTGCTCGGTGATGTCAATGTGCGGAATGATGTGCCGCCAGCGGAAGCCTTACCAACCCGCGAACCAATCACCCTTCATGCTGTGACCGCTGCCAATATTTATGCAGCGCCGGATAGCAATTCAGATGTTGTGACCAGCGTAACCGTGGGTGATGAACTCCTCGGCGATCTGCGCAGCGACGACTCGGATTGGGTGCGCGTGATCGTGGACGATACGACTTTCGGCTGGATCGCTCACTCGTTCATCGACGAATTAACAGAGACCGATGCTTTGCCCACCGAAAGCAGTTTACCCTTAACACCCATGCAAGCCTTTCATATTCAAGCGGCTGGCAACGGTGTTACCTGTACCCAGTCACCTTCTATGTTAGTGCTGCAATCGCCACTCAAAACTCAGGTCGCGATTACGGCGAATGGTGCCGAAATCACGCTCGGCTCAACAGTCGCCATGTGGACGGAGAATGGGCGACTGGTTATCCTGACAATTGACGGGTCGGCGATGGTGAATGGTGTCGAAATTCCGGCGGGCTACCGTGCTGATGCGCCGCTTGACCCGACGACTAAAGATGTGACCGGTGAGTTTACCAACCTGCGCCCGATAACCCCTGCCGAGTTTGAACTGCTTAAAACGTTGGAAGGACTGCCAGAAAGCATCTTGAATTACGCAATTGTGGTGGATGGTGAATTGGTACAAGTGACAATTACGCCGAAACCAATTGCTACACCCGTGCCGCAGAACCAGATCACCCGAACACCTAACAGTGGTAATCCGGTGGTGTGCGCCAACTTCCGCGCGACATCACCGTTAGACGGCTTTAACTATGGTGCGAATACGTTCTATTGGGATGCAGCAGTTGGGGCAACCACCTACCGTGTGAATGTATTCAACCTCGACAAAGCGCCATTCTTAGCGCGGTCATTTGAAACAGCGGACAACGTGCTTAATCTGACAGCGAGTATCACCAACGAAACGGTGGGTTTTGGCTTTAAGTTTGCATGGGAAGTGCAAGCGCTGCGGAATGGTGTTGTGATTTGTACATCCAAGCGTTATGAAGTGCCGCGTGCGCCGCGCCCGAACGGTAGCACAGCCATAGCAACGACTTCCGGCCCGACCACTACGCCTTCCAACACGCTCACGAACACGGTGACGGCTGGCCCAAGCCTGACGCCAAGCAATACCATAACACCGACCGACACCTTTACACCAACCAACACAATCACACCGACGGATACGTTTACACCAACCAACACCATAACGCCGACGGATAGCCCGACCCCAACCAATACACCAACACCGATCTAGTGCGTGGGAAAACAAAAACGGATGCAGCAGTTGCATCCGTTTTATTTTTAATTGTTGTTGATGAACTTATTTTGCTCGTAATGAGACAGCGACCGCATCAAACTGATTTTGTGCGCCGTAAGCGACCACACTGACGACATGCCCGTTGACGACTGTGTACATCATACGGGCTGTGCCACCCAAAGTTCCGTTAATGGTGTAGTAGTAAGCTGTCGAGCCATCGGCAGCGGTGCGGGTTTCCTCACTCACAATCCTCGCCATGCCGCTGTCAACATCGGCTTGCAGGGCGGCGCGGGCAGTTTCGAGGGTGTCGTCTACCCCGAAAAAGTTGATGTCGATCTTGGTTTCACCTGCCGGCGTCGTGCCGCGATTATCCATTTCGTAGGATGCTATTGTATAGCTGTAAATGGTCGAACCTTCGGTTGAGGGTAAAGCCATATTCCATCCAGTTGGATAATCGAAGGCGATACCTGAAGTTTCATCAACGTAAGTCGTCATCGGTACAGGCGCTTCGGCATCTCCATCGTCAGGAACATCAAAGCCGGTGAAATTTTCGACCGGTGGTGTAATGGTGGCTATCCCCGATATATCCGGTGTGCAGCCGGCAACCATCAAACCGACGATGAGCAGCGTGAGTTTCCGTTTCATGCGATGACCTCAGACCTAGCAACAAAGAGGGCGAGTGCGCCTCGCCCTAGGGTACAACATCCGTTATGGGCTGTATATGATGATCGCTAGGCGGCGCGCAGCGAATTTACCACATCCTCAAAATGATCGCCCTCGCCATAAGCGACAACGCTGATGGTATGCCCGTTGACCGTCGTTTGCAGCAGGTAACCTGTGCCTTCGAACATTCCTTGAATTTCATAGTAGTAGGCTTTCGCACCATCCGGCATGGTACGCGGTTGTTCTTTCATAATTTTTCCGGTGCCGTTTGATACTTCGGATTGTAGGTTGCCACGTATGCTCTCAAGCGTTTCATTATCGGCATGGAAATTCACTTGAATAACGGTTTCGCCATCCGGTACGCCTTGATCACTTTTTGACTGTACCGCTGGCGGATTCAAAAAGTCGAATGAACCGAGGGAATAACTGTAGGCGCTGGCGGGTTGGGCAGGCGGGGGCGAAACTGTCCATCCGGTCGGATAGTCAAAAGCCACGCCCGAAGCTTCATCGACTTGAGTCGTCATGGGTACGCTGCTTGAACTGCTGGCGGATGCGGCAGTTGGCACTGCTTGAGCCGCAGCGGGTTCAATTGTCGCGATTTGTGCGGTTGGCGTTCCGGTGGGATTCAGGTTACAGGCAGCGATGACAAGGGCAGTCGTGAACAGAAGGACAAATGGTATTTTCATGATCGACCTCAAATAGCTTAGTAATCAGAAGGCGAAAATAGATCGCCATACCTTACACACCAGATTACCTTTTATTCGATTTTATGGTTTACGCGCTTTCCCCACGTTTAGCCCATGTGTGACCTACTCTATAACTAAATTACTGATTTATATGAAATAAAGAACAGAGATGCCAATGGTTACAAAGTAAGTGATAAGAATAGGTTTGCTGTACAGAGCGCATAGCTATGCGTCCCTACAATATGGGGACTGGCTTATGTTCTAAAGCGTGCAATTTTTAAGTTTAACCATCCTGTAAGCTGCCAACTATTTGTCACGAATCATACATGGATCAATAAGGTCTAAATATTGGTGGTTATGTACCCTGAAACTATGTATATTGAGGGAGTAAAATCTATTCATCTTTATCAGCATAGAGGATTTATGAATCAACTGAGACAATGGTGGTACAACACGCTCCCGATTCCGGTCAAGTTCGTCTTTATCGTGCTGCTTGCAAACGCCCTTCCAGCCATCAGTATCTTGATGACTTTTCCGCACCGAACCGAGGAATTATTTGTTTGGACGGTTAACCCGGTTATCAATGCGCGGTTGATGGGCGTTATGTACGCCAACGCCCTAATTCTCATCATCATCGGGGCTATGCAAACCAGTTGGGCGCGTGTACGCAACGTCATGGTTGTCATCACCCTGTTTTCGATTTTTGCCACGCTGTTGACATTTGTTTATATCAAACCTTTCCTTGCGCATCCTTGGTTTCATCTGGCTTACTGGCTGAGCATGTACCTGATTTTATTCGTTGCGTCGCCCTATGTTTTTGTGACTCAGGAGCGAAAGAGCGGCGGTCGGCTGCCGGTTCAAATCCCGCTGAACAGCCTAACCCGTTTGACAGCTATCATCTTTCTGCTCCTGAGCCTCATCGGTGGGGTGGCGCTGCTGTTCCAAGTTGAGTTGGTTAATCAGGTTTTACCGTGGACGCTGACTCCGCTGGTCGGGGGTTTGATCGGTGTGCTTTTTATTACCCATACGGCAGCATATGCATGGGCGTTGTGGGACGGCGATTGGCTGCGTATTCGTCCGATGTTCTGGCAAGCACCATTAACCGGCTTCCTGTTCTTGCTTTTGCCTCTGCTGCATCAGTCTGACCTGCGACCGGATACAGCGGCGAACTTGACTCTTTACTGTATCGCAGCGGGGGTAGCGATTGTATTCAGCCTCGGCATTATCTTGAGCTACCGCACGAGCGAGAAAAGTTTGCCCCACTATGCCCAGTAACAACACCCACGCCGTTCGCTTAGATATAGTCGGCTTGTTGCTTGCCGGACTGATTAATACCTTTTTAGCATTATTTGTTGCCGGTATCCTACTAGGGCCAGCGGCGATTGCACGACAGCCGGACATGCTTTTACGGGCGAGCTGGATTGCCGAAAACACGCTGGTATGGCAAGCGGGTTGGCTGTTCTGGTTCAGCGTCACATTGAGCTTTTCATGGAGTTATTTTGCGCTCGGTCGCCATTTGACACCGGCGCAACCGTGGCATTCATTAGCTATCGGCCTTGCGGTGGTCGCAGCGGCGGTCGATATTGTGGGCGTGCTGGTCTACCTGACTGTTCTGCCGGAACTTGCCCGTGCGCTCACGCTCACGCCTGATCCGACGTTAGAGGTTGTCTTTAGAGCAGCCGAAAGCCTTGCGAATGCGCTAACCAATGTAGCCGCATTTGGTTTGTATTCGGTGGCGGGGCTGCTGTTATTACCGGCCTGCTTTGCGACCCCGAACTATCCGTGCTGGTTGGTATGGTTGGGCGCGGCTGAGTGGGGCATCGCCACCTTTGCAACGGCGCTGCTGGTGGTTGTGCCGGACGTAGCGACTATCCCCCTGCTCATCAGCTTCGGCCTTTATGCCCCGTGGGTGTGGGGCAGTGCATGGTGGTTGTGGAAGGGCAAACCTGCGAGTTGATCCGAATGAGTTAGGAGAAATAAAAACGGATGCTACAGCAGCATCCGTTTTTGTAATCATTACCGGCGGCGGATTTACGCCAGTTCCTACTCGTTCTGCCAGAACTCGGCATTGTAAGCGGGGAGTTCACAACGCAGCGGCTTGTCCTCGCGGAAGCCAAAGGCATAATCGGCCTGCATAAGCTGGTGGATTTCGCTGGTACCTTCGTAGATCACGCCGCCCTTGCTGTTACGCAAGTAGCGCTCGACCGGATACTCATCGCTGAAACCGTAAGCGCCATGTACCTGAATGGCTTCGAGCGCGGCCTGAACGCTGTGGTCGGTAGCATACCACTTGGCGACGCTGGTTTCGCGGGTGTTGCGGACACCCTGATTCTTCAGCCAACCGGCGCGCATATTGAGCAGGAAGGCCGCGTCATACCACTGCTGCATGAAAGCGATCTTCTGCTTAACAAGCTGGTGCTGGGAAATCGGCACACCGAAGGTTACGCGCTGTTCGGCGTACTTGATGCTTTCTTCGAGGCAGGCACGGATGAGGCCGGTTGCGCCGGAGCCAACGGTGTAGCGACCGTTATCGATACACGACATGGCGATTTTGAAGCCTTCGCCTTCTTCACCAAGGCGGTTAGCGGCGGTCAGTTCGACATCTTCGCACTTCACCCAGCCCGTCGAGCCAGCACGAACGCCGAGCTTACCGTGAATATCGCCTGTGGTTACACCCGGCATATCGCTGGTGACGACGAAGGCGGTGATGCCCCTCGCGCCCTGTGATGGGTCGGTCTTGGCGAAATAGAGGAAGTGGTGCGCCTTGCTGGCGAGGCTGATCCACATCTTTTCACCGTTGAGGATGTACTTATCGCCCACTTTTTTGGCGGTGGCGTTCATGTTCTGCACGTCACTGCCCACACCCGGCTCGGTCAGGCAGAAGGCGGCATACTTCTCACCCTTGGCCTGCGGGGTGAGGAACTTCTGTTTTTGTTCTTCGGTACCCCATTGGAGGAGCGCCATACTGTTCAAGCCCATATGCACCGACATGACCACGCGCAGGGTGGTATCGGCGCGTTCCAACTCCTCGCACACGAGGCCGAGGGTGATGTAGTCGAAGCCCTGACCCCCGTAGCGCACAGGGATGTTGATACCGAGGATGCCGAGTTCGGCCATACGCGGTAGGAAGGCGGGGTTCATCTCTTGCTTACGATCCCACTCGCCAATGACGGGGATTACCTCTTTTTGAGCGAAATCCCGCACCATTTTGCGTGCTTGAAGTTGTTCTTCATTCAGCGAAAAATCCATCTTGAAACCCTTTACACTCATTCTGCTAAAGAGAAACCATGCTTAATATATTCAGCCTGAAAAAGAAGCCATTTTCGTGTATTATACCACTCAGAGAAAGGGCGAAGTGAAAGGGAGTTTACGGCGATGCAACCGAAAGATACCTTGCATGTGTCAGTTGAGTATTTCGATGGACAAGCAGAAGGTGACGACGGACATCCTTACTACGTAGCCTCGTGCGATGAAATTAATGTTGTGGCAAGCGGCGGCACCTTGGATGAACTCTTTAAGAACCTACGCGAAGTCATTGCTTTTGCACTCAATGATGAAGATACACTTGAAACCTACAATGTTATTCCCAATCCTCATGTAAGTATTGCAATGGAACTGCCTGATTATGCCCAGATTGCGTAAGCTATCAGGCAAGGAACTTATCACCATCTTGCAAGGCTTCGGGTTTGAGATTGTCAAAGTCGAAGGCAGTCACCACAAATTACGGCGCACTGTTGATGAAAAGCGACAAACGCTTCATGTCCCCGTCCACGGTAGTAAACCACTTTCAACAGGGATATTAAGTGCAATTTATAAACAAGCTCGCACTTATATTTCTGAAGAAGATTTACGAGATCATTTTTACGCCGACTAATGAAGTATTTTGATTTGACAGGCGAGGTTTAACCTGTGAGCGATTCGACGACTATCCCCGATAAGCTGATTACCACCTACCTTGAAATGACCGACGCAGCACAGTTCCGGCCTGAGTTTGTGGAGCACAGCGGTTTACAAATCGTGAAGCTGGAACGACCGGACGTGGCGTTTTACCGATTTTTGTATAAGGAAGTCGGTTGGGATTGGCGCTGGCGTGACCGGCTTATTATCAGTGAGGACGAGCTACAACGGGCGATTTCGCAGCCGGAGGTGAGCATCTATGTGCCCTATGTAGAGGGTGCACCAGTCGGATATGTGGAGTTGGCACGGCAGGGTGAGTCGACCGAGGTGGCGTACTTCGGGCTGCGGGCGGGTTATATGGGTATGGGGTTGGGCAAGCACCTGCTGAGTTACGGGATTCATCAGGCGTGGGCGGACGGGGCGAATCGGGTGTGGGTACATACCTGCAACCTCGACGGGCCGTATGCGATTTCTAATTATGTGAAGCGCGGGTTCCGTGTTTATAAGACGGAAGAAGAACCGATGCCCCAGCGGTATGTCGAGTAAATCGGCGTAAATCGCATCCTTTTGCAATACTTCCGCCGAAATGGCGGGCGGGAAGCTCCCGTTGAATTCTGTACACTTTAACTAAAGACCAATAAGGAGAACCCTTCACACTTGATTTTTGTTTGGTTTTCATAAAACGAACGCCAGAAACTTTTGTTAAATCTTTCATGAGCCTCCTCCCCTCAGTTTGTATACTTTTGAAATCACCTATCAAGATAGCAGCCGGATTGTACAAATTAATCAGTTAATGGCTGTGTAATTAGAAAGTGATATTAGCTGCTTTTCACAAGTGAGAGGCGGCTACTGTAAAATTTTGTGATTTTAGAACAAGACGAAAGGAACTCATGCATGATTGACACAGGGGATACCGCTTGGATATTGGTTTCCACCGCGCTAGTGCTGCTGATGACACCCGCACTTGCATTTTTTTATGGGGGGATGGTGCGTAAGAAAAATATTCTTTCGACCCTAAACTTGAGCTTTATTATGATGGGGGTGATGAGTATTCAGTGGCTGCTTTTTGGCTACTCATTGGCATTTGGTACGAGCAACGGTGGTCTCATCGGCGGCTTCGATTATCTAGGCTTTAACGATGTCGGGGCAGAGCCGAATGAAAAGTATTCCTCCACCATTCCACACATGAGTTTTGCAGCCTTTCAGATGATGTTTGCGATCATCACCCCCGCACTGATTACCGGTGCATTCGTTGAACGTGTGCGTTTTAAGACCTTCCTAATTTTTAGTGTGCTGTGGGCGACGCTGGTTTATGCCCCTGTTGCCCACTGGGTTTGGGCTGTGGGTGGCATCTTCCGCAATCTGGGTGCGCTGGATTTTGCCGGTGGCACTGTCGTACATATTACCGCAGGGTTTTCTGCACTGGCCTTTGCGATGGTCATTGGACGACGCAAGTGGTTTGGCACAGGGTCACTGGAACCTACCAATATCCCTTATACCATGCTGGGTGCGGGTTTACTGTGGATGGGCTGGTTCGGGTTTAACGGTGGCAGTGCGTTGGGTGCAAATGGATTGGCAATCAACGCGATTGTAACGACCAACACGGCTGCTGCTGCTGCTGGCGTGGTTTGGATGTTCCTGAGTTGGCGCGACAATAAGCCTAGCCCGCTGGGTATTGTGACAGGCATGGTGGTGGGGCTGGTCGCCATTACACCGGCAGCAGGCTTTGTCACCCCGTTGGCGGCACTGGCTATTGGTGCTATCGCGGCACCCATCAGCTATTACGCCATCCGCCTGCGCAAGCGCTTTAAGCTGGACGAATCGCTGGATGTTTGGGCGTGTCACGGGGTCGGCGGCACATGGGGTGCGCTGGCAACCGGCATTTTTGCAACCACAGCCGTGAATTCAGCGGGTTTCGACGGTCTGCTTTATGGCAATCCGGCTCAATTAGGCATACAGGCTGTAACGGTTGTGATCACGGTTGTGTTCTCATTCACCATCACCTTTGTATTGGCGAAGGTGCTGGATAAGGTGGTTGGTCTGCGTGTGACTGAAAACGAGGAAGACGTTGGGTTAGACATCAGTGAACATGGCGAACGCGCTTACCTTTAATTCGTGGGTCACATCAATTACCCATTTCGATAGACCAATCCGCATCTGTTTATGAGTATCAGGTCACCGGGAGAAACCATGTTCAAAAAAATCGAAGCGATTATTCGTGAGGAAAAGCTGGATGATGTCAAAGAAGCTTTGCAGGAGATTGGCATCATCGGGCTGAATGTCAGCGAGGTACGCGGTCATGGGCGGCAGGGGGGTATCGTGTTAAACGGGCGCTCTGGTACCTATAAAGTGGATCTGCTGCCGCGTGTACAACTCAATATTGTCTTGAGCGAACACAATGTCGAAAAAACCATCAATAAGATTATTGAAGCATCACGCACGGATCAAATTGGTGACGGCATTATCTTTGTTTATCCGGTTGAAGATGTCATACGCATCCGCACGGGCGAACGGGGACGTGAAGCGCTCATGTACGACGGGGATATTGACAGCCGCAAAGAAAAGGTCAAGGCCTAAACAGACCCTCCCTTATCAGCAGCCGTATATGGTGACAACGAGGCGGATCAATGTATCCGCCTCTTTTTTTGCTCAAGTTACGGAACGCACGGCGGTGATGGCGGTGATACATAGATGCATTTTTTACCACAAAGAACACAGGGACAAGCGGCTATTACGAACCGAAACAAAAGGAATAAAATATATCGGACTCCTGAAATCTATCTCTTTATTACACAAGTAAGGTTATCGAATATGCCTTCCGACTTCGACAAAGAGGAGCAGCAGTTGCAGCTTGAAGGTGATGACTCCTCTGAACGCCGTTCGGTTGATCTGAATTTGCCGACGTTATCTACTGATGTTAAGCCGATGGAAAAAGCAACCTTTGATCATTCCGTAACTTTACCTGATGCGCGACCCTCTGGATGGAACAGGCATCAACGCGATACGTTTTTATTGATTACACGGATTGTCGCCTTTATTGTCGCTGTTTATGGCAACTGGATTATGGCGACGGAGCGAACAGAAGCATCTGGTTTAGCGACTGGCCTACCCATCTTATCGCTCGCATTTTTGATCTGGGTTGCGGGTGATATTTTTATTGGGTGGTTGCAGCGCCATACGCTGCTCGATCTCCACGTCGAAAAAGCCCATGAACCGCCTGACATTCCGCTTGAGCCTGCCAGTCAACGTTTCGAGTTTTTGTCCATCGCCCTCCAACTTATCAGGGGTATGCTGGCTTTTACGACGAGCATGATCACGCTGTCAGCAACCTCCAATAATCGTTTTACGCTGTTGGGCGTGGTGATGTGGATGGTAAGCATCATCCTTTGGGTTACGGTGTTTGCCCCGCCACGCTGGGGTATACGGGCAGTAGTGACTTCGATACGGTCGGTTAGGCCGCCGCGCGGCTGGACACTGCTCGCCCTCATCGGCATTATGGCGGCGGCGGTTCTGTTTCGGTTTACTAGTTTGAACGACATCCCATCTGAAATGATCACCGATCATGTGGAAAAAATACTGGATTCCCAGCACATTCTCACGGGTAATAC
>JAPUDW010000197.1:1463-13898 GCA_027492915.1 Bacteroidota bacterium | reverse complement strand
TGTCATTCTCCCACTATACTCCTTTCTTCCCTAATCCTGAATGTTATCCTGTGGTAAAAATGCATTTGTTTTGCACTTTCGGCTATAGTCCCCTTGCGGGGCGGCAGATATACGGGAGCCTTCCGCTGAAATATCGCCAATTCAGCAGATGTAGCCGAGCCTCCCGCTGACACAAAATGCACAAATTGCACAGCGGTGGCATTCTCCCTCACATCTGCCGAAACTGCGCCAATTCAGCAGTTTTAGCCGAGCCTCCCGCCGACAAGAAATGTCAATTCAGCGGATGTCTCCCTCACAGCCGCCTGCCATTTCGGCGGAACTAATGCAATTTGTGCGACCGAAGGGAGTCCTTTAGGGCAAATTCTGCAATTGTTATAACGGACTAGTTTCTCTAACCGCCGAACGCTATTAACCAAAGAATACCGACGATAAGCGTCAAAATCGTAATCGGGATACCGGCTTTCAAATAAGCCATAAAGCCCAATTTCACGCCGCGAGTGGCTGCGACTTCCGCCACAATCAGCGTAGCCGCCGAACCAAGCAGAGTCAGGTTACCGGCTAGGGTCGAGGACATCGCCAATGTCAGCCACGCTTGCTGAGCATTGGGTAGTGTGCCAATTTCCGGTCGAAGGAGCAAAACGGCTGGTACGTTCGAAACGATATTACTGAGCGCCCCTGTAGTCAGGCTGAGTGCTGGTACCCCTCCACGGATGAGCGGGGCTACAACTTCGAACAACTGCTTACTAAGTCCAGTGACCTCGATTGCGCCCGTCACGATGAAGAGGCCAGCGAAAAACGCCAGCAGTTCCCAGTCAATCGCCAGCAGTTTGGATGGTCGTATGCGTGAAATGAGAAGTAATCCGGCTGCAACACACGCGGATGAGACAATCGGTAACCCACCCAAAAAAGCGATCATCAATCCGACCACAACCAGTAGGGTTCGATTTAAGAGAGGAGGGTAGGTATGGGTGTTTTCGTCGGCTGTGGTCGATGGCTCCATCTCAAATGGTTTCTTAAACTCGGTTGGATACACCACCACAATGACCACCCAGCAAATCGCTAAACCGATGAGTGCTACCGGCCCTAAATGGGCGAGAAAGGTCAAAAAAGGTATGCCGCTGGCCTGTCCGATAATCAGGTTTTGTGGATTGCCGGTGATGGTCGCCGTTGACCCCACATTGGCTGCTGTCGCCAATCCAACGAGGTAGGGTAGGGGATCACGTTTGAGCTTGATGCACAATTCGATGACGAGCGGCGTGAACAGGATACAAACAGGGTCGTTGAGAAATATCGCCGATAAAATGCCGGAAGCCGCGATGACCAGCGCTAAGAAGATACGCGGTGTTTTTGCTAACCGCAGCACACCGCTGCTTATCACATTAAAGAAGCCAGCCATACGTAAATTAGCGTTAATCACCATCATCGCCGCCAGCAGCAGGATCGTACCCATATCCAGTGCGTGAAGGGCTTTTTCCTCGTTAATCGCCCCGATAATGACCAGTATCGCCGCGCCGACCAGTGCGATTGTCGCGCGGTTCATGCGCAGCCCCGGCACTCGCCCTACAGCGACACCGGCATAGGTAGCGAGAACAATAACGGCGGTGATGATAATGAGTGGCGACATGGGGACTCTCGATGGATTTGTATAAGCGCGGACAGCATTTTACTCGTGGCGCTCATTTCCTGAAATCCTATTCACAAACAAAAAGAGCGAACTTAGTTCGCTCTTTCATAATCCATTTTACTGCACTTAGTTCTTGCGCATCGGTGGGGCAATCTTCACAAAATGGTCTTGCGGACGCGCGACCAAACTGTAGAGATGCTGCGCGGTTTCCGGCTGGTTGTTGACTTCCAATGTTTGAATATAGATGTTCAACAGTTCGCGCACATCGGCCAATCCACGCTCGTCCAAAGTGAAAATATCGACTGTTGCACCTTCCGCGATTCGGCGTCGAATGGCGTCAACCGTCAGGTTCATTTCCGGCTGAATATGTTGGTAGATCACACCACCGGACATACCTGCGCACATCCACGGGCCGGGGTCGCCTAGGATGATTACACGACCGGATGTCATATATTCACAGGCATAACCCTTGATGTTAGCACGACCGGCCAACCCACCGAGTTCGTCACGAAGGGGCCGTGTGACTTCACCACCGAAAATCACATCCGCGCCGCTCAAACGGATGCAAGCGCGGGTGTCAGCATTACCTTGAACGATGAAGCGGCCGCCCTGTGCGCCATAGGCAAAACTCTTGCCGACCGAGCCATCAAGCCGCTGCCCATTGTGGTTCAAACCTTTGAGTATAGTAACAGTACCGCCGTGTGCGCACTTGGCTACACCATCCTGTGCGCCACCTTCAACCATAACCTCAAGCGGTGCGTCGATAAAGGCTGCGAGACCGTTGCCCGGAATGGCCGAGTTGCTAAAGTTCAGGTGAATAGCCGTAACGAGGTCAGCATTCGGGAAGTCGCCGCGTTTGATCGCCCCGTTCAGGTGCGTACCCAGAGCGCGATCCATCGCCATAACCTGTTCGTCGTCATAGGTTAGTTCACGTTCACCGTAGGAAACCTGCTCGGCAATCGTGGCAGTGATTTGCTTGGTAAGCGTGTTACGCGGTCGTACCAGACGCACACCGACACCCGGTTGCAGCGCCTTCTTCATGTTCTGCGGGGCACGGCGTGTGAGTGGGCTGAGGTCAATCCGGTCGTGCATGGCGATTTGTTCGAGCAGATCAGCACGCCCGACCACATCCTGTGTGCGGGTGAAACCGAGCTTGGCTGTCCATTTGCGGATGTCGTCCGCCAGCATATGGAACACGTTGCAGATGCCTTCAACCGAGGCTTCGTAATCACGCGGGTCAAAGTGCTTGATACCCTTGAGAAGCGCTTCTTCCTTGGTCTTAATGTGGGTGGTGATACCGACATGACAGGTACCTTCGTGGCACTTGCGACAGATCGTACAACCAACTGCCACCATCGCCAGCGTGCCGAAGCCGACGCGGTTCGCACCTAAACACATCATCTTGAGGACATCACGCCCACTCTTCATGCCGCCGTCGCACCACAGTTCGACATCATCACGTAGGCCGCTTTCGCTGAGCGCACGGTGCGCTAGCCAAACGCCAATTTCCGCCGGAAGCCCAACATGTCGCAGCGAGTGTGCACGGGCTGCACCAGTACCACCGTCGTAACCCGTGATGTTAATAATGTCCGCGCCAGCCTTCGCCACGCCGACCGCAATGACGCCGACACCGGGAACGACTGGAATTTTGACCGATACCTTCGCGTTAGGGTTAGCAGTTTTCAACTCGTCGATGAGTTGTGCTAAATCTTCAATCGAGTACAAATCATGGTTATTGCTGGGCGAAATCAGGTCAACGCCGGGGGTTGTGTGCCGTGCGGCTGCCACTTGTTCGGTGACTTTGTAACCCGGTAGCTGTCCACCTTCACCGGGCTTTGCACCTTGCCCAATCTTGATTTCGAGATAGTTACACGAGTTCAAGAATTCGATATTCACACCGAAACGCGCCGAGGCAATCTGGTTGCCTCGGTTGCGCGGGTAGCGCCCCATCACATCAGCGAGTTCACCACCTTCGCCGTTGACGCAGATGATGTTCAAGCGGTAAGCCGCTTCACCGTAGGATTTATAAGCCAACTCACCCTGAGAACCGAAGGACATCGCGCCGATGACCACGGGCATGGTGTGATCTTTGATAGTGAGGTCTACGCTGTCGGGGTCAATAATCTGCTCGACATCTTCGGTCTTTAAGCCCATGATGTGCCGCAGCGCGACTGGAATATCGTTTTCCAGTTCGAACATTTCCGTGGTGTATTCCTCAAGGGAGAGTTCGCCCTGTGCAATATCCTCAATCTTCTTCCACATCTTCGGATACAGGCGGTCAGCATTCGCTAGTTTGCCGGTTTTCTCACCGCGTAGTTCGGCAGCGCGTTCTTCGGCATCAGCCTTCATATCGCTCCATGTCAGGCCGCGTGCTTCTGAACCAAAGTAGTTGGGGGTTCCAAAGTAGGGAGTAACGTTGATCGCTAAACCGATTGAACTAAATGAATGACCGTAGCCGCGCAGTTCGTGGCAGCCGATGGTTGAAATCGCTTTTTCGATTCCTCCGTTCAGTACCTTCACCAAACCGATAAGCTGCTTCACACGCATTTCCGGCGTCAGTTGTTCTTTAGATGGCTTCGGTGCCAGACCCAACGCTACGGCATACATCGCGTAGGGGACAACACCGTTCGCACCAAGGGCGATGCACAACGCCAGATCATGAAGATCGCGCAGCGCACCTGACCGTACAACCAAACCAACCTGTCGGCGTAGGTTCGGGGTATGCGGGGCGTTGCGCAGGGCTTGGTCAATTGCCGAGGTCATCAGCAGCGGGTCAATCCACAGACGTTCGCCTTTGAACACGTCACTGTCATCAATGACGATGCAGGTAGCGCCGTTGAGCGCAGATTCGATGGCTGCATTTTGCAACCGATCAACTGCTTCTTGGATATTTTCATCCATCGCAGCCGAACTGGAGAAAACCACCATCTGTTCGCCAAATGTCTCAAAGAGATCTTCGATTAACATGGTTTGGGTTTTTTCCGCCGCTTCGCGAATTTCTTCGGTCATACCTAGATCAGGATAACCACCAAGCAGCAGGGGCGTACCCAACTGGAGCAATGCACTTTCTGTACCTAATGGCGCAGCAATCATAGGGCGTGTACCAATCAAGGACTTCACCGAAAACTGCGCTTTTTCACGTTCGCGGTCAATAGCAGGGTTTGTGACAACGGCGACGGTTTCTTTGAAGTAGTCAGCAATGTTCACTCGCGTCTGGCTGAGTGCTGCCAGCGGGCCATCCCATCCGAGCGACCCAACCTGTTCTTTGTGGGATTCGGCAATCGTTTCCATAAAGTTGACGTGGTAGCGTTCCCAACCCAGTGCCGCCATTGTGTTGGCGTTGACGGGTGTCTTGAGTTGATTCCACGGAATGGGAAGCGCGGTGTGTACCGGAGCAGGGGCAATTTGCACGGCCTCAGCGACTGCTGTGGGTTCAGCAATGGCGACTGGACTATTTACACCCCCATTGATTTGTCCCATATCATGAAGCAGCCCTGAGCCATTGGTTGGCAGATCATTGATTGACCACAGGCCACCGTTCAATTCCGGCTGCGGTAGATGACGTTCGCGCTGGTTGTTCAGGACATAACGTTGGATAGCAGGATAGTCATATACTTCCAAACCTTGACCGGCCTTCAGCTTGAGGGCAATCTTTTCGCCGGGGGCAAGCGGCTTCGGTTCAGCGGACATCATATCGAGCGAGTAAACACCACGCTCGGAGGTCGCGAAATACTCTTTTTCACTTTCGCCAAACCATAACGGGCGCAAACCAAGCGCGTCCACGCTGAATACGCATACATCACCCAGGCGACCAGCTACCGCAGCAGGGCCTTGCGCGAACGGCCCAAAGGATTTGCGGATTTGGTCATACATCCCGTGAATTTCGGGGCTGTTCTGGATAAGGTCATGTGAGTGCGGTGGGAATACATATTCCATTGCCTCAATCAAATCCATACCATAATCGACGCACAGCGCTTGTAATACGCGGTCAACATCTTGCGAGTCGGAGTTGTTAGCATCCAGCGGGATACCGATCATGCCGGCTTCCATGCGGAATCTGGAAATAGTATTGAATTCGCCGTTATGACCCATCACACCGAAGGGCTGCACACGTTCAAAGTTTGAGTTCGTGTTCGTTGAATAGCGGGCGTGGCCCAACGTTACGACCGATGCATAATCAGGGTCGCGGAGTTCAGGGTAATAACGGCGGAGGATTTCCACCGTCCCTTGTACTTTATAAACAACGCTGTGCGACGAGAACGAAGGGAAATGAACCCCCAGTTCTTTTTCAAGCTGCGTTTGCAAGCGGAACAAAGTTGCTTCGAGTTGTTCGAGGGCGACGCTGCCGTTGGTACCTGCAATCTGCCAGAAGTCCGGCTCGTTTTTCTGCGCATTCGGCCCCAGCATATGACTATTGACGACCCCCGGCTCTTCCAGAATGACATCCAGACCGGCTGCCATAATGTGACGGCTGATGCGTTCAATCAGATTATGCGAACGACCCCGTGCCGCCGCAGGAATCATCACATGGGCGACCCAAAAATTACGGCTGCTGGCGATGGATGAACGCAGACCAGCACGCGCCAAACGCTTAATCCAAAGTTGGCGCGGAATATCCGTTAGAATACCAACGCCGTCACCTTCACCGTCAACAATACCGGTCCGGTGTCCCATGCGTGTGAGCGCTTCGATTGTTCTTTTTACGTTACCGTGTGTGGGTTGCCCACCTTTGCGGACGGCGCAAATCAGTGCACAGGCATCATGTTCCTGTGTATCAATGCGATGGAGAGGGAAATCCTGACATTCAGAGGGCGTATCTTGCTGCATTGTTTGATTGCTCCTTGTGGCCGCGTTCCTAACTGACGCTAATTTGGTTAAATCACCTAAAAACAAATGATTCTTTATTGGTGATAATTTATCCTGTGCATGTCAAGAAATATACGGATAATTTACTTGAAGCTACCCCTTCATAAATCGTGCAATTTGCATAGATTGTCTTACCATCTCTGGATAACTTACCCATTTTTCGGCTACCAAGAAATCGTAGATGCGCAAAGCGGTTCATCTCCGCTTAATATTGCGACCCGCTGTAGAAATCAAAAAGAGCGCAGCCGCACTCTTTTTAAGGAAACTGAAACATTTATAGTCGTTTTAGTTTAGGGTGAGCAGCCGCCTTATTGTCAGTGCGAGGTGTAAAGCCAGCCGGATTTCCGGCCTATCCAATTCAATTTGTGCAATATCGTTAATCCGGTTCATCCGGTAAAGCAGCGTGTTACGATGCACAATCAACATATCAGCCGTTTGGCTCAGATTGCCGTGACATGCAAAGAAGGCTTCGAGCGTTTTGATAAGATCTGCATTTTGGCGATGGTCATATTCTTCCAACGAACCGAGTGTTTTTTGGCAGAAGGACAGCAATTTATCGCGGTCGGAGAGACTCAAAATCAATTGATAAACACCTAAGTCACCGATATACAAAGGTGTATCGGTGTGCAGGCGAGACGCGAGTTCGAGGGCTTGAACGGCGTCACGGTGGCTGTTCCGCCATGCAGTAATATCGCGTGCTGCCTGCCCAACGCCCACTGCGACCCGCGCACCGGGGTATTGACGCTGGACTTCCTGTGTGAAAGCTTTCGCCAGCTTGATGCTGCTTTCGACTGTTTCTTTGGTGTCAGACGCCGTTGCGTGGAAAACCAACAGCTCGTTTTCGCGTTCACGTTGCCACACCAATGCGCTGGCACGCTGGTTCGCCACCACACCATTGACAAGGGTCTCCAAGCGCCGATTTGAAGGTTTCTTATCCCCTTGCCATGCGAGGACAATTGCGAGATGAGTTTGTGTCATATCGTGGTCGAAGCGTTCGCCTTGCCGGATGGCTTCTTGCAGGCTTACATCACCAATCAGCAGCCGGTCGAGGAATGTACCGCGCAGCCGTTTTTCAGTGTCGCTTATCGCTTTGGCTTTTGCCATTTCGAGCGCACAGGCGGCGGCTCCGTGTTCGGCAACCAGTAGATCGATGTCATCAAGTTCGTTATCGCGCCCGACTATCGACAGATACCCGCGCCCGATATTTTTGGTGATAATCGGTGATACTAGCCGAGCCAAGCCGGGGGTAGGGATGGATTGCAGGAGGACAGGATTATCAATTTCGGCGACACGCTGGCGGTCTTGCATCTCGACGGGAAGGTTATACACATTCTTCAAGAACTGTTCGATGTCATCCCATTGGCCGATGAACTGTGGCTGCACAGTGCTTTCGATGATACGCAGTCGTTTATCTTGCACCACGATAGCTTTATTGGTCAGGCGTGCCATCGCGCTTACGAGTTCGGTCATGCCCTCATTGCGGGAAGAAATTTGTGTTAACTGTCGGTAAATTTGCGTTGCTCGCCGCTCAATTTGGCCTTTACGGTCAACCAGCAAGCTAATTACGGCTTTCTCGACCATGCGGATACGGCTGCCCGGTGGCAGCACCATGATGGGCATACCAATGGCATTTGCTTCCGCAATCAATGCTGGAGCCGCGTTATCGCTGAGTACAATCGCCGTTGCCTGCATATCCGCTGCCCAACGCAGGATTTCGGCCTCGCTTACGGCTGTTGATGATTCCGTTTCCGGCGCCGCCACCAGCACAATTTCCCCCTTTTGTAAGGTTTTTGTGCCAATGGGCGTTTCAGGATAAAAGACTGTTGCCCACGAAACAGGCCGGTTCAACAATCCATCTCCGGCCACTACCTTTGTACCGAGTGGTAGCCCCAATTTGCGAACATCTTCAACTGTCGTAATATGAGCGCTATCTGCCATCTTTAACCCGTCATTATTTTAGAGAACCCACTTAATTATGGTTCATATTTTGGTTATGTCTCGCCCGTGAGCAGCCCAACAACAATCACGGCTGCGAATACAATCAACGAAATGCCCAAGAAGCTGCTGTTCGGGCTGACGTATAAATTAATGAGCGCCAATCCCGCTAGTAATGCGCCAGCTAACCATGTGGTTGGGCTTACACGCCATCGGCGCGAATATTGGTATATTCCAGACCCGAGCAGCACCACAGAGCCGACAAAAGGAATTGACCAGTTTGGAACTGCCATGCCGCCTTGTTGGAGAATCTGCACAATTGCAATGACCAGTATCAAGAATACCCACGTTATTCGTTCGATCCGAGCTTCCCCGTAGCTTTTGCTCCGGCTGGAACCATCACTGCTGCGTGTACTTTTTCGACGAGAATAACTGGATTTACGCCTTGTCATTGATGACCTCTTTAATTGAACAACATAATGCATAAGGATACACCCACGACCCTGTTTAAGCCAATTGCGTTATGAGCCATTGGAGCATACAATCGGGTCAGAATTGATCGTGAGAAGTAAGGAAGTCAGTATGGGCAAACGCGCGTTGTTCGCGCTAATCATGATGATCTGTGCTGCTTGCAGCCCTGAACGCAGCGCCTTGAACAATGGGCCACTGCTGGTGCAAGAAGTTACACTCGCGCCAACAACACCTGCGCCTACGCGCGTGCTGAGTGCTACGCCTTCGCCGATTATGTTGGAAATATCAACGGCGGAACTTGGTACACCGATTACCACATCAACATTGCGTGCTAACTTCGTGTTGGTTACTCCTACGCTGCCACCCAGTAAAACCCCCACCTCGACACCGACGATTACTCCAACCTCGACCTCAACCCCGACACCACGACCGACTCAAGCCGTAGTCAATAATGGTGTGATTTACGTTACGCCGGTTCAAAATGGGATGCCTGCGGGTGTAGTTCCTATCCCAACGGCAATGGGTGCTGCCCAACCAGTTTCGTGCTCAACCCCGTGGTTCTTCAGCATGTTGCAACCGGCGAGTTGCGCGATGAATCCGCCGCTGGTGAGTATGGGGTCGTTTCTTCAATTCCAAAATGGCGCGATGCTGTGGATTGAAAAGCAGGACGCGATTTATGTGTTTTATGACAGCGCGAACACGCCTCGTTGGCAGGTGTTTAACGATACGTTTGTCGAGGGTATGGCTGATACTGATCCGGCATTTGATAATGCACCGCCTTTTACATGGCAGCCTCGACGTGGTTTCGGTTTACTCTGGCGTAACCAATCCGGTCTGCGTGACCGCTTAGGTTGGGCTGTTACCGAGGCAGAAATCCCCTTTACGCCTCAGGTGCAATTAAGCTCAGATGGCATGATCTTCATCGGTGACATGCGCGGTGGGGTATATGGCCTTACACCGGATAGCACCGATTGGAAACGCTATTCTAGTTGATTGTATGGTTTCACATCGTTTCCATTGGAATAATTGAATGAGGTGAAATTGTCCAAACGTATTGGAATCCTGACGAGTGGTGGCGATGCACCGGGTTTAAATGCCGTCATCCGTGGGGCTGTACTTACTGCACAAAACCGTTATGGTTGGCAAGTCGTCGGTATCCTTAAAGGTTTTGATGGGTTAAGCGCGGGTGTACCTCCTGTGCCGCTCGGCGAAAAAGATGTGCGCGAACTCTTGGCACGAGGGGGTACGATTCTGGGTGCGGCAAATCGCGGCAGCCCATTTGCTCACCCCGTCGAAGGGCCGAATGGCAAAATCGAGTACGAAGATGTTTCTCACCTCGCGCTGTCACGCATGGTCGAATTCGGCATAGATGCACTGATTGTTGCGGGTGGTGATGGTACGATGGCAATCGCTGATCGGCTGGTTCAGTTAGGAGCAGCCGTGGTTGGTGTTCCTAAAACGATTGATAACGACCTCGGCAGTACAGACACAACATTTGGGTTTGATACGGCTATTAATACGGCTACGGAAGCATTGGATAAATTGCAAACCACCGCTGAAAGTCATCATCGGGTGATGGTTCTGGAGGTGATGGGGCGCGATGCTGGCTGGATCGCATTACATGCCGGTGTTGCAGGCGGTGCGGATGCCATCCTTATCCCTGAAATTCCTTTTGATATTGACATTGTTTGTCAAAAAATCCGGCAAGCGCAGCTTTCAGGCCGGCATCACAGTCTAATTGTGGTCGCAGAAGGGGCTGCACCGCTAAATGGTCAGCAGCAGTACCGCGCTAAAGGTGAAGGACGTATTGGCGCTCGGTTGGGCGGGATTGGGCATATTGTTGGCAATTTGCTGGCAGAATGCGTTAATGCCGAAGTACGGGTGACGGTACTGGGTCATGTACAGCGCGGCGGCCAACCAACTCCTCACGACCGTTGGTTAGCGACCCGATTTGGTTCGGCAGCAGTTCACCTCGTTGCGCAAGAAAAATGGGGTTATATGGTTGCCCTGCAAGGTAATGCGGTTACTGCCGTAAAAATGAAGGACGCTATCAAAATGAAATTTGTTGACCCAAACGGTGAAACAATAATGATGGCGCGAGATTTAGGAATCGTTTTCGGATGAACTATTCAGCTCCTACACCGCCATCGCCACTCACTCGTGTGAGGATGGCGCAGAAATCCCGCAGGCGCAGATGGTGGTTGCTTATCATTGCTTTATTCATCGTGCCTCTATTTTGTTGTGGCACATCTTTACTAACCTACCTTATCTTTCCACCAGCACCTATAAATATATTGGTGCTGGGTACTGACGGGCGAGCAGGGGAGGGCTTTCTGTCGCGGACGGATAGTATTATGGTCATCGGTGTAAAGTCTTCGCAGCTACGCCTATCCCTATTATCGATCCCACGCGATATTTTCATCGAAGTTCCCGGTTATGGTGCGCAGCGCATCAATACGATTAATGTGCTGGGCGAGCAAGAACGGGCAGGCGGCGGGCCACCCTTGGTCATGTCGTCCATCGCGCAGGACTTTGGCATAAGACTCGAGCGTTATATCCGCCTTGATTTTAATGGCTTCATCAAACTGGTTGATGCGGTTGGCGGGGTGACAATTGATGTGGAACGCACCATCGTTGATCAGTTATATCCGACCGAGGATGGCGGCGTCCAATATGTTCAGTTTGATGCAGGTGTGCAGCAAATGGACGGTGAACGGGCGTTAATATATGCGCGTACTCGGCATGGGGACGATGATTATCAACGGGCGGCGCGTCAGCAGCAGGTTATCTCGGCACTGTTCGCCAAGCTCGTCAATCCCCTGCGCTGGCCGGCTGCGCTGGCAGTTATACAGTCGTCGGTTGATACGAATTTAAGCCCGTGGGATATGTTCACGCTGGCTGTGCCTGCTGCCCTGAACAGGGGGCGCTATGAACAATTGGTCATCAACCGTGATTATATATTAGGTTCGCCCGGCGGTAATGCTGTACCCAACTATGATCTGTTGAGGCCGTGGATTCAAGAGCGCTTTCGCTGAGGCAAAATAATAGCCTTGCATACTCGTTGAAGTGCAGGGCTATTGATTGGAGCCTGTTACGAGTTGGTTGAATTTGGTTTCTCACGCATCAGCCGATCATAAATGCCATCCCACATTGATTCACTGCGGGTCATCTTGGTGATCTTGATGTCTGCCACTTTGGGGAGCAGCTTGAGCATGATGGGGGGCAGCAGCGTCCACTGCTCGGAATAAATCATTGACCGCAGTTGGTCGGCCATATCGCCTACCCACATCCAGCGTTGGCGCAATTCCTCAGATTTGACCCAGTAATCGCGTTTTTCCCACGCAGTTGCAGATTGGTCGATACCTGCCTCGATCTCGCGAAACAGGTAAACCAGCATGGCGGTCATATTCCGTACTTCGTCGTCTACTACTTGTTTCTGGCTCAAACGGCGCAGGATTTCTGCAACCGTCCGCATAATTTGATTACGCTGCTTCCCTGTACTATCGGTATTAATGACACTCATGCGTGTAATATCCTAT
>JAPUDW010000197.1:0-1453 GCA_027492915.1 Bacteroidota bacterium | reverse complement strand
TTGTTTATGTCAGTAGGGCACGGATACCTTTATAAACTTGCCCACCACTGAGCGTTTTGAGGATGGTATTCGCTGAACGACCCGTTCGCTCGGCTAATTCGGTTGGGGTTAATGGCATGTTACCGTTCGCCAAAAATACCCGAAACACACTGTCTACCAGCGATGTTTGTTGGTTGATAAAGTTCGGGTTTTCGGCTGCATCTTGAATAGCCAACCCTAATTCATCCAGCTCTAAAACTTCACCCGTATCAGGGTCAATATAATCAACCGTACGAACCTCATCGGTTTGGCTCAGCCGTTCACGCTGTTCTTGCAACAGGTGACTGAGCAAATAGGTTCGTAAATCTTCTGAGCTTTTTTCCCACCAGCTATAGTCAACGCGGAATTTAGTATCCAGCGTTGGCTTTATGAGAAAGCTAGGCTTACCGCTTGTCGTGGTCATGACCCGCTCCCTTTATTCATGACTGAGTTTCCAATAATCCCCGCCTACATTTTGGAAGTCGGGGTTTGCCACCAGCACCGCAAAGATCGGCCCCGGTGGGCAGCGCCGCAAGACATTCACGGCACTGTAAATAGTTTTGGCGTGAACTGTTCCCTGCGGGGTTAATAATCCAAGTGAAGGGATAATACTCCGCAGGATTGCTACCAAACTTTTCTTTTGTTGTTGGGCATTGGTGAATAGGGCATCAACACCGGTCAAATCTTCCGCCCCTAGGATCATCAAATCGTCGTATTCCGCCCCAATTGCCCGTTTGTGGTTTTCAAAAATAACTTGATCGCCTTTGGGGACTATTAGTCGAATCCACTCGGTACGCGGCTTGTGGGATTTAAAGTTAACCACCACTTTGCCGCTGTCTTCACTTTTGCGGACAGTAACATACGCGCCGATGGGCAGCTTGTGCTTACGGTAAAACTTGGCTAATCCGTAGACATAACGATCTTTGCGAACCACCCATGCCGGATATTCTTCGCCATCCTGCCCATCGACCAACGTGAAAGCAACACGCGGTGTTTGGCGGGCTGTTGGGAAGATCAGCGCAGTTCGTTCACTCAGGGGCAGCGTACCTAAACGCCGGTGAGGATAGGTAAGAGTAATCTGGGTTTCTTGAATATCCTCTGGAAGGGCGAGGTCGTCATTGTTTGAATATTCGTCATCAAGTTCGGTTTCAATCGCGACAAGTTCTTTCGACAGGAGTGTGCGATCATATTCGATAGGGATGTAACGCAGCATGTTCGGCGTGTGCTGCACTTCTTCTGGCTCTAAACGGGTCAGATGCCACAGGACTTCACCCGTTGGCCCAACTTCGTCGAATCGATCATCCTTGTTTAGTGCGAAATTGAGGGAGAATACTTGTAAAGCCATAGGCGCCTTACCAAGCCCACCAACTTCATTTAATATGCTTTCGGTAGCCATTGGGCCACCGCCGGAAATATCCAGCACAGCTTCCGCAAG